>JAUZRW010000235.1 GCA_030950085.1 Anaerolineae bacterium
GTATCTGATTGAAGTGGCGCAACAAATCGGGAGCGATGAATCTACAAGTGGTGAATTTACAGTAGAAGCCAATGTAGTGGATGATGGCTTATTAGATGATGATGAGCCGCTTGAGGCTGAATTCACGGATACGATTTCATCGCTCTATTTTGTGGTGAATACAACCATTAATGAGCGTGTTTTTGTAAATATGACGGTTCTGGGCAGTGATGATGCCTCAATTATGCCAAGCATTGCCATCTTGCCTCGCATATATAATGAGGATGAAGAAAATATAGAGTTAGTGCAGCAAGGGTCTAGTGGTAATCAAACCCGTGTCAGTTTTACAAGCCCCCGTAGCGGGCCCTATATTTTACGGGCAGATAATACAGGTTCAGGTGGCGGTGGTTTCCAGCTATCGTTGCGCCGCAATGACCCCAACACGGATAAATTACGGGTTCAAGTCGCCCAATATAATGAAAATTATTCTGGTACAATCAATGACCGTAATCCCATCATTTATTATCGTTTTAGTGGTAAAGAAGGCGAGTTGGTCTCTATCCAGATGCAAGCTGCCGAAACCGACACATTACTTGACCCCTTCCTCATTTTGACGGATAGCAGCCTCAATGAATTAGCCTTCAATGACAATACAGGTGCAACATCCACAGCCCGTATCGCACAATACGCACTTCCCGCCGATGGTGATTACTTCATTTTGGCAACGCGCCCACGCCTAAGTGGCGGTAGTGGCGAAGGCGACTATGATTTGTCGCTCACGGTAGGGCAAATTGCCTTACTGTCTGGCAGTTTAACCGCGACTCTCGAATGGCAGGGTGACGCTGATTTGAATCTTTTTGTTCGTGCGCCATCCGGACGAACGGTGTCATGGGCTAATCCTCAAATTCCCGACGGCGGTAATCTACAAATTGATAGCAATACGGGCTGCGAAACACCTACCGCCCAACCTGTCGAGCATATCTTTTGGTCCGAAACGGAACTTGATACAGGTGATTATGTGGTTTGGGTGTGGTATCAAAATGTCTGTGCCACCCGTGACCCGATTACCTTCACACTCACATTAGCTGTCGATGGCGAACCGATATTAGTTGCTATCAGCACCCCTCGTAATCCACTACTTTTGAGCCCCGGCGAACGGTATGAAAGTGGCTTGCGCGTTTTGTCGAATGGCAGTGTTGCTGTCACAGATACAGGCACGATTACAAGACCGTCACCACAGCAAACAGCCAGCCAAGGCGGAGACAGCCTCCTTGTTTACTCTGATGAACCTGTCAATGGGTCGATTACGAATGACGTTTTTGCCCAATTTTATCAATTTCGGGGCAATGTCGGCGATGTTGTCCGTGCTTGTGTACAGCGTACCATCGGTAATCTTGACCCGATTGTGATACTACGCGACTCGCTTGATAATAACCTTGCCATTAATGACGATGCTGAGAACAGCGACTGCGATTCGGAACTCAACTTTACCCTGCCAGAAACTGCCCGTTATGTCATCGCTGTCACTCGGTTTGGCTTGCGTGATGGCACAACCGTTGGCGAATACAATCTGACGCTCACACGCGACACCAATTAGAAATCTCAGAAATTAGCGGCGACTTAAGGCACATGACGTACTATTTCGCAGTACAATAACATTACTTACTAAATTTTATAGGGAAAATCGCATGGTAAATATTTTGAACAATCCCAAAATGGGTAATTGGAAGCATGGGCGCTATTTCTTTGACAAAGATGGAAATACCGGAACAATCGAATATCCTGACGGTTGGGACTTTGTGACCTTACCGAAAGAAAATGACCCCGGTAAATTGGCGGAAAGTCTGCATCGGGATAATGGCTTCCTTATTTCGGCAGGCTATCGGGCATGGGAAGCGGGCTATGTGCAAAAAAGTGTCCCGTTGAAGGCTAACCAGCGTTATCTTGCCAAAGCAGTTTTCAAGCCGGATGTCAATTTTCCTGTCGGGCAACAAGAACGCACCGATGCCGTGACATGGCAATTCCGTATGACAGCTTCTACTGGCAAAGTCATTGAGCAGGGTTGGCAAATGACGGGTAAGGGGCAGTATAAGCAGCAAGAAGAAAATCTCTATGTTTTCCATTGTAATGCTGATTTAACTGTCGATTATTCTTTTTTGGCACGCTCAGTTTATGCTGGTAACGATTGCGACTTATTTGTCTACCAACTGACACTTGAAGAAGTCTCCGCAGATTATGGCGGTAGTGGTGTGCCAACATTAGGCAGTGCCTCAACACCATCAAGCGAAAAAGAGACATCTACACAGCAACCTGCGCCCATCGGCGTGCGCGAAGAACCACAAGAATCGCAAGAATCGACTAAGGGTGCAACGGGTGTCACCGGACCCAGTGGGAAATCATTAGGCGATGTCTTGACTGCCGCAGAAATTGACGAAATTGCTTCTGGCTTACGGACACTAGCCTCCACAAGTAATACAACAGTTTCGATTGGTCTCAATAAATTGGCAGATGGCTTAGAACGCCTGAAATGAATTTCAGATAGGGCGTGTTGCTTGCGCCCTATTCTGCTTTTTTCAGTTGCTCGGCTTCGGCATATAAAGCCTCGACACGCTCATCAATATCAGTATTTGCCTCACCATATTCATTGATATCGCCGAATAATTCTAGCTGCATCGCATAAAGATTGACTGTCTCGGCACTGCGCTCTATTGACAGCAACTTCTCTAGCACACGCTGTCGATATCCGGCTAATAGATAGTAGCCTGTATCGAGGCGCAAGACTTCTTTCAGCGTGTCGGCATCCTCGCAATCATCCAGCAAATCATTGAAACGCTGTAGCATTGCCGGATAGGACTTAAAGCGTTCTTGTGTCGTCGGCTTTTTGCGAAGATTCACCAGTTCGCGGGTTAAATCCGGTAGATTATCAGGAATATCTAGCATTATTTTTATCCAGATGCAGTAGACTCAAGGCGACAAGACCCGTCCACGGCAGAACCTTGAACTCGCCCTTGAACAAAGCCGTTTCAACTTCCGAACGCGAGAGCAAAACGAGTTCTTGTTCTTCAAGGTCATCGGCATCTGGTTCAGTGACTTTTTTCGCGCCTGTCGCCAGATAAGCATATGCCATCCCTGCGCCACGATTAGCATCAACACGGAAACTGCCGAAAGATATCCAATTCGGTGCCTCGTAGCCTGTTTCTTCTAGCATCTCGCGTTTTGCGGCTGCTAACGGGTCTTCATTGTCTTCGATATAGCCGCCAACAGTTGCCAGCGAATCGCCTTCAATACCGTATTTTGTCTGACGAAATAGCACAAAGCGCCCGTCTTCATCAATAATCACAACATTGATAAAATCCGGCGTAATCACCCATGACCAATCCTCAATCACTGTGCCATCGGGCAGTTCAACCGTGTGATATTCCACTGTTAGAAATTTGCCGTTTTGTAGAACAGTGCGCTTGTTTGTTGTTTTCCAGTCTTGCGACATGAATCTTTTTCAGCCTTTTCTTCATAATGAACTGCCAAAACGCAGAGAACACCAAGAATTCATCCAGAATAACGCTCTGTTCCTCTGATTCTCTGCGCCTCTGCGTTAAATCTTTTTCGGCGAAGCGTTTATGATAATTTACCCTGTCGTCCCGTATAATCGCGCAAATACAAGAAATCGTGACCAATTGTGCGGCGACTGACTTTGGCGATATTGGGCATGGTACGTTTATAGTGATTAGCCTTGACACGCTCCCATACTTTCGAGATGAAGGCAACATCATAGCCACTTGCTTCGGCAGCTTCTTCTACCGTGTAGCGTTCATCAATCAGCAAATACAAAACCGTATCAGCCGCATCATAAGAAAAGCCCAATTCTTGCTCATCCGTCTGACCTTCCCACAAATCAGCACTCGGCGGCTTATCGACAATCGCAGAGGGGACACCCATTGCCCGTGATAATTGCCGCACCTGACATTTGAAGAGGTCGGCTATCGGTTGCAGTGCGACACCACTATCACCATAAATTGTACTATAACCGAGCATGAATTCTGTCTTATTGCTAGTCCCCATCACGAGACCACCCCATGATACTGATTGGTCATAGAGAATAATCATGCGCGTGCGTGCCATGATATTGCCAGCGCGAACATTCGTCATATCATCGAAGCGTTCAATCAACGGTTGCGCCATCGGTGTAATCGGCACAGTGATACTCGCCAAGCCCAAATCTTTGATGACATCATCAGCATGAATCAAGCTGTTTTCACTGGATGTTTCATAGGGCATCCGTACTGCGAGGACATTTTCTGCGCCCAATGCTTCGGCTGATAAATACGCCGACAGTGCCGAGTCAATGCCGCCTGATAGACCGAGTACCGCTTTTTTCATCCCTGCTTTGCTAATCTGGTCACGGATAAACCCCGTCAGAATATTACGGGCAAGGTCAGTGTTGATTGTCATGCGTTCCAGAATATTATTTTGTTGGCTTGTGACCATCATTTTGTCCATTTTCCCCTTCTTTGTGTTCTTCGTGTCTTTGTGATTCATTCTCAGATTCTTGCATCTTCTGGAGCGAGAAATACGTAATTTTATGCGGATAATCTTCTTCAACCTTCATTTCCACATAATAGAACTTATCAGTTTTTTCCGCTTCCATGACGACAATCGCCTGATGTTCGTGTGTGCCGACAACCTGCTTAACCTTCACACGCCCGATTGCCTCGTGCATTGCCATCAGAATCTGATTACGCTCAATAGCAGATTGCGCCTCTAGCATGTCATCATGATAACTATCGCGGATGAAGCTATCGAGGCGACCAAAATCACCGCCATTGTAAATGTGCATCTGAGCGATAAACCGCATCCCTGCCTGACTTTTCCGCAAGGCGAGTTTGTCCATTGCCAATTTATCCGCTTCCTGTTTGTCTTGTTCTGTCATAAAATATCACCTATTTATGTAGATAGTGATTTGTAGCCGGGTCCCTTAACGAAGCGTCCGGGTGTTGCGCCGGTATGTTCGCCATCTTTTAGCACATGCCCCCCATTGACGAAGACATGCACCATGCCTGTCGAATACTGATGCGGTTTTTGGGGCGTGGCATAATCTTGAACATTTGCCAAATCGAAGACCGCAATATCCGCGAAATTACCAACAGCCAAGCGTCCGCGCTTTTGGATTTTAAGCACATCGGCTGGCAATGCTGCGAGTTTGCGGACTGCTTCCTGAACCGTGATTAAGCCCTCATCACGAACATACTTGCCCAAGACTCGTGCAAAAGAGCCATAAGCACGCGGATGAGGATTGCTCTCTAAAAATACGCCTTCCGGGGCTTGCGATTCGGCATCCGAGCAAAAACTGAGCCATGGCAAGGGGACTTGCTTGCGTAAATTATCGTCTGACATCGAAAAATACATCGTGAAAATGCGGCTATCATCTTCAACAATCAAATCCATAATCGTATCTTCGGGCGGTGTGCCGCGCATATCACAAACTTCACGCAAGGTCTTTCCCGTGAGTTTTTTCAGTTGCGGCTTATTGAAGCCCGATAGTAGAATACCATCCATGCCATTTTCTTGATACATATTTTCCCAGCCATTCGTTTGCCCACGCATCTCTTCACGGATACGAACGCGCATATCAGGGTTTGTAAGGCGGCGAATCATTGCCTCATGACCGCCATCTTGTACCCATTGTGGCAAACAAGCGGTTAAACCTGTCCCAGAGTAGGGATAGGTATACATATCAGCATGAATCGACAAACCATCAGCACGCGCTTTCTCGATGCGCCTAATGACCTCATCCATCTTATCCCAATTGTTCTTGCCAGAGGCTTTGAGATGATAAATTTCGCCACGTACCCCTGTATCACGGACAATCTGTATGAATTCGTCTAATGCTTCGTAAAATGCAGCGCCCTCACTACGAAGATGTGACACATAGACTCCATCATATTCAGCAACAACTTTTACCAATTCGATTAATTCATCCGTTTTCGCAAAAGAAGCAGGCGGATAAATCAGGGCGGCGGACATACCCACAGCGCCTTCTTGCATCGCCTGACGCACCAGCGATTTCATGAGGTCGAGTTCATCGGCTGTCGGTTCACGGTCATCATAGCCAACCGCATAGACACGCAAAGTCGATGAGCCAACATACGATGCTACATTGGTTGAAACACCGCGCTTTTCCAGCATTTGCAGATACTCACCGAGCGTTGTCCAGTCAATATCGTACTTGATGCTATCATTGCCGAGAATACCACCGCGCCATTCTGCTTTCATTTTTTCGCTGAAGGGTCCCATAGACGTACCTTCGCCCATAATTTCGAGCGTCACACCTTGCCGAATCTCGCTCTGAGACCGCCCATCTTCAATCAGCGATTCGACAGACCAACTCAACATATTGATGAAACCCGGCGCAACATAGAGACCATCAACATCAATCACTGTATTGCCAGAAAGTGTGCCAGCATCACCGATTGCTGCTATCGAATCGCCTTGAATCGCCACATCCCCAACAAAGGGTTCGCCGCCATTGCCATCTACTATTTTTCCGCCACGTAAAATTGTATCGTAAGTCATAATTAGTCCTTTAGTCTTTCATCCAGAATACGTCCTAGTTCACGTCGCATCAGTCCGGGACGTTCATCACGCAGAACAGGCAAACGGGCGCGAGTGCGATGCAATTGATTCAAATCCACTTCATGCGTCACCAATTGTTCTTTGAAATAGTCACCACGGACAATCATTTCGCCGTCGGGGTCAATGATGAAGCCGCCGCCTGCGAATACTTTGCCATCTTCATAACCGACACGATTCACATGGGCAATATAGGTCGTAAAGACACCACCGTAGGCTCGATTGACTCGTTCAACCCAGCGTGTGCCAGATAATTCATTTTCGCTATCCAAGCCGCGTCCGGGACTCGCACTGTGCATCAGCAGCATATCCGCACCATCCATCCACAAAATATAGGGCGGCGACATATGCCAGAAATCTTCGCAAATCAACATGCCGACTCGTCCCAAGCGTGTATCAAAGGCACGAACACTATTGCCCTGTGCTAAAAAACGCGATTCATCGAACATGCCATAGGTTGGCAAATACAGTTTATGATGAATATGAAGCACTTTGCCGCGTGAAAGATAAGCTGAGGCAATGTAAAAACGATTACGCGCATCTTCATGCACGAAACCGACCATCAAATCAACATCTTCGCTGGCAGCCATTAATTGTCCGAAAATAGGGTGAGTCGAATGGGTTGTCAAGGCGACTTCTGGCACGAGGTCTTGTATTTGATAACCCGTCATCGACAATTCGGGGAATATCAGTAAATCAACATCTTTTGCCTTTGCCTGCTCAATAAATTGCAGATGACTGTCCAGATTTGCCTGTACATCGCCCAACTTGGGGTACATCTGTGCCAGACCGATATTGACGCGCATAGTCACTCCTTAGCATGAAAGATTCTTGTTTAACAAATTATCTACAATAATACTCTAACGCTTATCTCACATTACCATTTTGTGTGAGGCGCGATGAAACCCCGAAAGGGACTTTTGACAACTATACACGCGATTATACAAGCTGTTGATAGCCAGCGCAGATTATTCAGAAATTTTACAGATTTTGTTGAACCGAAAAAGCGTGTAGAGTCTGATAAGTGCTTAGAAAAAGCGTAACGCAAAGATGTAAAGGGTGAAAGGCGCAAAGAAAGGTTTTGAACTTGACTCTCTGTGCCCTCTGTGTTCTCTAGTGGTTCATATTTTTGTGTGAGGCAAATTAGAATAAATCATCAATACACTATCGAAATGTGATATGATATTTTCAGAACATTGTGAAAAAAGGATATTGTCTGACATGGTGAATCCAGAGAATGATTTCACTGATGAGCGTGATGCCTTTATTGCGGCATGGCATAAACTAGAGAAGAGCATCAAACGTATCGGCGGCATATTGATGTTGTTTGCAGGTGGCTTGGCATTAGCACTCGATAAACCGGCTGACCAATATACATTATTGGTTGCCGCAGGTCTCTTCGCAGGTGGCTTGACCCTCATCTTTCGCAGCCGTCGCCCGATTGATGAATATGCCCATCTCTATTTTTTGCAACAACGCCAACTCGCCTCTCAAGCGACAATGGCAGGACTCGCTGCGGCATTTTTGCTCTATCAGGGAATGCAAAGCAATCGCCCACTCTACTGGATAGGGGCGCTGCTTTTGGCTGCTCTCGCAGTCTGGTTTCAATGGCGTGCTGCCAAAGTGACCGAGTATAGCCGTCGTTTCAAGCGCGATGAAGAACTCAGCATCGAAACTCATGAAGAAGATAGATAGCCAAAATTCAGTGAACCACCATTTTGTGTTTTGCGGCAGACTTTTGACCTGTAGGGACGTGATATATATGTCTGTTGTGACCCCAAAATGGTGATAAGCTAGGAATCTGTGATTGGCAATATAGCACATTTCTAAAGCATCTATCGGAGCAAGGATAAAATGACTGAAACTGATATAAGCGATTCGCGTTTACAAGCATGGCTCACATCTGAATGTTGGTTTATGCGCTATCTGGGCGTGGCATTACTACTTATCGCCGTGCTGAGTGTTTTTTCTGGTTTTTTCGATAACCCCAATGATGAATCGGTGCTTACTGTATTCAATATCACGATTGCAATTTTGTTTGCCGTAGCAAGCATTTGGACAATGTGGTCATCTTTCAATCAGCCACAAATACAGCGTATGGTCGATGATTTTCGCGGACAACCTGCCAAGCGTCAAATTGTGCTGGCAGTGGTACAGATAATTGCAAGCATCCTCTTCCTGCTAGAAGGTTTTCGTGGACGAATCACCTTGTTGTTTTTGGGTATTTTGCTATTCACCACCGCAGCATGGGCATTCCGACGCAGCCACACAATCCGTCAGTTTCAGGAATAGTGTAGCCTTATGTCGATGCGACCTCGCACATTTCGTACACCGGCCCTCGTTCTCAAGCGACGCAATTTTGGTGAAGCAGACCGTCTGCTGACATTGCTCACACCGCTACATGGCAAATTTGATGCAGTGGCGAAAGGCGCACGTAAACCCGCTAGTAAAAAAACAGGTCATGTCGAATTGTTCACCCGTGCGGATGTCCTGATAGCCAAAGGGCGCAGCATGGATATTCTCACACAAGCTGAAATGACGAACCCTTATTTGCCGATTCGTGAAGATTTAATTCGCGGTGCTTATGCCAATTATGCCGCCGAGTTACTAGACCGCTTCACCTATGATAGTGATGATACCTATACGACCACATTGTTTGACTTGCTCGATACCACTTTTGCTCGTTTATGTGATGATGACGACCCACGCCGCGTCATTCGTTATTATGAACTCCGTTTGCTTGATGAAGTTGGCTTTCGACCTGAATTGAATGAATGTGTTGTTACCCATGAAGATGTGCAGCCGACTGACCAATTTTTTAGCTTTGATGGTGGCGGTGTTGTTTCGCCACAAGGTTCAGCCCATAGTGCAGGTTTGGTGAGTCTTCCGGTAGTGACACTAAAATTGCTGCGGCATATGCAACGAAGCGCCTATCAACAAGTGGGGGCATTAACAGTACAAGATAGCTTACATAGCGATGTCGAGCGCGTCATGCTGGGGTATATCACCTATATTTTGGAAAATCGCTTACAGAGTATCGCTTTTATCCACCGCATCCGTCAATTCAATAGCTGAATAGTACATGACCAAAAAAGTTTTTATGTAGGGGCGCAAGGCATTGCGCCCGAAAAGCACATAATCTAATCTTCAAAAATTAAATTGGTCGAGCAGTAGATTTTGTTTAATAATCTGGTAGAGTTTTCTAGGATGCTCTGTTCTTCTGTTCCTCAATATGGCTGTGTGACGCTTTTTCCAAAAATTCTTGGGCGCTCAAAGGTTGTGTGATATTGAATCATCCATTTTGTGGGATAGTCAATGTGAATGTCGTTTTACCCGGTTGTGATTTTACCGAAATTGTCCCATGATGCAATTCGGCAACATCTTTTACGATAGCTAATCCTAAACCGGTACCCGGAAAATTATCGACATTTGAACCGCGTACAAAACTGTCAAATATCTTTTCTAAATCTTCTGGCTGGATGCCAATGCCATTATCGGTGACGTGTATCGTAAACAGCTTATTATCGAGCGCCAAATCGACTTGAATCTTGGCGCGAACAGTCGAATAGGTCACGGCATTTTTCAACAATTGATTGATGGCTTGTTCCAAAAACGTTTGGTCAGCCTGAATATAAATATCGGGTGGCGTTGATTGGAAGCTAAAATTGTGTGTGCTGCCATAGCGTTTGTCATAATCTTTTAGCAATAAGCCGACCATTTGCGAGACAGGATATTTTTCTGGCTCATATCCCATTTGCTGTGACCTCAAATTTCCCATTAACAAAATATCATCAAGCATCTGCGCGATATAGTCCACATTATCTTGGATTTTGTCGAAATGCCGCGCTTGCACCTCATCAGAAAGATTCAAACCATGTCGCCGTAGCAGATATGCCGAAGATGCGATAATTGCTAGTGGAGTCCGAAATTCATGCGACGTAAAGGTGATAAAGCGTGATTTTAATTTGTTGAGTTCTTTTTCTTTTTCCAATGCGGCATGGATTTGTTCTTCAGCGATTTTGCGCTCGGTAATGTTATGCCCCTCAGCCAGAATCATGGCGACTTGGTTTTTATGATTCATGATAGGTTTAAGTGTCATATCAAGGGTAGCGACAACATTATCTTGACCCCATATTTGCGTTTCATACTGTATCGTCTTGCCTGTAAGCGATTGTTGAAACGCATTTTCAAGTTCTGCCGCACAATCGCCTAACTGCCACCATACCGTTTCCCATAGCGCTTGCCCCAAAACATCTTGCCGACGCAGACCTGCGAATTCAAGCGCGGTACGATTAATTTCGAGAATATGCCCATCGCACTGTAACAGACTCGTGAATTGCTGTGTTTGGTCAAAAATCGCCTTGAGGCGCGTTTCGCTATCGTATAAACCATCATCATGACTGTTGCTGTATGTCTCAGGCTCGCTGACTCGTTCTTGCAAATGTTGGATTAAGTCCATTTTTCTATTTCCGATACTGCCACGAATGTATGGATATTTATAGAGAAGAATTTACTTTGCCCTATTTGGAACGCATATACAGTCCGCGCTTCTGAAACCCTAACAAAGTCAATTGAGGTAGAAACAAACCGTATACAAACTATTATAGCATATCTTTAGCGTTATTTAGCTTAATGAATCAAAAGAGGGATAGCTAGAAGTAGCCTATCCCTCTTGAGACTCCGTGTTGAAGCATTACTTAGCTTTCGGAATCGGGTTTATTCTGTTGGGCTTCCTGTTCAGCCATTGCAGCCGCTACATCTAGCGCAATCACCTGCTGAATCAAGTCGCGGAATGTAGGTTCAGGTAAAGCACCGGGCTGGCTAAAGATGAGCTTGCCCTCTTTGAATACCATAATCGACGGGATGCTTCTAATCTGGAATGATTGTGACAGTCCCGGATTGGCATCGGTATCGACCTTCGCCACACGAATTTGTCCGGCAAACTCCGCCGC
>JAUZRW010000236.1 GCA_030950085.1 Anaerolineae bacterium
AGATGCTTGAGAAGTTCTTCGTTTTGAGGGATAGTTGACATTAGAGTTAGACTTTCTAATCGCTGCTATTTACTAACTCAGCTTTTTAACGAAAGTCTTCTCTTTTTGCAAATACAGCCAAAGTCTAGGGGCGCAATGCCTTGCGCCCCTACATAAAAACTTTTTGGTGATGTACTAGAAGGCATTCGGCAAATCTTTGTAGAAGCGCCATGAACGACGCTAGTTTGAGCGCCATTCAATGGTGCTTATCAGTCTTGTTTAACAAACTATCTACGGTGATGCTCTAACGCTTGTCTCACTTTGTAATTTTGTGTGAGGTGCGGTGAAACCTCGTAAGGGGCTTTTATTCATATTCGCTCTCCACAATCTCATGGATAGCTGAACACTTACTGTCCGAAAACTGAACATAAAACATTGCACAAACTTGAGAATCACCGATTTTAGTCTTCAACTAACTTTGCATCAAGCATAACGCCTACAGCAAGCAAGGCATTCGATACCGGACAATTATCTTTGGCGATTTTGGCATGTTGTTGTAATTGTTCTTGGGTTAAATTTGGAGCTTTGACCTTTGTATGGATGGCAATGCGCGATATTTTCATGCCGATACCGGACATGGATAAAGTAACTTTACAGGTCGTTTCAATATTTTGAACCTTAAAGCCTTGCTGACTCAAACGGGCAGACAGTGCCATGCTATAACAGCCGGCTTGGGCTGCGGCGATAAGTTCTTCGGGGTTTGTACTAGGATGTTCCTCATCGTTCATGCGCCTTTTGAATGAATAAGGATATTTTTGCTGTGCGAGTTCTAGTGTTCCGTTGCCTTCTTTCATGCTACCTTGCCATTCGGCTTTTGCGCTACGTGTCGGCATCAGATTCTCCTATTTGTATTGATTCCATTTGCCCAAGATGATACCACGCAAAACTTACAAGGCGCTATCTGAAAAAACACGCCCCACAAAGTCACAAAGGACACAAAGATTTCTATTCCAAATCATGCTCTGCGCCCCTGATTCTCTGTTCCTCTGCGTTACGCTTTTTTCGCTTTATATTTTTCTCAAAAATGACGATTCACGCGCTTTTGCTGGCAGCATCGGACGTAGAATAGCCAATTCATGTTCATTTAATGGCTTGAGCGCAAAAAACACCACGAGATAAATCACACTCGCCACAATGAGCGCCAGAATCATGTTAATCTGCAAAAGCAAAAGAACGACTATACCCATCACAATCGTCGCCACAACAGGTCGCCACATAAGGTCAAGCCAATTGATATTTTGCTGTGTGCCGCGATTCATCAACCAGAAGAAGGGAATCAGCAGCACCAATTCACTGAAAATAGTCGTGATTGCTGCCGCCTGAAAACCATATATCGGGACGAAAATGATATTCGTGATGATGTTGAACAGCACGGCGACAACAAAGGCGCGTGTGATATAGCGTTGTAAATCAAGCGCAATCAGGGCGTATTGCGTCAAACTATTCATCCACCCTAGCGGAATACTCCATATCATAATCGTGAGGGCAATCGCGCCATTCGGGAGATAACTTTCCCCTGCGAGAATCAATGTCAGTGGAGTCGCCAAAACAGTAAATCCGACAGCGACAGGCAGCGATAACGCTACCATCAACTTAAGTCCGAACGCATAAGTACGCCTAAATGCTGCTTTGTCTTCGCTTGCATGCCGTGACAGCAAGGGAAAGAGTGCCTGTGTGAAAAAAGACGGAATAATGTTAATTGCCAGCAACCATTTATAGGCAGTGCTGTACTGCGCGACAACAATTGCGCCGCGTTGTGCTTGTAATATCACAATATCAATCTGGAAAAATATCGTTGCCAGAAAATGATTGAGCAGTAGGGGATAACTCTCGCTAACCATCTCGCGGATGAGTTTGAATTGTGGGCGTTTCGGTAAATCGCGGATAAAATCTTTCCCTGCCCAAACCAAGACAGCCAACGTAATGAGGTTATTGACAATACTGACTCCTGCCAAGCCGACAATGCCCCAGCCGAGTGCCAGTACAATCACACCAAAAACGGCTTTGTTGACACTGGTAATTGTGGCAATCGCTGCCGGTTTTTCGGCTTGTTCATGGGCATAAAACAGTGAGGTCATGCCTTTGCTGAGACTTGCCGGAAATAAGCCAAAGTACAGCAATACGAGGGCAATCAAACCCTCTTTTGGTAGCGGTTCGCCGATATTGTTCTGCCAGAAAAAAAGAAATAGCAGCAACAGCCCGAAACCGATGAGACTCAGCAAAAAGCGTAGAAAGCTGGTATTGAAAAAGTAGTAAGCACTGCGCGATTTGTCGCGGCTGACTTCGCGTATCTGAAATAAATCGAGTCCGAAATTAGTGAAAATATCAAACCAGACGAAGACAACAATTGCAAAGTTATAGACACCCACCATCTCCTGTGTGAGCAAGCGATAAATGACAATCGCCAGCACAAAATCTATGCCACGATTGAATAAATTCAAGATAATCGGCGCGATGCTATTACGGGCGACTTTTGCCGATTGTGACGACTCGCCGCTATTGACTCCGACAAATATCATCCAGAGCCACATGCCAATCATTAATGTGATGACAATCGCGCTGATGGCAGTGCCGAAAAAGCCAATCTGGACACTCTGCGGACTATAAACCATCCGCACCGTCCATTCACCGACGGGCAATATCACACTCTGAAATGTGCCAAGATACTGTTCAACCTCAAGCTGCTCTTCCGCCTCATCTGTCGCTATCGGACGAATGAATGCCTTCCATCCATCCGCATAATTTTCGCTGATAACCAGCAGGGAATCGGCTTCTGTCACGCTTATATCGAAGAATTTTTCGCGTCCGCTACTAGAATAATTCGTTGGGATGATGATTTCGTCGTCTGTGGGAATGTATACTCGTGGGAGAACAGTCAGATTTTCGTAGATGACAACTGCATCATCGCTGTAGACTTGTTCATATTGCGTATCCGGCATGTCAACATCAGCATACGTGATGATATAGCGCACATTGAGCAAATTGAGCAAGTCAGATTGCAATACCCCCAAATAATCTGAATCGGTATAGAAGCGGTCATCTATGAAAATGGGCGCAATACGATTGAAATCGAGTTGGACTTGTGGCGCGACTTGGCGCATGAAATCGACATACTGTGCTGGAATGATACTGTCATAACCGCGAATATCGTCTAAGCCATATTGCATCGTGCTATTGGCATTCAGAATCGGGCGCGTATTCGGGGGTTCGACTGTGGTATAGCGAAATGCTCCCTCTTCCTCATAGCGGTCAATGAGCCACTGTATCGAAGGGGGCGTAAAGTCTAGTAGTTGTGGGTCACTTGCTGGGTTAAATCCCCATGAAGCAATCCACAAATCGACGACGACTATTCCCACCGCAAATAGCGGATACATTTTCCGCAGCAACAAGGCAAGTCCCCCTCCTTGATGCTTCGGGGAGGGGGGTTTAGGGGGTGGGGTTTGTGCAAGACTCGCCCATATAAACACCATGCCAGAAAATAACAACATCAGCGCAAAAATCAGGGCATTGATAAACTGATAACTATAGAATAAGCGTGGATTACTGAAAGCCTCATTTGCTTTAGCGAGACTATTCATCATATTGATGATAGTGCTTTCCAATGACGAATAAGCAAAATACGTCACACTGAGTCCGAGCAAAATGAGTACCGCTATCCCAACTATGCCGTAGCCGATGCGTCTTTCTAGTGCTGTTGATTTTTCTTCTGCCCGTCGAATCAGTTTATCTAAGCCAAAAGCGGCTAATAGTGCAACGCAGATTGTCAGGGCAAATATCCAGCGAAAGGGCGAATTGAGTTGGTTGAAGCCCGGCAAGGCAAATATAATGCGATATGTCGGCATACCGAACATAAACGTTAGGCTCAGTAGACCCAATGAGGCAAATATGATGCGAACCTCACCCCCCTTTTTATCCTTCTCCTCCCTTGATGTTTCGGGGGAGGTCGGGTAGGGGTAGAGCGCATATAAGGCTAGTATCAAGGGCAAAATACCGAGATAAACAGCCCCTTCGACATAATTCTTCATGCCCCATTCGGTATTCGTTTTTGAACCAAAATCATTGTTCCGCATAAAGTCGAAGACATCAAAGACATCATGATGCGCCGGATTGCCATAAAAGTTCGGCATCGCAAATTGCAAGACATCGCGTGTTGGGTGGGCATAACTCAACACTGTTTCGAGGTCAGAGCGTTCACTGCGCCAGTTGCTATTGGCAAATTCGACCAGTGGGAAAAATTGAATTGCCGCTAATCCAATACCAAGAATCACCATCGACAGCAACCATGCCGCCGTTTCTAGTGCGGCACGATGGTCACGATTACGCCACCAATCAACGAACCAGCGTATGCCTGCATAATAGCCCGTGATAATCAGCGAATACAGCGTGACTTCAACATGTCCAGCGAGAATATTCATGCCAAGTGCGGCTGCGCCAATTGCTACCCATGGAATCGCTGTTTTTCGTGCAAAAAGTTCTCTTTTGCGGATGATAAATTCTGCCATCAGCAACATTAACGGCAACCATGGCAGCGCCCCTATCATCATCTGGAAAACGACACTCGCAATCACGAATCCAGAAAATTGATAAACCACCCCAGCAAGCATCGCACCCACCCGCCCGATACCTAATCCGCGCCCGAAAAGGTACATGAACACACCTGCCAGCCACAGATTAAGCACTGTAAACCAGCCATACGCTAACCACAACGGCATCACATAATAAATGATACTGACAGGGTAGAGTGCGCTATGTTGTCCGGCGGCTAAAAACGGAATCCCACTGAATTGATGCGGATTCCACAACGGCACTTCGCCTTGTGCGATTTGTTGGCGGATGAATGCCTTCCACTGGTAATTTTCGAGGATGAGGTCAGAAACGAGATGATTGTCTGGGATGTCTGGCGCATTAACGCTTTCTCGATACGTGGCATAAGGTTCATGTTGAAATAAATTTTCCGTCGGAATCAAAGTACGTCCGCCGAGTGTTTGCTGAAAGAAGAAGGCTAACGGCAGCAAAAACAGTAGACTCACAATGATGATATCTGGTACGAAACGGCGCAAAAATCGCATGACCCATCCTCGACAGGAAATTCGTCAAACTATGGGCAAAACGATACCACAGACACGATTCATTTGGAACAATCGAAGCGCGAGGCAAGTAAACACACGGTATCGTTATTATGAACGCTGTTGGCTTTCGCTAGTTTCTATATAGAGGGCTTGCAAATCAATTTCGTCATCTGCTGATTCTAACGCGCTGAGGTCTTGGGGTTTCCGTTTTTTCTTCTGTAAGCGCATAGCACGATTATTCCACGCAATAGAAAAGATGAAACGGTAAAGCAAAAACATGAAAGTGTACATATAAAAGGCAAATGCAAGTAATGTCAGTGGCGCATTATCGAGCAAAAAACAATCATCACATTGCAAGAAGCGTAATATAAACGGTATTGCAACGACGATTGCTCCAATCGTGCCATAATACACCGAAATTTTCAAAATACGAGGAGTCGTCATAACCTCATTTTTAGCCGGACGCAAAAAGAGCATCGGCCACCAACCCCAATCAATATCGGACAACCAATTTAAGCTATCTTCAAGCCATCGCATCGTAGTACCTCTCGTTTTTAGCGTTTATTATAGCGATAATGCACCATCAGTGTACCTTACGCTATAGGTACGTTTGTCCTATATAGACTGTAAATGTATTGCCGTGTTATAACAAACTCCCTATGATTTGGTTCATAGATTATGCGAGTAGGCATAACACTACCATCCCAACAGGCACTATTTTGATGAGATACTAGATTTTCTGGCATCGGCGCTGTCACAGAAAGATATTAACATTCCAGCAGAATTACATCGAAAAAATTCAATTGTCGTTTTTGGCTTTATTCTGCCGATTGCGCCAGACAATCAGAGCAATTCCAAGCGCAATAAAAATCACGCCAATGATAAGCCACTCGATTTGCCCTGTCATGAAGCTACCGGGTAAAATATTCGCACCCTGCAAACTCCAGATAATGCCAATTAGAATGAGTAATCCGCCAAAAATATTCGCTGCTGATTTCATAAAATGGTCTCCTTAAGTGACAAGTGAAAATTTGTGCAGAAGTATGAGTACCATCAAAAAATTACTCATTCAAGTATTCGCGAAACAAAAATCACAATAAAGGGATATCATGGTATTCACGAATTCATTGCTTGCCGCGAGCAGCGACCCATTAAGCCTTTGCCAATGACCAGAATATCAAACATGCTATCTCATACCTTCAGTTCTTGGTGTGTCTGCTATATCGCGGATATGAAAAATCATGTCCCTACGGGGCAAAAATCATGGTTCGTAGGGACTGGCTTCTGCCTATCAGAAAGAATTACACGGGCTTATTTACTCATCGGCATGATAACGTGTACAAAATCTTCACGATTTTCTGGACGTAGCACACCGGGATTCTCTGCCCCATTGCTCTGGAAAACCACGCGCTCTTCATTGACAACGCGCAGCACTTCAATCAAGTATTCAATATTGAAGCTAATATCCAAAGCCTCCCCTTCGACACTGGCATCCAACATCCCGTCTAAATCACCGCGCTCGGCACTCTTACCCACAATCTGGACTTCACCGGGTTCATTGGGTCCACTCGCTGGTTTGACATATAGACGACCACTATTGGCACTATCACGGGCAAAAATTTGGGCGCGACGGCAAGCCTTCAGCAAATCTTGGGTGTACATCGTTGTTGCTGTCACATAATTGCGTGGGATGATAGCCGTAAAATCGGGAAAACGTCCTTCTAGCAATTGCGACGTAATATCGACATTGTTTAAGTGAAACGTGACAATATCACGGTCTTTCGGGAGCGTAATACCGACTTCTTCATCACCTTCGATAATGCGAGCGACTTCCATCAGTGTTTTCGCTGGAATGACCATACTCATGGCATCGGGCGCAGCGTTGGAGAGTGTCCCATTGCGGACTGCCAGCCGATAGCCATCAGCCGCCGCCATCGTAATTTTCTCACCCTCTAATTCGGTGAAAACACCCGTGAGAATGGGGCGATTATCTTCTTTCGCTGCTGCAAAAGCTGTCTGATTAATCATCTCTTGCAGCACCTTGCCTTCAATGCGGATGTCTGCGCCTTCGCCGTGTGTAATCGGTGGGAATTCTTGGGCATCAATGCCTTTGATATTGGAGTTGGTTGCGCCACAATGAATTGCTACGGAGTGCGTTTGCGCGTCTAACTGCAAATCAACCCGTTCTGGCGATAGGTTGTTGACCAAATCAGTAAAAGTTTTCGCAGGGAGTGTAATCGCGCCGGGTTGGTCTACCTTTGCGCCAATCCACATGGTTACACTCATCTGCAAATTAGTAGCCGCGAGTTTGAGACGGCTACCCTCTGCTTCGAGCAAAATATTGTGCAAGACGGGCAGTGAGGGGCGATTATCAACCGCTTTGCTGACTGTACTAAGCCCTTTTTGCAGATTCTCCTGTAGAACACTAATAATCATGGCTGGTATTCCTTTTTCGTATAGTTGAACTTGTTTTTCGTTGATTTATAGGTTTTTGGGGGCGAAATTGGGGCGCAAAACCCGAATATATCCCAAATTTGCGATAGTATCCCAAATTATAGCGAAAATCAGGCACTTTGGATAGCGCACAAGTGTTTGGACTCTGTTCGGAAATAGACGACAAATAGCGAGGGCTGTTCAGTTCATTCTTATGAGGATGTATCAGCAAAAGCCGATTATGTTAATCCGCTTCTTGGGTCGAACCATATACCTGTTTTCCAGCCAAGATTTGGCGCAAACGGAACATATCGGTGCGCGAGGTCATATCGAGGCTCATAGGCGTGACTGCGACCACCTTATCGTGCATCAAGGCATAAACATCACTATCCGGTTCAGCATTGCTAGGGTCAGCCTTAAAATGATAACCGAGTTTTCCAGTTCCCTTAAGAGATGTTCGTTCGGGGCGCGTTGGCCAATAGACCCGTCGCCGACTCACCCGTGTCATGCGCCACTCAACATCTACAGAGGCTTGCCATGGCACATCAATTTTGAGGACATCGACATCATCTGGTAAGGTGTCATGATGAATCATAAATTCGCCAAATTTCCGTGTGAAGTGCGCCGCAGTGCTAAAATCTACGTCATCAGAATAAGACAAGTGAAGGTCGAAGGGAGTTTGTTGGCTGACAGCCATTGCAGCGATACCGAAACTTGCGGCTTCTAATGCTGCACCAACAGTGCCAGAAATGGTCACACCGTTACCGGTATTATCACCATAATTGATACCGGATACAACCAGCGATGGTTTACGATGACTGAGTTCTAAAATCCCATGTTGGACGGTCTGGGCAGGTGTCCCATCAGCAGCAAAGGCTCGGCAACGGGCAATCTCAAAAGGCAGTTTCCATTCATACAATTTGCCTTTGCTGAAACTTGGCATACTACGTGCCATACCAGATTGTTGTTCACGGGGGGCAACAACCAATAAATCGCCAAGACCCTCAAATGCCTTGACCACGGCCCACAATCCGGGTGAATCAATGCCATCATCATTTGTGAAGAGAATAAGGGGTCGTTCGTTATTTTCCATATGTATTGCCCACATGAAGACAGATAAGTCCACTTTATATTTCAAGGTGGACTATTATCTTATGCTAGAAAAATTAACTTTACATTAATGCAACTGTAAATTGAGATTATCCTCGTGTTGAGGATTGTTCTCGCCGGGCTTGTGCTTTAGCAAAGATTTTATAGGCGTTCGCGTCGTGGGCAACAAGATACAATTCATGGCGCGAACCGCCTGTCGTCGCATCATATAGACGTTTGAAGGTATTAAACGCAAAGCGCAGCAAGGGCGTAACACCGATGACGACAATCGTTCCCACATTGAGTGATGTGGTTTGGATGGCGTTTTGTGCATGGGTAAATAGGTGGCTTGGTAAGGATTTACTCGCACGCATATCGACAATGACATCAATCATCGTAGTGGCTTGTTGGGTCAGTTTGCGGCTGTTTTGCAGTGCGCCATAATAATCATCCCATGTCCACTTAGCCAAAAATTGCCAGCGAATGATAGTTTTTTCTTCGTTATCCCAATTTACAGCAATCGGCATCAGCATGTTCTCCAATAATTTCACCCTACCTTACAGCTATTATA
The DNA here is from genome assembly GCA_030950085.1 of Anaerolineae bacterium. Lineage (GTDB taxonomy): Bacteria > Chloroflexota > Anaerolineae > Aggregatilineales > Phototrophicaceae > JAUZRW01. Next base: position 9,202 of record JAUZRW010000236.1, read on the forward strand.
TATTAAAATTGTAATTAAGATAGCAATTAAGGACGCAATTTTAGGGTAATCGCATATAAAACCTAAATGGGCGATACTATAAGGGGTGCTAAAAAGGCAGTCCACCTTGTTGCTACTGTTGTGGGTAATGGGTACAATCGCTGCGTATTGAGGACAATCTAACACACACGGAGCTATTGCCTATGCCTGACTCAAAACCCCGTGTCTTTATCACACGTACTATTCCCGAAAAAGCACTTAAGATGATTGCGGCTGCATGTGAGGTCATCGTCTGGGATGCGGAAACGCCGCCACCACGCCCCAAATTGCTGGATGAATTGGCATTGGCGGATGGTGTCGTGTCAATGCTGACTGAGAAAATTGACCGCGAGGCTTTAGATGCTGCGCCCAAATTGCGAATCATTAGCAATTACGCTGTCGGCTATGATAATGTCGATATCGAGGCGGCAAGCGAACGCGATATCCCTGTCGGAAACACCCCCGGCGTACTCACGGAAACAACGGCAGACCAAGCCTTCATGCTCTTACTAGCGGCGGCGCGTCGTCTGCCGGAAAGCATCAAATACGTCAAAGAGGGTCAATGGCAAACATGGTTTCCCTTGCAGATGCTTGGACAAGAAGTATCGGGCGCGACACTCGGCATTATTGGCTTAGGGCGGATTGGCTATGCGATGACGAAACGGGCAAAAGGCTTTGGCATGAAGTTTCTCTATCATGGGGGCAGCACTATAGAATATGTCGAACGTTCCGGCGCAAAAAAAGTCGATTTAGAGACACTGTTAACTCAAAGTGATTTTATCAGCATCCATGCCCCTCTCAATGATGATACTCGTGGCATGATTGGCGCGGAAGAACTGAAATTGATGAAAAACACCGCTATTCTCATCAACACAGCACGCGGCGGCGTTATCCAAACTGATGCCTTGCTGCACGCCTTAAAAAATAACATCATTGCTAGTGCTGCATTGGATGTCACCGACCCTGAACCGCTACCCTCAGACCACCCCTTATTGGCATTGGATAATTGTATTGTTGTACCACATTTGGGCAGTGCCACACATCAAACCCGTGAACGCATGGGAGAAATCGCGGCTGAGAATCTGCTGCTTGGCTTACGCGGCGAACACTTGACGCATTGTGTTAATCCGCAGGTCTATCAAAACTGAATTATTCTTCTTCATCAGGGAAAATATCTGCAACAGCGAGTGTGAAATCAGGCAAAACACGACCACCATTTAACATGTCATCTGTGGTGAGGACTTGTACGGCTTGTCGCGGCGCATGGATTTGAATTTCTTTCGTATCAGGATAAACCACCCAGACCACTGTTCCCGCAGCGAGATAATTACTAATTTTAATCGTCAATTTCTGTTTTCTATCACTAGGGGAAACCACTTCGACAGCTAAATCAGGCGGGTTGGGATTGTAGCCTTGGCGTGCCAATTTAGGCTGTTTGACGTTTGAGATAAATGCCACATCCGGCGCATAACGCTCACCCTGTACTTGATAACCACCTGCTTCACCTGTGACATGCCCTAATTTATGCTTACGAACAAATGTCAATAATGCTCCTGCAATTAGGATAGAAATTTCAGATGTATAAGGATTTGATGGCACTTCAATTATCTCCCCCCCGATAAATTCAAACAATCTATCCTCATTTTCAGGAAGGTTGGCGAAATTTTCAAATTCTTCAACTGTCACACGTCGAATATTGATAGTCATATGAACCCTCTAGTCTGCTATAATTCTATTGTAGCACTAAATCCGACAGGGGCGCGTGAATAGCTCCCAATTGAGACCAATAATTTGGTCAGCGATGGCAACGCGCAAGACACCATCTGCCCCTAAGTCATGCCATTGATGAGCCTCGTCATTGCCCCATATTTGTATCTGATTGCAAAAACGCCCATCCTCAGTTATCACAGCGATATTGCCTGCATTGCTGGTCAACAAAATTAGATTATCAACAAAATCTAGTTCCACTAAGCCCGATACAAGCGGCACTGCCGAACGCCATATTGCTTGGCGGTTGAAATCATATGCCTGCAAGGTCACACCATCAAAAAGCAGCAATTGATGCGGCATGTTGAGCAGGGCGCTACTGTTGCTACCGCGTGGGGCATCTTCAATGTATAGTGACCACTCGCCGCTATTATCAATCTGCCATAATCCGCCCAGTGTGTAGGCTAAGAGTGTGCCGTCGGGTGCAGACGCAAAACTCGCCATTGCCCGTAGTGGGTTACGCTCAATGACTGTGCTATCGCTACTGAGATATAGTAATTCATTGTCCACACTGATTAGAGCAATTTCATCGCGTGTCGTGACATATGCCCGTCTAAATGCAGGGATATCACCGACTTTCCAGATGATTTCACGGCGATTCGCGCTCACAGCAAGCAATCCACTATCAGACGGGTAAATCGCTGTATCATTTGTGCCATTGATGAAAATCGCTGCGCCTGTCAGTTGGGCTTCGATTTGCCATGACTCACCTAAGCCACCTGTTTCGACATTGACAAGTTGCATCGTGCCATCGGCATAAGTCAATAACGAATTTCCTTGCCAGCCCTCAATAGCGACTGCTGCACTATCCAAACGCGCACGCCATAACACCCGTCCGTCATTTGTCGCACGCCGTAGAGTCATGCCATCACCACTGAGGTACAAGACACTGTTATCATTCAGAACGAGAAGTGGTGCGCGAGGGTTTCGTTCATCAGCCGAGGTTTCTGTGCCGATTGTGGTATGAAAAATGTGGGTCGGATGTAACCACGCTTGCTGATTACGAATAAATTTACTTGGATTGCGATAATCTTCTGTATAAGGTATTTCACGGGTATAACCGGGACCCGGTTCTGTGCCATTGATGCCATTCGCACGGCGGATTTCAAAATGTATATGGGGGGCAGGACGCGCATCACCGACTGAACCAATAATATCACCGATTGCTACACACGATAAGCGAGTTGGGAAAGGGTATTGTTCGGTATCTTGCATGTGTCCGTACTGCGAATAATATAAACTGCCATCGGAAAATGTATGTTCAATGATGACCACGCCGCCATCACGCCCCCAACCTTGTGCAAAAGAATAAACCACTCTGCCGCGTGCGACGGCTCTCACGGGTTGCCCGAAGCTATTGCCACGCCCACCATACCAATCTTCGCCTGTATGGAAACGCCCCTGATGACGCGGACTAGCAGCCGCATAATCTTGTGCCAGTGTAAAACCGTCAGGATTCACCGGATAATCAATCGCATTGACCACGCCACACGTCGTTTGTGCCTGTAAAGGTAGCCCAAAAACCGCGCTCATCAGGAGTAGCAGTAATCGTATTCGCAAGTGTCGCATCAGAAAACAACATCCTTAAGCAAAAATGTCATATAATAGGGATTATAGGAAACTATAGCACATCAAAACATAAAGGAGAGGGACTGTGTTTGGTAGTTTTTCACGAAGTTGGCAACTTGTTAAGGCAAGTTGGGCTGTTCTGAAAGCAGATAAGGAATTGATTCTATTCCCAATCATTTCGTCGATTACCTTGGTGATAGTCAGTATCATCATGTTCATTCCATCGGCGATTATCGCTTTTTCGCTTGATGTCGCTGGATTAGGTGAAGGTGGCGCAGGTATTCTCGGCTACATTGGCTTATTCATTTCGTACTTTGTCTCGTACACCATCATCATTTACTTCAATACGGGACTCATCGGCGCGGCTATGATTCGGCTTGATGGTGGCGACCCAACATTGAGCGATGGTTTTCGGATTGCCAATGAACGCATTAGCAAGATTCTCGCTTATGCCGCCATCAGCGCGACAGTCGGTGTGATTCTACGTATTATTGAAGAACGGGCGGGTTTCATTGGGGATATTATTGCGAGTATCATCGGTTTCGCATGGAATTTAGCCACTTTCTTAGTGATTCCAGTGCTGGTATCAACTGATATGGGACCCATTGAAGCGGTAAAACATAGTGGAAGTTTGCTCAAGAAAACATGGGGCGAACAAATCACAGGTAATTTCAGTATTGGTGGGATTTTCTTTTTGTTCTATCTGTTGGTGATTGTTGTGGGCGGACTTTTAGCATTTGCTATTGGTTCCATGACAGGTTCTGCTGCTTTAGTCGGCATAGTCATTGTTCTGATTGTGGCGGCGGTTTTGGTACTAGCCACGATACAAGGTGCGCTCAGTGGTATTTATCAAGCAGCACTCTATCGTTATGCAGCATTAGGGGTTGCGCCGGATAACTTCGACATCGAAACCATTGAAGGTGCTTTTAAGCCAAAACGCAAACGGGGTATGTTTTAAGATAGCATGTTGATTGGGATTGGCAGATGTGGCGCGAACTCATCACTTCATTAGCAGAAGATAGCGACTACACATATGAATTCGCGCCCCCTGCGACATACTTCCAATTAGACCGTCTGGAGCAAATTTTCGCGGCAAGTTTGCCAGATGCACTGCGGAAATTACTACTCGAAAGTAATGGTGTGCGCCAGATTTTGCATTACAAAGGTGAGCATGTTCCGATTGGGCAAATTATCTGGGATGCAGAAACGATTATCTGGTGAATTGGATATTTGAACATGCGAACCCTGTATGGTCGCCCGTTCGGGAGCGCACATAGGCAGTACCAAAATTAGGATTAGTGCGTAATGTGAGTTAGTCGTCGCGTGTGTCGTTTTGAAGCCAATCCCCCACGACTTTTTGATAGCTTGTGTAGTGACTAGCACGCTGCATCGTTGTTCGGTCATAAAATGCTTGTGCATCATCCGTCCACAAATAAACATGCTGACCTTGTAATTGTTCAAAAACGAGTTTTAACATCTGTCATGCGATGCCTTGTTTGCGATACGGTGAATATGTCCACACATCGACAATATAAGCATTGCAAACACCATCAGATAGAGCGCGAACCGTGCCTATCACATGACCATCAGCATAGGCAATACAAACTGTATGAGTGTTCTCAAACGAGATTTTGTACTGCTTGAGTGTGCGTCCATTATCGAAGTCATCTTCAAGTAGGCGTTCCTTCATTTCTTGATAATCTATGCCTTCAATACCGATGCGATAGGTGATATTTGCCAAAGTGCTGCCCTTTCTTGTTTAACAAACTATCTACAGTGATGCTCTAACGCCTGTCTCACTTTGTCATTTTGTGTGAGGCGCGGTAAAACCCCGAAAGGGGCTTGTTTGGTTAAGAACTGCCAAAAACGTATGAGCTTTGATACCCCTAATTTTCATTCACCTATCCATGATATAGCGCGTGGCAGACACAATAGTACTCGACCAAAAAAGTTTTTATGTAGGGGCGCAATGCATTGCGCCCGAAAAACACCAATCTAATCAACAAGAATTAAATTGGTCAAGTAATAGTAACCTTGGGTAAGTTTTTAGAATTCCGTCGTAAGAGCATAGCGCGCTATGCCCCTACAAAACCGAGATTTTATTTCCAATTACTTTCCAGACTCTACATTAAACATCATGACAACACGAAATTCTGATAAATCGGCAAGTGCGTGTCGGCAGTGACTAATCAACAGGTAAACCGCTATCCATGCCAATAATTGACATGGCAGCTTGCAAGTCATTCAACACCAGATAACTTTGCCCGTGCATATTCATAGCCGCATCAACCAGCACATTTAGGAAGTGGTTGTCTGACAAGTAAATGACCCAGCCGATATTCTGTTCGCGTGTCCAATGCACAGCATGTTTGAAGTCCCGTACACTATGAGGATGTTCACGAGTTTCCAGCATATCTGTAATGAGGTGAAATGTTCCCGGTGCCTCGCGTGAATACATTAAGATTTTTTCGTTGATTTCAGCGAACTCGTCCATCGTGACACATTCTCCAGTTTGGACAAGTAAAACATGACCTTCGTTGAGTAATCGCATTTGGTAGGGCATCGAAATATCCTGCATGGCTATCTTGCATTGAGAATACATTGATTTGCAATGTAAAATCAATTCTTTTTTACAATTTTTTCTTTTTCTCTCATTCTTATCGTCGCCAACACGTCTTACGCCCTGATTGCGATTCTGTAAATATTTCGTGAAATCTCCCATATCCCCAATAATTGGGGGAATCTACAACTGTGAATAAATTTATGATGAAAGCTGATATAAAAATATGCTGTCGGATGGATGTTGCAGTGTATAATGAAGATATCTTGCAGATGCCTTCCCGACTGAAATTATAGTGGAGCATTCAATTATGAGTGATAAAATCAAGAATTTTTCCCAAAAACCCCATAAACAATCCGCCTCTACTTGTCGTAACTAAGAGGAGCTACCTCATGAAAAAACCCAGTGCTGTTCTCCACATGACAGGTTATGGTCTGGTCTATGGTTTTCTACTCGCCATGCTATATACGTGGAGCTTTGTGATTGTTCTTGGCGGTACTGGTGGTGCAGATTGGGAAGCGATAGTCTTTACACTACCATTTGGTTTGCTATTCGGTGCCTTACCCGGTGCTGTTATGGGCTTCATCGAAGGGTGGATTTTACGCTATAAGACTCGTGATATTCAAATACCACTTAATCAAACTGACTGGTCAAATACTCGAAAATCAGCAAGAAAAACCATCGGCGGATTAACCTTTCTGTTGATGTTTGGCTTATTATCGCTGCTATTCGGCGGATGGACGAATTTCTTGCTTACCACCATTCCGGCAGCCATTGCGGGCGGCGCGGCTGCCTATGCAGTCAATCGTTATATGAAGAAACTCCGCGTATGGGGCAACATCGGCAAAATGAAAAATGACTATAAGACCAAAAATCAACTTGCTGATACAGACTCCACAAACAACGCCGCACATCTAACAACTGAAACCGATTCGCAAATACAGTCTCAGAGGTAAACCATGCAAAAACCGAACGCAGTCAAACATATGGCACTCTACGGCTCTGTTTATGGGTGGTTGCTCGCTATGTTATTTTTGTGGGCTGGCATTATCGCCGGACGATTCGGTATCGGAGAGTATAGCTTCTTTGACAACGTAGGCTATTCTGCTGGGATATCGGTTCTTATTGGTGCGCTCCCGGGTGCTGTCATGGGTGCTATGCTAGGACATACCATTCGCCGTATATTTGGCAAACTGAAACTGCCTATAGATGCGCTGGACTTCAAAGAAGCGCGTAAAAAGGCTTATCGCCATGTCGAAGTCAACACATTTTTAGCGATGAGTCTCTTGGTGTTGGCATCTTATTTAGCCTTTGCCCGTTCGCCAAGCGATGTTATCTTTTTTTCCTCGCCTCTCTTGATTGGGGTTTTGGCATCACTCTACACGACAAATCGCTATATGGTGAAATTTCGAGCATGGGCAGAGTTCAGCAAGCGCAAAAACGAAGGCAAACCGAAAAAACTATTTGCCGATGATGACTCCCTTGATGATGATTATCTCCTGACCACCGAATCCGACTCACAGGCACATTACACTAAAAGACATCAAACAAAATAGCCATAGACCATATCATTCTGTCGGTGGGGTGAGCAATGCCGCAACTGCTTCTTCAGAATCCATATTCATCACATCACAGGCAATACCGACATAATAAGAATCGTGCTGCAAATCAGGGTTGACTTGGAAGGCTTGACGTGCATATCCTTCTGCTTTGTCATAATCGCCTTTGACAGATTCATTGAGTGCCTTATCCATCAAGCCTTTCGCTTGTTCTTGTACTGCTGCGGAAACAGTGCTTGATACGACAGGTTGCTCACTGGTTGCAAAGCGAATATCGTCATCATTGACAACCCAATCGCTTGCGGCACGCATTTTCTTGACGTGCCGCCCCGCTTTAATGGCTAAGTTACGGACACCTTCATCGGGGTCTTTTTTGTAGATAGTTGCCAGATAACGCAATGCCTCGCTAGAGGTAGTTTGTCCCAATGCTCGAACAGCTTTTTTCCGTTCTTCAGGGTCTTGGCTTTTGAGTGCTTCAACAATGCGCGAGTCTAACTCTTCCATGATGAAATCCTCCAAAATGACTGATATCCTTACTTTAATACTCAGTGTAAGATGAATTAGATTTCGTGGCAAGTCAGTCGAATCGAAAATTTGATTTTGCTGCTTGACATTCAAGGTGCTATCTACGACTCTAAGACCTTAGCGAATTTTCAAAGGAATCTCAGTGCGCGTTGCAATTAATGGCTGGTTTTGGGATAAAGCCCATGCCGGAAGTGGACAATATATCCGACGCTTGCTGCCGATGCTCAAGCGAGTTAATCCTAATCTGGAATTAACACTCATCATGCCGCCTCACAACCCAGAACCCGATAATATACCGGATGGCGTGCAAGTCATCCCGACAGGAAACAAAAAGTCGTCTAGCAAATTTGGGAAAGTCTGGTTTGAGCAACGGACGTTTCCGCAGGCAGTGGGGCGCAGTGGAGCAGACCTCGCTCATGTGCCGTATTGGGGGTCGCCGCTTACTTTGCCCATCCCTATCGTCGTATCGGTGCTAGATGTCATCCCCTTAATGTATCCGATATATGCGAGGGGTGTTTTCAATCGCTTATATGTCTCGCTTGTCAGCACAGCCGCTCGTCATGCTGACCATATCATCACGATTAGTCAAACCAGTAAACTAGATATTGAGAATTTGCTGCATCGTCATTTTGATGATATTACGGTGACATATCTCGCACCGGATACGCATTTTCACCCTCGTATGGGTTCTGAGGGCGATGAGGCTGTTCGCAAAAAATATGACTTGCCAGAGCGCTTTGTCTTGGGCGGTATGGGCTTTGATGTCCGTAAGCAAGTTAATCAATTGCTACTCGCTTATACCTATGTGGGCGAGGCAGAAGGCGATAATATCCCACTGGTATTAGCAGGGCGAGAACCCGATTGGACGAATCCTCTGTTTCCTGATTTGCGCGATTATGCCAAACGGCTCAATATCGAAAATTATGTGCGTTGGACAGGCTATATTGATGAAGATGATAAAGCCGCACTGTATCGTTTAGCCGATGTTTTCGTCTTTCCGAGTGAATATGAAGGTTTCGGTCTGCCGCCACTAGAAGCAATGGCTTGTGGAACACCCGTTATCGTCTGGGATTCTGTTGTTGCCGATGAAGTGCTAGAAGAGAGTGCTTATTTGGTCGATAGCGCACGCGATTTAGCTGGGGCAATTATCGCCTTGCTCTTACAAAAACCGCTCCGTGATACGATGATAAATCAAGGTTTGGCACAGGCGACAAATTATACGTGGCGTAAAACCGCACAGGGAACAATGATTGCCTATGAAAAAACCTTGCAGAATGCCAGAAAACGGTAATTGCTGAACCTATCCAAAGCAAAATCTCCCATCGGGAGCTGACGGGAGATATGTCTCCTGAAGGGGTAAACTTCATTTAAGGAGCAAATTCACTACCATCTTTAGGGTAAAATTTACCTGTGAAGATATCACGAAGAAGTCGTTACAATCTTGTCTGGTCTCTATGCAATTTCACACATAATGAGGGATTCGGGTTTTCGTCTGTAAATATCTGCTAAAAAACATCCAAAAATGACAGATTGCGTTAGAATAGGGGCAGGAGATTGTTCATCATGCGCGAATTAACGACTTTTGCCTGTCTCATCCTGATACTTGCTGCGTGTAATTCTGTCGTGCCAACACGCACTGCGACACACACGTTTGCTCCGACTTCTGTACCTCTAACGGATGATACGCCACCCACTGAGGTAGCCGTCCCCAGCCCGACAGTCCCACGTATCCAAGATTGTCCGGCAGCGCCAGCTATCCAACTGATTGTGCAAGAACGCGCACGAGTGACTGATAGTAATGAAACGCTCAATTTGCGGCGTGGACCGGGGACAAATTATGATGTCGTCACCCGTATGAATCCCAGTGATATTTTTACAGTGCTGGATGGACCGGCTTGTGCAGGCGATTATACGTGGTTTCGCATCCGCTATAAAGATGTTGAGGCTAACCTTTTTTACGACGGTTGGATTGCCGAAGGAGATTTTGAATCGTATTATGTCGAACCCTATCTACCCGGTTGACTTTTGCCTTAAAATCTGTAAAATAATGAGAATAGTTTCATAATTTGGGGCTGTGGCGAAATTGGCATACGCAGCAGACTTAAAATCTGCCTCCTTAACAGGATTGTGGGTTCAAGTCCCTCCAGCCCCACAAAAAAACATAAACTTGAGCCAGCATTATTGCTGGTTTTTGTCTTTATTCATCATCACGACTCTGCACAAAATTGATTTGTTCATAGATATCGGCTAAGGCAAGTGTACAGCCGATTGAGACTAATTCGAGGCGGGCATCTAAGCCTTTGGCGGATGAGTAAAGCCACTTCCCGAAGTCATGACGAGAAAAAACTTCTACTTTTGCCTAAGACGCAATAAACGAGTGATATTGGCTTGAATATGCAGTAAATGAGCGCGGTCTTTATTCATAAGAGAATAGCTTCTTTTAAGACATCTTCTTTGAATAATGGGGATAAGCCTGTTTCCGAAATCACATCAACCGAACAACCTAGCAGTTCTTCTAATGCCAAATCTAAACCGACCCCACCCCATGCTGACATTTGTTCATAATCCCACTGCACTAAAAAATCAATATCGCTATCAGAACGTGCTTCGCCGCGTGCAACACTCCCAAAAACCCGAATATGCCTCGCGCCGTGTTCTTGCGCCAAAACAATGATTGCTTCTCGATACGGTTGTAAATCGCTCAATGATTTAATTGCCATTTAAGCCCTACTTCCTCGTGGACGAACAATCTACCTTAATTATACGCACATTCACTGGTTTGGGTGATGCGCGAACCCGTCCCATCAGGATTATCGCTGATTTGATTACGGGTTGTTGCCAAGCCGCGTGCCGCCCTTTCAGGGTTGTTTTCGTTGCGGATATTGGCTGTGATTTCTCGTCGATAGGCAGTATACCAATTGCGAACGGTGGCTGGGTCATCGTCTGTGACATAAATAATTTGTGAGATGCCCGATGCGCGTAAACGAAAAAAGCCGGATTGTTGCACTGTTTGAATTTCTGCATTGGGATAGACAGGCATCCAATGGTCGATATCTGCCCGACAGCGCAAATCAAGCGCCACGACGATACTCCCTGTACAAGCGACTGCGCCTATCATGATAGCAACAATGCTCAATAGCGTGCTTTTAATAGACCGTTTCTGATTGAGATGGGGTGCCAAAAATTACTCCTCAAAGTCTCGCCCGTAATCATAATTAGGGTTGCCAGATAAGCGGCGGCAAAACAATCATGTCTAAATCTAGCCGAATCGTCTCTTCTTGCTGTATATCGTATATCTGTATGCGCCGATTTTCAATATACGCAATGTAGCGAGCATCCGGCGACCAAACCGCACTCAAAGTTCGCTCAAAACCTTCTGTAAGTATCTGGATTGCGCCCGATTCAACATCTAAGATAATCACCTGTTGCGTATCGAGTGTGAGGGTGATGAAACGACTATCCGGCGACCATGAAACGGGTTGGGCGCGAGGGGCTGCCATAGTCTCAAGTTGGCGGATATCACCGCTTGCAATATCTAAGAGATACAAGTGCCGCTTGCCGTTCATGCGGTCTACTCGCTGAAAAACAATCTGTGACCCATCGGGCGACCAGACCGGATATTCTTCTGCTGCCGGACTATCCGTGATTCGTGTGATGCTATCATCTTGCATATCACGCAAGTACATATCACCTTGTAAGAAAAATAACAAATTTGAACCATTTGGCGACCAATCTGGGAATGCTTCTGATAGATTTTCTGACTGCGTGATATTGGTCACAGTATTATTGGCAAGTGAAATTAAATAGAGGTCTGAGGTGTTCTGGTAGCTGGAAAAATAGACGAGGCTTTGTCCGTCATTTGACCATGTGAGATTAAAAGCCTGCTGGGTTCTTAGACCTTGTACAAGCCGCCGATTACGCCCGACAGCATCCATGACAAATAAATCATCACCGGAATCAATAGCAATAGTATAGATGATTTGCCTGCCATCTTGTGACCAAACATACGACCAGTCATCAGCAGTGGGCGATTGTGTCAAATTGTGGACTAGGCGCGTGCGGGTATCCAACAGAAAAATATCACGGTTGCCATGCGTATTCGATATGAATGATAAAATTGGACTAGCGCGTAATCTTCCAAAAAGTGAAAAAAGACTAATCATGAGCATCATCAACATAAAGGAGAATGCCACAGACCGAATACCAATTTTCGCCATTTCGTCTCCTTTGGTTTATACATCCACACAAATACGGTGATTAACCTGAGCTATATTATGTTTAATCATAAGTGCATTTCAGTATTTCAGCAAAATGAGTTTAGCACGCCAATCCCCTACGATAATCACAGTATTTTGAGCGTAGGAGCAAGATGCTTCTTGTCCAATTGTGAAAGTGCCACTTTTCTGAAATGTACTTCTCACTATCTATCTTACAGCATCTTGTAGCGATAATAACCGTAAACGTGTTGATACGCTAAATTGCAACCCCACCCAGTATAAAAAGCAATACGGTTAACGTGATGATGCTGAGAAGCGTGCTGACAATCGTTACAGCCGTGACATAGGGTGCATCGCTACCAAACTCAGTCGCCAGTGCGGTTGCAAAAACAGCCGTCGGCATACTACTTTGGACAATCGCCACACTCAATACTGTCCCACGTAATCCTAGCACGATGGCGAATCCGACTGCGACAAGTGGCGCTATCAGCAATTTTAGTCCTACGCCCACAGTGATAGCTCGTATATCAGACGCGAGACTTTCTTCATGCGTATCATTTTTAGCTTTTTTATGTTGTTTGATTTGCTTAAATGACACACGCGACAGATGCAATCCTAGCAAAGCCAACATGAGGGGAATTGATGCACCGGATGCGATATCAATCACGCTGCGTTGAATGATTAAGGGCAATTCAATATTGTAGATATTAAAAAGCAAACCGAGACCAGCAGCATAAGCAATCGGTACTTTCAAGACATTCAGTAGCGAATCTTTGACCTTAAATGTGCCACGAGAAGCAAAATAAACACCCAGAATATTGCCCATCATCGCTGTGGCAACATAATAGACAATCGCTACATTGCCGCCGTCTTCCCCAAAAGCGAAGGTATTGAGTGGGATGCCATAATTGCCGGCATTCATCAAAATTACCGCTAACGTCAGCGAACTGGCTGCCCGTTGCTTAAAATTGAGTAAACGGGCTGTGAGAGCCGCTATGACCATCATCGCAAGACTGACACCAAGAACCATTATCCCGATACGCCCTAATTCGCCACCGGAAAGCTCCGTTTGATAAATCCCTTTGAAAACTAATGCGGGTCCAAATAGATAAATCAAAAAGGGCGATAATGAACGGGGGTCAGGATTGAAACGTTTACCAATAAAAAATGTGATGCCCAAGACGATGAAAATAGGCGCAATCACATTGAACATAATATTGAATAAGTCGGGCATGGACGCTGCTTTCTGCAATGTTGCTGCGATTTCCGCTTGGAGTGTACCTTGATTCGGGGGTATTTTGCAGCACAAGATTATGAGGTGGCATTAAATAAAAAAACCCACACTTGGCGGGTTTTGAGCGAGTGACGGGACTCGGACCCGTGACCTACTACTTGGCAAGCAGTCGCTCTACCAACTGAGCTACACTCGCATAACAACTGACTATGAACTGCATTATACGGGGTTTAGCCCCCATTTGCAAGAGTCAATTTTGTATTTGTCATGGGGGATTTAGCGTTTTTGCTTGTGAATACGCTGCATTTTACGAACGTGTTCACGGGTGCGTTGTTGTGTTTTACGAATTTGTTGCTTGGACATACATGCTCCAGAGCTTACTTGTGCAATTTAGAACAATCTAAAAACAGTATAGTGCCAATTTTCACAAATTGATAGAGATAACTTGCTAGGAAATTGTAAAAAATCTTTGCGCCTTTCACCCTTTGGATCTTTGCGTTAAGCATTTTCTAAAAATAGCGAAGGTTACGCCAAGCGCATTGTCAGCAGGGCTGTAACTTCTGTGAGGAGCGTCATCATATAGCCCTCAGCCGGACAAGCATACATGCCATCTTGCACATAATCGGCTATAGCGCCACGCTGCACTTGTAAACCGACTCGTCCATAAGCATTGTTGATGATGTTGATATGCCATGTCTCGCTTTTGTGCGAGTAATCATGAACGTGATGCGAAAGGCGCGTACTAGCATTAAGCCAATCACCGTAAATTTGCTGAAATTGTGGCACAGCACTTTGGGTCGATTGGCACCGAATGAGGGCATAAACCCAATCGCGTAAGACATCGCCAAAACTCGCTACAGCAAATTCAACTTCGGCGACTTTAAGACCAATCACATCGTTTATGCCGTACATACCATTGCGAAACACTGCTCGTAACGTATCCGCGACAGTAAGGGCATCCATCAGTGAAAATGCCTCTGGTATACTATCGAGAATACCTTGACGCAGTTCGTTCATTTCCGAACCACCCTTATCAATTGTTGCTAAACCTGTGAAATCTTTCGGTTCAAATAAGGCAACACCAAAGGTATCTGGTAAGTGATGTACGTCACGAAATATTTTTAGTGCTACAAAATCTTGTACTTGACCATCAACTATTAAACGCATAATTTAGACTTCTATTGTGTGATTCTGAGGGTGAATAAAGATAGATGCTGTTTCGATTTCGCAAAGACTGTATTACAGGTATCATAAGCCAAAATCAGGAGGAAATACAATGCGCTATAGATGGATTTTACTATTGGCATGGATAATGGCGGTGATGACCGTTATCGCACAAGATATCACGATAGAGACTTGGGCGTATCAACTGCAAAATGTCGATATAGATGCGCTTGCTGCGAGTGACTATGACCTCATTGTGATGGATTATTCTGCCGATGGCACGAGTGATGAGGCGTATAGTGCCGAAGAGATTGACCGTCTGCACGAAGCAGGAAAAATCGTTTTAGCCTATATGAGCGTTGGTGAAGCAGAAGATTATCGCTTTTATTGGGATGATTCATGGGATGACAATCCGCCGACTTGGTTAGATGAAGAAAATCCCAATTGGGAAGGCAATTACAAAGTCCGCTATTGGGATGACGATTGGCAGGCATTGATTATCGACCATTATTTACAAGCGATTTTGGATGCTGATTTTGATGGCGTGTATCTCGATATTATTGATGCTTATGATTATTACGAAGCACAAGGACGTGAATCTAGTGGGCAAGAGATGGTAGATTGGGTTGCTACGATAGCGACGGCTGCCCATGAACAGAATCCTGATTTCATGATTTTTCCGCAAAATGGCGCACAACTCGCGCTTGATTACCCCGACTACCTTGATGTTGTAGATGGCATCGGTCAAGAAGATATCTATTATGGCTATGAGGCGGACAACGAAATTATCCCCGATGATGCGCGTATCGAATTAGAAGCGGCTTTAGATGCCTTTGTTGAAGCCGATAAAATTGTTTTAGTCGTGGCATATACCGATGACCCCGACCAAATAGCCGACCATACGACTCGTTCACAGGCACGCGGTTATATCCCATTGGCAACGTATCGAGACTTAGACCGCTTGCCCTAGCCATAAGTCATGCCCCCCATAGCATATTGTGTCTATCGAAAACTGAGACAAACAGCCTTTCATGTGATGCAACTTGCAGAGCTTGTGTTCGATATTGGAATTTTCTGTTAAAACTCAAGTCATTGATTTTATAAGATTTTGGAGTGAAACAATGGCAGATTTTGTGATTATTGGTGGCGGCATATATGGTTGTACGGTGGCGTGGGAACTCGCACGGCGCGGTGCAGATGTACACTTGCTTGAGGCTAAAACCATTGCGAGTGGTGCTTCCGGCGGCTTGGGAAAACGCGGTGTCCGAGCCAATGGACGTGATTTGCGCGAACTGCCGTTTATGCGCCTCGCGTATGAGCAATGGGAAACCTTGCATGAGCAAATCGACGGCGAAACGGGCTATGAACGCTTAGGTCATCTATTGCTGATTGAGCGCGAAGCCGATTATGCCAGCGCAGCTGCCCACGCATGGCTTCAAGAGCAACAAGGCATCCCGACACGTCTCATTGCAGCCGATGAGCTACACGAGATTGAACCCTATTTAAGCGAACAGGTTATCGCGGCTTTGTATTGTCCGCAAGATGGTGTTGCCGACCATACCCAAACCACAAAAAGTATGGCAAAAGCTGCCCAAAAACACGGCGCAATCATTCAAGAAAATACGATAGTGACAGGTTTGGAACGACAAGGCAACAAGGTGACAGCCGTTCTTGCCCAAACAAAAAATGCTGAAATCCGTATCCCTGTGCATAAGCACGTTTTTCTATTGTCGAACAGCCATGCGCTCAAATTCATCCAAGAGCAATTCGGCATAACGCTTCCTGTTTGGTCAATGTTGCCACAGGTCATACGAACAGCTACTGTTAACCCGGTGCCTGTCAAGCACCTCATCGGACATGCCAACCGCACGTTAGCCATCAAGCCGCTTGCCAATAATGAGGTCATGATTTCTGGGGGATGGCATGGGAGGCAGAATCCTGAAACGGGACAAGCGGAAACTGTTCCCGAACAAGTGGAAGGCAATCGGGCAGAGGCAGTTGCAGTCTATCCAATCTTGGCGGATGTGCCAATTATTGAAGCCGCAGCAGACCGTAGCGAAGTGCTTTCCGCCGATGGTATCCCCATCATTGATACTTTGTCTGCTGCCGAAAATATGATAATCGCTGTGGGGTGGTCAGGGCATGGTTGGGCAATTGCCCCAGCCGTCGGCAAAGTCATGGCAGAATGGGCATTATCGAATAGCAAACCATCATTATTAAAACCATTTTGCTATAAGCGATTTGCACGGACTTAGTTCTCAACCAAAAAAGTTTTTATGTAGGGGCGCAAGGCATTGCGCCCGAAAAACACAAATCTAATCGTCAAGAATTAAATTGGTCAAGTGATAGTCACTTTGTTAAACAAGTTACTCAATTTCATCTTCATCCAGCAAACGGCGAATTTCGTTTTCCCAAACGGATGCCAATGGATTAAATGGCACTTCATCGAAGGCATCAGCAAGCGTATCGAAGTACGAACGCAAACCGCTTTCCGGCGAGTTGCTATCGAGTTCTGCGATTTTTTCATCCAAGATACTGACCAATTTTTCGCTTTTGGTCTCCAAATCGGCAAGGTCAAAGCTAATCTTGAGGAAATGATTCACGCGGCGCATCACATTTAACCATGCCATGTAATCATTTTCCAAGCGCATTGAACTTCCGGTTATGGATACGTTGGTGAGGTCAAATGTCGGCACAAAGGCATAGAAACTGACATAAGCCATCTGACGGTCAGCCGCTCGCCGACAAATGTACGCGCCAATACTTGCGCCGCCCTCATAATTGGAAAAGTTCACAGACAAGTCTTTTAACTCATCTTTGAGCGTGGGCAAACTATAAACGCTAGACACTGAGCGTTCTTTATCATAAGGCACTTCGGCATAAACACCGCCAAAGCCAACAATGCGCGTCACATTGAGTTTCTTAGCCGCGTCTAACACTGTCGCCACATAGCGTTCGGCATCCAAATGTGGTTCTTCGCCCAAAAAGATAACAACCCCGTTGCCGTCAATCTCAGTATAATAGAATTTATTTTCTGGGATTTCTAAGGCTTTCGGGAAGCCATCCTTAAAGCGTATCACCGGACGCACTAGGTCATGTGTACCGGGAAATTGAAACAGATAAAAGCCGTCATTTTTGATGCTTCCAATAAAACGCGCCTTGTTTTCTTCAACAAGGTATTTGGGCAAAGCCGATGAGATAGAACCTGCGTCTGCCCATTGTCGCCACCCAATGAGCATCACGATATTGTCTGCTTGCGGAATTTCTTTCAGGTCAAGTGCTGAATCCACAACTGTATCCTCCAACACGTCATTTACGTACATAATTCTAACCAGTATATATCAGAAAATTACAGCACAGAAAATTCTGACAGGATTCATATTTTTAGGCGCGATGAAACCCTGAAAGGGACTTATTGCAACCTTTGAAATAAGATATTTCACTATTTCAGAAATTGCAGTTTTTTGAAATAGCAATGGAAATTACATTATGAACTTAGAACATGACAAGTTGATAAATCAGTGATCAGGTCACGAAATCAACGTTTTGACTATGCCTTTGCCAAGTGCCGTCTGCCAGAATATCTGTAATGCCATCAATCGCCAAACGCACTTCATCATCGGTGTTATAAAAATGCGGCGCAACCCGAATACCGGCATTCTCTCGATAGTCAATCTTGATATTGCGTGCCAGCAATTCACGCGAGACTTCGTAAGCATGAGGCGGATTCACCGTGACTGTTCCCCCTCGTACAGCCGAATCACGCGGCGATATCACAGGATAGCCCTTTTCGTCTGCTAGGGCGATAATCAGCGATGTTTGGCGAATCGATTTTTCGCGGATATTCTCAATGCCGACTTGTGCCAAAATATCGACACCGGGTTGGATGGCATGGAGCGAGGCGATGCCCGGTGTGCCATTCATCAGGCGATAATTATCATCACGCCATTCCAAATTTTCAACATCAAAAGTAAACGGCGTTTTATGAGACATCCAGCCGGTGACTTTCGGTTCAAGGGTCGTCAGCAAATCAGGGCGGACATACATGAAAACTCCACCCGGTCCCCCACACATCCACTTCAGCACGCCGCCAATATAAAAATCGACATTCATTGCACTTACATCGACTGGAATCACACCGATACTGTGATAGCCATTGAAAACAACTTGTGCGCCGACAGCATGTGCTTTTTCGACGATTGCCTCTACGGGCATGATATAAGCACTCCGAAATAAGACATGCGAGATGCTGACCAAGCGTGTGTTTTCGTCAATGGCATCCAGCATTTTTTGAGTATCAATCGTGATGCCATCCTCAGTTTTGACCATGTGAACCTGCATATGGTCGGGCAACCATCGCCGCAAGACATAAATATCACTCGGAAAATCCATATCAGTAATGACCACTTTATTGCGTTTTTGGTCGCTAAAATCGAGCGCACCGAATAAGACACTATTGGCGATACTCGCATTTTGATGCACTAGCACTGTATCGGGCGTTGCTCCCATAAGGGGCGCAATTTTATTGCCGACTGCACCATTCAGTTCAAACCATGTCGGATTATTGTCGTAAGAATTGCCCCATGCACTGACACCCAGCGTCGCCCATGAATCAGCATAGCTTTCGAGGCTTTGATAGACACCACGCGGCATTGCGCCCAGTGAATTACTAATCAGGTAGGTACATTTTTCTAAAATCGGGAATTCGTCGCGCCATTTCAGAAGTGCATCGTTACTCATGCTTATCTCCAGATAAAAACTGCATTATGTCGCAGATTGTAACGCGCTTTCTATCACTTCCCAAACCCTCTCCGAAGCGTCAATCTTTCACACTTTGTTTAACAAACTATTTGCGATAATGCTCTAACACCGTCTTGCATTGCTATTTTGTGTGAGGCGTGGTGAAACCCCGAAAGGGGCTTTTCTTGACATTTTGGCGCTTCAATGTCAGCATTTGCACTGTTAGCCATCAACCAGATTGTTATAATGATGCCGTTTGTTAAAATCATAGGACGTGACATATGGAATTACTGATTGCATCTCAGAATCAGGGCAAAATACGCGAGTATCAACGGCTATTGGCAGATGTCGATTTTGAGGTGCTTGGTTTGGCAGATGTGGGACTCGATTCATTAGATGTTGAGGAGACGGGGACGACATTTGCAGAAAACGCAATTCTCAAAGCAAAAACCTATGCTGCGGCGAGTGGCAAATTAACGCTTGCCGATGATAGTGGCTTGGTTGTCGATGCACTTGATGGTGCGCCCGGTGTTTACAGCGCCCGGTATGGTCAACCAGACTTTGATGATGGCGGACGGCGCAAATATCTATTAGAGAAGCTGACACATATTGCGAATGACCAACGCACGGCGCATTTCATGTGTGTGATTGCTGTCTATGACCCACGCACTGACACGACACATACTGTTGAAGGGCGTTGTGACGGGCAAATCTTAGAAGCAGAGCGTGACGGTGGCAAGGGCTTCGGCTATGATGCCCTCTTTCAACCCAATGGCTACACACAATCCTTTGCAGAACTCGCCCCTGAAGAGAAAAACCGCATCAGCCATCGTGGGAATGCGGTTAAGAAATTACCAGATATTCTCAAGCAAATTACAGGTTAGTTTTCAGTTTTCAGTTGATAGTACATGACCAAAAAAGTTTTTATGTAGGGGCGCAAGGCATTGCGCCCAAAAAACACATCATCTAATTTTCAAAGATTAAATTGGTCGAGTAATAGTTGACAGTTTTCAGTCTGTTTGACTCTATATCTGAATTTTTCTTGGACTGCCAACCTGATTAAACTTTATCTCATGATGATTATCGCTCGAAAGACTCAGAACTTTCAACTTCCTGCTTGCTGTGCTTCCCATTTCTCACGCACACGAGACCACACATCGGGATTCAAGATACTGTGCGGACGTTCACCGCGTAGCACCATCATCACCTGTTCCATTGCCAGTTCATAAATGCGGAGTTTGCCCGCAAATGTGGCTGAGGCAACATGCGGCGTAATAATCACATTCTCATAGGTCATCAGAGGGCTTGTCGGCAAGGGGGGTTCGGGTTCTGTGACATCTAACCCTGCGCCCCAGAGATGCCCGTTTTCAATGACCTCTAACAAAGCCTCTTCATCAACGTGTCCGCCGCGTGCCGTATTGATGAAAATAGCGCCTTTTTTCATCTGTGCAAAGCGTTCAGCATTCATGATTTTGTGCGTTGCATCATTGAGGGGCAAATGCAGCGAGACGACATCGGACATACCTAGCAATTTTTCCATCGAATCAACTAAGTCGATATCAGCTTCGGCAGCTTTTTCCAATGGACAATAGGGGTCATAGGCTGCGACTTTCATGCCTAAGCCCTGCGCGATTTTTGCAACATGCGAGCCAATCCGTCCACATCCGACAAGCCCCATTTGCTTGCCATAGAGTTCATAACCGCGATATTCTCCATAAAAATTGCGCTTGCCACCGTCTGCGAGAACTCGGCGCAGTTTAAGGTCAATTTGCCGCATACTCCGCGCTACACCCATCATCAGCGTAATCGCACATTCTGCTGTGGAAATTGTAGGACCATCGGGCGTATTGCAAACCGCGACTCCGGCTGCTGTTGCTGCGTCAACATCCACACGGTCATAGCCAATACCGAGACGAACAATCATCAGGAGATTCGGTACTTGTGCCATCACTTCGGCAGTGTAATGGAGTCCACCTGCGACAATAACCTGTGCGTCTCCGATTGCTTGTAAGCGATTATCAGGTGTCGCACTGCCCGGTCCTAAAACGGTGATAGACTTATCCAGACGCGGCGCATATGACGCTAAAATATCTCTTTCAAACCAGACATTGTTATTCACAATTCAAATAACCTTTCGGAAAATAGTTCCTAATGCAGCCACAAACCATCTGGCTTGAATGATTCGGGCGCACACGCAGGTCGATTAAATCGCCTCATCCCAGACAGATTTCGGACGGTCACTGTCCATTTCTTGACCTTCAGGAGTCATCGGCAGGAGTTTTTTCTCGAACAAGAAGAGCATCACAAAGCCGGTGATGAAACCTTGCCCTAGTACCGCTAGTGCCATGATTAGCAGTGCAGCCCATCCAGAATCAAAATCGAGGAAAGACTGGTTGCGATATATCAATCCGCTAAAGACGATTCCTGCAATCGCATTACCGAGTATCCATAACCATGCTTGTTTAACGGCGTGGCGCAGTGATAACCATTGAAATGCCGCAACACACAGCACAAAAACAGGCATCATCAAAAATGTCCCCCAATCATTAGCATAGTAATAGAGATAGGAAGAGAAAATATTTTCAACAGCAGAAACCACGCCATAGACCGCAATCGCACCGACAGCGCCGCCGAGCATCGTCCATTTACGCCAACTATCTGCCGCCCAATAGAGTTTGTTCCGCAGCAACCAGCGTTGCAAAGTCGCTATGGCTATACTGATACTGATGCCCATTAAAGGCGCAATCGTAACAGCGAGTATGATATCGTTATCTGGCATATAAGGAAAGACACCCTGCATCACAAAGGCAATCGGTACCATAACCAAGCCTATCATCAACACAGCGAGCGGCCATATAAATACACTACAAGCAACCCACCATAACAAGAAATGTAACGGGCGAATGCGATAGAGATTTTTCATCATAATGTCAGTTTTGCCCTTCTTCAAAATGACGATATTTACAACATTTGATTATCGCTCTCGATTAGAACGACTGCGAATTTCTATATAAACAGGAACGGCTTCGGCATCTTCGTCGTTCCATTCACTGATAGGTCTATCATAAAGCCATAAGATGATAATGCCCGTAATTGCGCCCTGAGCTAAGGTTGCCAAGCCCCATAAACCCAATAATATCCAAATATATGCCGAATGATTAGCATCCGGTTGATTCAGGAATAATACGCCACTGAACACAATCCCACCCACAACATTGCCTAATATCCACAACGATGCTTCACGAGCGACTTGGCGTAAGACTTGCCATTGAGCGATACTCAGGCAAAGCACATAGATAGGCATATTTGCCATCAAGAAAAATTGGTGTGAGTTTAGGGAGTCTAAGAATAAAGTTTTGGCAACGACCAAAAAACCGCCGACTAAACCGCCGATGATGCTCCAGCGTGTCCAGCCGCGCAATGACCAACGCAAATGATGAGCAATCAAGTTCTCTTGCCTATCACCAACAGTATAGCCAACCACCATACCGGGGACTATCAGCAGAGCAATTGCCATAAACCAGCCCATCATTGGGTGTGTGATGACCTCATCTAAGGTGAAGCCGTAAAAGATGGCGAATGGGGCTAAGGCAACAAAGCAGACAACGGCAGCAATTGGCAAAATCACAATACTATTGCCAATCCAATCGCGGAGAAAACGATTCGGGTTGATGCTATGGCTTTCCATAGTCGATAATCCTAAACAACTCGTCGGTAGGATGGGGTTGTTTCTTATCAACAATACTCAATGGATGTTAAAACATAATTACTTATCTAAAAATATCCTGCTTTTGTAAGGCGTACCCGCGTGTGCGCCCGTTCTGATTTACAATGGGATGCCACATGGGTCATCCCCTACAATTTAGGCACTGAGATGAAATGCACCTACTACATCTACTATACACCACTTTTGCACTTTAAGATGAATCAACGTATAGAAGCCAATCGATATCGTAGGGCAATAACCTATTAGCAACGAAATGCCAACATTGGCGAATTGCTAAAGCAATATATCCCAAATTGAGTCTCGGAATCGGGTTTCTCCGGACAATTATCCCAAATTTTAAGTAGTGACTATATTCACAATCACAAATACCACGTAATATTTTATCAGAATACTTTGGGATAATTTGGGATATAACAGCATGAAAACACCAGAATATGCGATAAATACTATTAAATCGCCTATGACTCAACTTGATTTTGTAATATTTGTTTTTTGTTACATCGGATGAAATTGAATCAACTTATCCCAACATTAATTTTTTGAGATTCGTCATTGAATCTGTTGAGAATTTTGGAGATTTCCGGTATCATTATAGATAATGAAGCGAAGGCAACTTTTGTCAACTCGCTAAACAGAAAAAAGGGATTGATAGTCACCCTTACACAATTCCCGATTGTGTTAAACGCAACACACCACCGTTCCAATCGGTGTGGAGACTATATGGTACCAATACCTACGGGTAGTAGTAATTCCTTAGCTGAAAACTTTATACAGCTTGTGTTAAGGATGCTTCGTAATCGACGCGCACCCCAGCCGATTACGATGTGATGTGTATTCAATTGTCTAAAATCGAAGTAATTTTCGTACCGGGAGACGGTTTTGTCTGCCCGTCTATATAATTTTGTCTCTCACTACGGGTCGGTTTCGTCCGACATCGCAGATTCATATTCTAAGGAAAGATAGTGACATCGTGAAACCTAAAGACGCTTGGAAAGCCGCGTATAATCAACTTGAACTCCAGCTAGACCGTGCCAGTTTTGATACATGGCTGCGTCCGGCTGTGCTTTTGAGTGCGGAAAAAGGCGTTTTTGTAGTCGGTGTTCATAATACTTATGCACGGGATATGTTGCAGCATCGCTTATATCGTAATATCTGGCGACTCTTGACTGATTTAACAGGTCAGGATGTGGAAATAAAGTTTGAAATCCACAAAGCCGAAACACCTTCTACATCACAAGATGATAGTGATTCTGATGCGCCGCCTATGTTTCGCTTCTTGGCGATGAAATCACGCACGCCTGATTTACCAGAAACATCAGCAGTATCAACATCTCATGAAACTGCCTCGTCATCTCTGTATGATTATGTGCAAGCGCCGCAACGTGCAGACCTGCCCGAATCTGAATTGAACGCGCGTTTTACATTTGACCGCTTTATGGTGCAATCCAATCAAGTGGTGTATGAAGCGGCGCTGTCAGTTGCCGAACATACGGCTAGTCTCTATAACCCCTTTTTGATTTACGGAGGCGTTGGACTAGGGAAAACTCATCTCCTGCAAGCCATCGCTCATGTGTGCCAGCAAAAAGGCTTAAATACAGTTTATATCCCATCGGAAGTTTTCACCAACGACCTGATTTCTGCTATCCGCGAGCGTTCTACTGCGATGTTCCGTGATAAGTATCGCACGGCGGATGTTTTACTGGTTGATGATATTCAATTTATTGGCGGCAAAGAAAGCACGCAAGAAGAATTTTTCCATACCTTTAATGCCCTCGTGAATTTTAATAAGCAAATTGTCCTCGCTAGTGACCGTCATCCCAGTGAATTAAAAACATTGGAAGACCGTTTGCGTTCGCGTTTTCAGGGTGGTTTAGTCGCCGATATTCAACCCCCTTCATTTGAGACTCGTATCGCAATCATGAAGATGTGGTCAGAGGAGCGTGGTATTCGCTTGCCGTATAGTGTGTTGGAGATGGTATCGAATCGAGTGCCAAAAAATGTGCGCGAATTGGAAGGGGCGTTTAATCAAGTTGTGGCGCAAACCCAATTTGGGCGACAAAATATGTCCTTGCCGAGTGTCGAATCGACTCTGAATCGCTATAACAGTCGGCGTGAGCGAGTCTCTATGGATGATATTATCGCTGTCACTGCCCAAAATTTCGGATTCACCAGTGCTGACCTCCGCAGCAAAAAACGCACTGCCCGCATTAGTAAAGCCCGTCAAATTGCGATGTACCTGTGCCGCGAATTGACAGAATTTTCTTTACCCCAAGTCGGTGCTGCATTCGGTGGACGTAGCCATACCACTGTACTGCACGGTACGAAAAAAATCACCGAAGAACTAGAATTTGATAGGGTACTAGAAGCCCGTATCCTCAAAATCCGTAAAAAGATTGTCACTGCACCCTGTTAATATAGTGTGTAACAGTTCACCTATCCATGAGAAAATGCTAAAAAATTCACCACGAAGGTACGAAGGACACGAAGATAGGTTCAAAAAAGGCAAATTGTAGGGACTGGCTTCTGCCTGTCCGAAAAATCTCACGGATAGCTGAATAGATACTA
>JAUZRW010000237.1 GCA_030950085.1 Anaerolineae bacterium
GACCTTTTGCAGGGCTTGTCCAATGCTATCTATGGTGCGGCACGCTCTTAGCCCTCACTTCGTCTTTTTATAACACTTTATAACGAAAAGTAGCTCTCGACATATCGCCGTAGGCTACTTTAATGTGCCAAAGTCTAGGGGCGCAGCGCGCTGCGCCAGTACGAAAGCAAAATTTTATTTCCAATGACTTTCCAGATTCTACTTTAATCGTGTTTTTGTATTTCTAACAGCATATTCCCAGCACGTCCGAGAAAATCGAAGACTTCAACTGTGTAGGTATCATCTGCGAGAACTGTCCAGCCGTTAATGCGAGCATCGAAAATATTGAGGGATAAATCGGGGCTGTGATGGTCATCATTGCTGGCGACGATAGTGCCGTCACTCGCTACAATACGCAAATAGGGGTCGAGTCGCCCACTGCCATCGGATGCTGTAATTATCAAACTATCGCCTACATCAACTGTAATCGGATAAGCAAAAATAGTATCTTCTGGCAATGTGAAGCGGATGATTTGTGCTGAATCACTGTCTTCGACTGCCATATCGAACCTGTCACTAGCACGGAACGTCACCTCGACCTCACCTGCACCTACGCCATTGAAACTATCAATGTATACGGTATACAAGCCGATTGTTGGCAGGACTAAGTTGGAGATTCGGGCGGATACATCAATTAAGCCATCATCGCTTAGGGTGTTGTGATTGTAGGCTAATAATTGTGAGTCGCTATCAATAATCCATAACACAGGGTCAACTTGTGCGTTGTCGATGGCACGCGCCGTTAGGGTAATCACTTGTCCGGCAGTATCATTAGCGAATACCAATATCGCCGGACTAGCGGCTGTAATCGTTACAGTGACTTCATCATGGATACGATATTGTCGATTGTCATCTTGTGCCATCACCGGAGCAATCAGCAGCAAGATGTATATTAACCAATATGGGCGCATCGTTTAGCCTAATCGTGAATCGCCCGGCGCAACCTCATAGATGGCTTGCCATGGCACATAAAAGGTGTAAACAAAATCTTCCGTGACGAGATTACCTTGCATATCATAAACATTGCGATACACAGTCACATCGGCACCTTCAGCAGCATAATCAACCTGATTCACTTGTCCGATTTGTAAATCCGAATTGGAAATAAAGCGTGCTTCGGGGGCTGCTTCTTGATTACGAACAATCGGTGCTTCAACTTCGGCTTGCCAATATTTTGTACTATAAAAACGGAATTGCAGCGCATTATCGCCCGGATAAATCGTTGCCTCAATCAGCAAATGATAAGGCGTATTATTCTGGAACTTAAAATCGCGCTGGGGTTGCCAGATAGCCGCATCCAAACCGGGTGCTTGATTTGCCAATTCATAGTACCCAACTCGATACCCATGCGAATTACGCTCAGTAATAGCCAAACCGCCACTAAATGCCGCCCGAAAAATGGTGGTACTCACCTGACAAATACCGCCACCGATGCCAGCAATCGTTCGTCCACCAAAAATCACCAAGCCATCAACAAAGCCATTCTCATAGCTAATATCGCCGAGATAATAATTAAACGAGAATTCTTCACCGGGCGCGATGATGACTCCGTTTAAGCGACTGACACCGACAGCGATATTGGTACGACGATTTGCAGAACTGCCGTCAAAATACGATGTTGACTCCGCAACCAATTCTGTGATGCCTAATTCGGCTGCCGAAACCTGATTATGATAGCGTGAAAGCGTATAATCAAATGCCATCGGCACGAGACGATTTTCGCGTGTGAAAACCCCTTCTTCCAAACGAAGCAATGTTTCTGCTACATTGAGGGTACGCCCACTCTGTGCGGGTTGAATGACATTCAATTGCCCAGTGTCGGGGTCAAAATCAAAGCGCCCATCTAGGGCAGGTGCAATCAAACCCGGTGCCAATTCGCCCAGATAAGTTTCAAATGCGCCCATATCAATATCAACATCATAACTTTGCGTGCCATCGCCGTTATTAATCAGGCTCACACGCAATAATTGTGCAATTTGCTCCACAGAGACCACCCAAGGACCCAGTTGCCCGCCCGTTTGGTCAGTGGCGGTTAATGTCACAGGGGCAGAAAACGCCGTTTCGATGAGTTGTGCTGTTGTAGCCACCGACGGCACAAGCGGCGGTGTTTCATTGACAACAATCGGGATTTCTGAGCCGCTACTCAATTGGATAATCACATTGTTCAATTGAGTGAGGGTTGCCGCAACATCGACACGTCGCCCTGTTTGACCCGTTGTCGTTTCGACCTGTGTGCCATTGATTGTCAGGGTAGCATTGACTGCGTCACAATTGATTTCAGACGCGATAGTATTCAAATTTGCGAGAGCGATATTTTGGTCATACGTGATAATCGGCGAGACAGTACGCCCCCCAAACCATGCGTCAACTTGCCCCGTGAAGCTATTGAGAATATTGCTATCATCATGCCCGATTTCAAAGGCAGCGGCGGCGGTTTCGGCGGCATTAAAGCCAATGCCCAATTCTTCGGCGGTCATCTGCCAGAAGCGGTCTCCATCGCGGAAGGTAAAGACAGCATTGCTACCATAATCAAAGCTGTTATCCAATGCAGTCGTTGCCTCTTCTAGGGTCATCCCACTCAAATCAATACCGAGAGCCGAAACACCCGGTACATAGGTTTCACTATAGCGCATCTGAAAGGCTAACAAAAACAGCGCCAAAACCATCATGATTAAAATCAACCCTGTAATGGTCAATATCGGCAGCCGAATTAACCATGGATTAATGCGAAAGCCACGTCGCACAGGTTGTTTGGGTATACTTGTCATAGAAAAATCGCCCTATCAACACTCGCATATTCAAAACTAATAAATTTGCCTTCATAATGGCAGAAAAATCTTACAATTTCAATCATATTGGCTATAAACTGCCAAAGCGTTGGGGATTAGCGCGATGATGTTTTTTCTCGCTGATAAATGTCTTGCCGAATATCTTCAAAGACAGGGATTTTACTCCGCGCTTCATCGACCAAATCAAGGTCAATAGTTGCTGTAATCAGTTGTGGGTCTTCTCCAGCTTCAACCACAATTTTGCCCCACGGGTCAATAATCATGCTGTGTCCACCAAAGACGGTTTCGCCTGATTTTCCGGCGCAATTACAAGCGATTACATAGCACTGATTCTCAATTGCACGAGCCATCAACAAGGTGCGCCAATGTGCTATCCGTACCAGAGGCCATTCTGCCGGAATAATGATGACGCGCACAGCATCTTGCACACAATAACGGCGAAATAATTCTGGGAAGCGCAAATCGTAACAAATAGCGACTCCTATTTTACCCCACGGCATATCGAGCGAAACAGGAGCATCGCCTTCTTGCAAATATTTTTCTTCATCAAATAAGCGGAATAAATGGACTTTGCGATAAACATCCAAAATCTCACCATCGGGCGACATGATGGCGGCACTATTGGCGACTTCATGATTATCACGATGTTCTAATATCGAGCCAATGATAGTCGTATGATGACGATTCGCCACATCCGCAATACGCTCAAACATACCTTCGCCCAACGGGCTCGCATAGTCGTGTGCTTGTTCTAGCACATAACCCGTTGACCATAATTCAGGGAAGATGACAAGGCTACTCCCTCGTCGGGCAGCTTCGGCTGTATACTGTTCAAAAATATTGGTATTTTGCTCAACATCTCCGAGTTGGATGTTCATTTGCCCTAAGCTAACAGTTAATTTGTGCATGAGATCGCCTCGTAGAAGAATCGATTTTAATCTTAGTATAGCGTATAAAGGAAGTGAATTCCTAGCAGTTTCAGTAAATCACAGTTTTACATTTTGTCGGCGGACAGTATGGATACTGTCCCTACAATGCCCCGTTGTGAACTGTAGGGGTATCTATTCAGCTATCCATGAGATTGTGGAGAGCGAAAGTGAATAAAAGAAGTATACTAAAGTCATGCTGACAAAACGAGAAGAACTGGAACAACTGAATAAAGAAAGGCTTATTG
>JAUZRW010000238.1 GCA_030950085.1 Anaerolineae bacterium
CATCACCCGTTGCGACACATCATCCAAGCGTTCCAATGCCTGTGCCACCAACACTTCACTAATTTCGTCCGAAGTCGGGAAGGTCTCATCCACCAGATTTTCCGGTGTCAAAAAGGGGTCTTCTACCAACAAGCCAACGACTGCTTCCAAGGCACGCGGATAACCACGAGTACCTTCTGCAATATGCCGCAGCAAATTATCAGGTGCATCACGCAAGCCAGCATTGCCATCAATATCACAGCGCCGCAACAACGCAATACTATCCTCCAGCGCAAGTCCTTCATTCAGTTCAAGTCGCCGTTCATAGGTGCGCGTTGAAGCCGGTAAAAATAGCGGTTCACGGCTAGTCACGATGATACGTAAATCGCCACTCTGTTCGACAGCCATCTTGAAGAACAGTTGCAAGTCAGCATCCAGTAATTCGCCCGTTGCACCATTCTGTACTGATTCAAGATTATCCAAGAGGAGGATGTAATTGCCACGACTCAATCTTTCGAGTAGCGCCGTGATACGCTGTGCTAACTCGCCCGATACAGCTTGATTCTTATCCTCGCCTAACAAACGTCCAAAGTCGGCAAAGATACGCGCCATCCCGATTCCGGTACTCGCGGCGCTCAAGAACACCATTCCATCAATCGCCATCTGTGTTTTTGATACTTGTGAAGTTTGCAACTGTGCCAACACCTTACACACCAGCGCAGTTTTTCCAATACCAGCCCGTCCATAAATGCTAATGAGACGAGTTCGTTTATCAAGCAATTCAAGCAAAGTCTGTTGTTCAGTTTCGCGTCCGGTAAAGCGGTCATCGACTCGTTGTGGCAGTGGATTAATTGCTTTCACACCATCCGATGGTTCAGGAGGCGGGTTCACGATAGCACGGCTATCATCCGCCTGAAAACGATAACCGATACCCGGTTCAGTGATGATATATTGCGGATTAGACGTATCATGTTCCAATTTACGGCGTAAACGACTCACATATGTATGGACGTAATCGCTCTCATTATTATATTCATTGCCCCACACGCGATGCAGCAATTGATTATGGCTTAACACTTGATTTTTATGATTCACCAATTCGCGCAAGAGTGACCATTCAGTCCGCGTCAGGCGCACCAATTCACCATGGCGATATAAACGATACGCAGCAAAATCAATATCTAAATCACCCACGCGCAGCGAGTTGTTTTGTGTCAACATGACACCTCACTTAATAAAAGTTGTTTTGTACAAAGAAATCCCTCTCTATTAGTGTGAGGGGGATTGCCATATACGACAACCCCTCAAATTTAGGGGGATATTGAGAATAGATAAGCCATTTCGCTATTGTTGATTTTATGCAAACATTGTATCTGTGCAATTTTGTGTGAAGCGCGATGAAACCCCGAAAGGAGCTATCTGCCATAGCATTTGTCAACTCTCACAATCATCCGTATAATTTAAGATAGTCAATCATAGACAAAGGGAAGAACAATGGCGACCCATGTTGAGCGCGATATTTTCATTAACGCTTCACCAGAGACAGTATTTGATTACGGAATGGATGCTAGTCGTACACCAGAGTGGTATGAAGGTGTCATTGAAGCCACACCCGATGATACATGGCCTCGAGTCG
The DNA here is from genome assembly GCA_030950085.1 of Anaerolineae bacterium. GTDB lineage: Bacteria > Chloroflexota > Anaerolineae > Aggregatilineales > Phototrophicaceae > JAUZRW01. The sequence continues at coordinate 1,616 of JAUZRW010000238.1, forward strand.
GGGGCAAATCGGAGCAGATTTATTCTGCCTCTGGCGCACGCTTTGAAATGACTGCTACGGCTAAAGAGTATGACTATGGCAAGCGTTTCGTCTTTGAGATGGATGGCATGATTCATGGAACATATCAGTGGGACTATATCCCCGAAGGCGATGGGACACGACTCAAGGCGACAGTCGATTACGAAATGAAGGGCGGCGCACTCGGACAATTGGCAAATAAGATCATTATTGAACGGATGAACACCAGCAACTTGGAAAAAAGTCTACAAAACCTCAAAGATAATCTTGAATAAATTATCTTGAAATACAGTATAATTTTCTTGGGCGAGGCAAGTGTTTCGCCCTTTTGCGTTAATGGACTCACCTGTCGCTTGTCACCTGCCCTCTTTATCAGAATAATAACCCTCACAAACAACGGGAGGTAATTTTCATGCAACAAATCGTAATTGATGGCGAAAATTTAACGCTTGAACAAGTTATTACTGTCGCCTATGGCAATTTTGAAGAGTTAGAAGTCGTTCTCAGCACAGAGGCGCAGGCGAAAGTGCAGCGTGCGGCAGAGGCAGTACAACAACTCTTGCGCGAAGGTCGCGTAGCTTATGGTATCACCACAGGCTTTGGCGCATTCAAAGACAAGGTGATTCCACCCGAACAGGTTGAGCAACTTCAATATAACATCCTCGTTAGTCATGCTGTGGGAGTCGGTCCCGATTTTGACATCCCGACAGTCCGAGCCATTATGTTGATTCGGGCAAATACATTGGCACGCGGTCATAGCGGTATCCGCCTCAAAACGATTAATTTGCTGCTGGCAATGCTCAACAAAGGTGTGCATCCAGTCATCCCCGAAAAAGGCTCATTAGGTGCCAGTGGTGATTTAGCCCCTCTCGCTCATATGTCGCTGCCATTGATTGGTGAAGGCGAGGCATTTTATCAGGGCGAAAAGTTGGATGGCGCAGAGGCAATGAAACGCGCTGGACTTGAACCGATAAAACTCGCGGCGAAAGAAGGGCTGGCTCTGACAAATGGCACAACGATTATGTGTGCCTTGGGCGTGCTGGAAACCTTTCGGGCTGAGAATATCAATTCCGTGGCTGATATTGCTGGCTGTCTCAGCATGGAGGCGTTGAACGGAACACCGATTGCTTATGATGAACGGATTCATAACCTACGTCCTTTTCCGCGCCAAATTGAGTGTGCGGCTCATTTGCGAGATTTGCTTGCAGGGAGTCATTTCACACGCGATGCGGACTCGAAAAATGTTCAAGATGCCTATACGCTGCGCTGTATTCCACAGGTGCATGGTGCAATACGAGATGCGATTGCTTATTGTCGTTGGGCATTTGAGATTGAACTTAATGCTGTTACCGATAACCCTCTCATTTTTATTGACGGCGAAACAGGGGCGATTGATGTCTTGAGTGGTGGTAATTTTCATGGTGAACCATTAGCGATTGCCATGGATTATCTGGGTTTGGCAATGAGCGAACTCGGTAATATCAGTGAACGGCGGATTATGCGCTTGGTTGATGAGGCAAGCAACACATGGACTCTGCCGGCTTTTTTGACCAAAGAAGGCGGTCTCAATAGTGGTTTTATGATTATGCAATATACGGCGGCAGCACTGGCAACCGAAAGTAAAATTTTGTCACATCCGGCAAGTGTCGATAGTATCCCGACATCGGCTAACGTAGAAGACCATGTGAGCATGGGCGCAACAGCCGCGATAAAGGCACGGCGTATCAATACCAATGTAGAGCGTATTCTGGCAATTGAGTTGATGTCCGCCGCACAGGGAATCGACTTTCGGCGCGAAGAATTGGACGAAAACGCCACACTCGGCAAAGGTACTCAACCGGTCTATGATTTAATTCGCCAGCATGTCCCCTTCATTGAACGTGATACCATTCTGTATAAGTACATGGCAAAAGTCTATGAACTATTGCTTTCTGGTGAGGTTGATAGCGTCTCGCGTGCGGCGATGATGATATAGAGAACATTTTACATCTTTATGAGTCTTCATCTGGATTCCAATCTCTGGTTTGGGGCGCACCGGGAGGCCAATCTCGTACTTTGAATGAAGGTGTGGGACCGAGTGAGCCATCATATTGTCGGAATTCATAGCGAATCGTAATGGGCTGTTTTTCCTTGACGAGTGATTCTAGTGTGATCACTCTATCTAGCAAGCGTGTGAGAGCAATGGCACGACGATGAGCAAGGTCGGGGTCATCGGACAAGGTTTGTAGCAGTGTATCAATATGCCGAATGAGGTTATCGCGGAAGCGAACATATTCGTGTTCTACTTCTTCATCGTTATCTTCTGAGTGTGTGTTGGACTCATGGCCAAGTATCTCGACAGTGTTGTCAAGCATTGATTCAATATGGAGGTTTGCGGCGGTTGCAGCAGCAGCAGTGTTTTTTTTGTGCTGCAAGTTGCGGTCAAGGTCTTCCTGCAAGCGGAGTTTGCGTTTCCAATCGTACAGTGTACGTTCCGAGATACGAGTTTGCAGACTGGTTAGCGGTACATCACCCCGATTATTTTTTAGGCGGCGTAGTGCATGTTGTTTTTCATTATCGGTATAGCGTTTCATGGATGTTCGACCTTTGGTAGGTTACAGCTTATGTCCATTATAGAACATTCATTCTTGAAGAGTCGAACATATGGAAGAATATAAGGTTAGAATTTTACAATGATGCCTTTATTGTTTTTTGGTGGTATCTATTCAGTTATCCGTGAGTAAAGAGCGGACACCCATTGGATGTCCCTACACATTCATGGATTGCGAAAATTCGAGGTAATCTTAGCGCAGGTACAGCACTTGTGGGGTCATGAGACCTTTCTTCATAGAAGCCCAACTGCGATTGTTGGCATTTTTATCAGCACGCAGTTCAAGGTGTAGATGGGGTCCTTCGGAATTACCACTGTTGCCGAGTGTGGCGACTTGCTGATTAGGTTGTAAATCTTGCCCGGCTTGTACCAAAATATCTTGTAAGTGGGCATACATCACGAAGCAATGTCCGCCTTCAAAACCCCGTTTGGCGAGTTCGGCTTTAGTTGATTCGGGCAAGATATCGTTGTGATAGCGCACGATGACATAGTGACCATAGCCAAAATTCCAACCGGCATCGCCGAGTACCCGTTGGTCAGATAGCGAGAAACCTTTTTCCGGCGCACTCGCTCCTTCCGAGCCACAGCGTTGACAAACAGCCGTGGCAATCACTTTACCGCCTTGAGGTCCCGCGAGAATGGCTGCTCCCTTACGCTGACCCAAGCCACCATGATCCCAACCCCAATGCACCCAGGGTAAGCGGCTGGCAGTCGGATAATCAAAGTCACGCACCCAATTGGAGTTTTGTACTGGGTTGGGATATTGGTCATCCGCAGAGCGCCCTAATGTCCCGAATGCACCTGTATAGCGCACAAGGTCTTCACGCGCCCAACCTTGTGTCCCTTGATACTCTAATTTCACCCATAGGAAGTCTTTACCGTCATCGCCGGATGCTGAATCAAGAATTTTTGCGGTAGATTTAAAGGGCATCCGTGCCGCGACGGGATTGTGACCTGTACCGGGTCCGGGGCGTAATTTAACACCTTCAACCATCGCAATAGCAACTGCCTCCCCTACTGCCGTGGGCGCAGATGTAGCTGTTTGAGTTTCAACAACTTCTTGCTGAACGTCGGCTGGCGTTTCTACGATGGGTGGAGAAGCCCATCCAAATGTTTGCGTGGTTTCGCTTGATGAAGGCGTAGTTTCTTGACCGGGTTGAATCGTTGTGACAGGCTGACGTGCAATGCTAAATGCCGTAATCGGATTCGATAAAATAGGATAGCCCACGGTTGTACCATCGCCGGAAATTTCGATGAGGTCATCTCGCGCCCAACCTTCGCCTTGTGGGAACAGAAGCCGAAACCATTGATATGTTTTGCCTTCAAGATTGCGTTTTTCAGCATCTTCTTGCACTTCAATAATCGGTAAATTTGCTGTGCCAACTGGGGATTTGAAGGCAATATCAGCATTCGTACCGGGTCCAGTACGCACATTAATTTGAACAATTGATGGAATATGTGGAATACCAATAACTTTTGCAATGAACGGTTGTTGAGCCATGCTCATACTCCTTATGGAAAATTTGTTAACAAACAACATCCTAACTATAGTCGAAATTCGTATCTATCGCCCTTAATTTTGGGTCATATCCTACGTTTTCTACTTTTGGCTCATGGCAGCAACTTGATGAAGCAACAAACCGGTACCCACCATGCCAGCATGTTCTTCTATCTCTGCCCGCACGATTTCGACTTGATTCAAGACAGGTGAAGAATGTTGTACGAGTGCCGCTTGAAATGTTTTCCACCATACATCACCAATAGATGCTAGTAAGCCCCCAACAATGACACGTTCGGGGTCTATTAGGTTGACAACCGGGCTCAATACCGAGCCGAGTATATGAGCTCCATCACGGATGACACGTATAGCGAGTTGGTCGCCATGATGAGAAAATTGGATGATATCGTTAATGTCAATTTCGCGGAATTTACGTGAACGCATATTATAATCACTAGCAATCCCCATACCGGATGCCTTTTGTGCCAAGCGAATCGGCTTTTCTGCCATCCAGCCTGCTACCAACTGACCAATTTGCCCAGCACCCGAATGACTACCGTGCGAGATACGCCCACTTTGCACGACTGCGCCATTTAACAACTTGTCCGCGTGTATATAAAGGAAGCTATCACAATCTTGCCCTGTCCCAAGCACCATCTCAGCAATTGCCATCGCATTGACATTATTTTCTATACGAACAGGTAGGTTAAATTCGGTTTTTAGCACATCTCCAATAGGGACATCTTCTAAGAGCGACAAGGTATCATCAGCGTGAATAATCGTACCTGTCGTATGCTGAACCAAGCCAATTGTGCTGACACCGATACCAATAATGGGTGTATCTTGTGCTTCTTTTTGCAAGCGTCGGCACAATACGACCACTGCCTGCAAAATAGCATCAATGCCACCGCCATGAGGTGTGGTTACAAACTGTAAATTTTCAACTGTGCCATCAGCATAAATGAGTGCTGCGACGATAGAGTCGATATCCATGTTGATAGCAATGCTTGTTGGCGGACGTGTTTGATTATGGGTCATTGTCCGTGGCACTCTTTACTTGTTTAACAAAATAGCCTTGATACCTTTACAGATTCTCAAATCGCAATGAATTACTGTATAAGCGATGAAACCCCGAAAGGAGCTTGTTAGGCTGTCTGAGTCGATTATAACATTGCATCCCCTATCACACAGACCATGCCAGCCGAAAACTGTTACAGCTTGTTAACCTATCACAAACGCTGTTACAATCGCTAGAGAGATTATCTTTTATTTGGTGCGACGGTGAGTGGCGGCAATCATGACAGTGAAACAGCAAGACCCATTGATTGGCAAAACAATTGATGGTTATTTCATAGAAAAACTGCTTGGACAGGGTGGTATGGCTCGTGTGTATCGGGCAATGGATGTCAAGCTCAAGCGGTATGCGGCATTCAAAGTCATTGATTATTCATCCCGTCATACCACACAATACGAAGAACGCTTTGACCGTGAGGCACGGGCAATTGCAAAACTGAGTCATCCCAATATTGTGGCTATCTATCGCTTTAATGAAGCCAATGATATGTATTATATGGCGATGGAATATGTGGATGGCGCTGATTTACATTGGGTATTGCAAGATTATCAGCTTGATGATGGTTTGATGGATTATGTGACTCTGCTGGAAATTATGCAACAGGTCGCAGATGCACTGGATTATGCCCATGAAAATGGTGTCATTCATCGTGATATTAAGCCCTCGAATATCATGATAAGCCGCGATGGGCGTGCCATTTTGACAGATTTTGGCTTGGCACTCGATGTTACAGAAGGCACAAAGGGCGAGATTTTTGGTTCGCCTCATTACATTGCACCCGAACAAGCCATCAATTCCAAAACTGTGCAGCCGCAAACCGATGTTTATTCGCTGGGCGTGATACTCTACGAAATCCTAACAGGGGTTGTTCCTTTTCATGAGGGAACAACCTTTGAAATTGCCATGAAACATATCAGCGAACCAATACCAGACCCTCTTCAAATCAATCCCAAGTTACATCCAGCATTCCTCCCAATTTTGCAAAAAGCAATGGCAAAAGATATTGAGAATCGCTATCCAACTTGTAATGCTCTCATGCGTGATTTGCGAGAGGCAATTGCAAAGGCTAACGAATCTAAGCAAGTACCTGCGGGCTTAGATACCCGTTCACGCCCATCTGAGCGTATCTCGCTAAAAATCACACCACTTCCAGCTGCTGTTGCAGGTGAACCAAAACCACCGACCATGATAGTAGATATGGCTCGTCAAAAAACCCTACCGTCAGTTGCCTCACGCCAAACTGCCGCGACTGAATCAGGGACAAAAAAGCCTGATAAATCCCGTCAAGGTAGCCGCTTATCCTTATTATTGGCAATTGTTCTTCTCATTATCGTGACAGTGACGGGTTATGGTGCGCTGAATTATTACGGTATTACTATTGCTGGCGTGCCGCCTATCATCAGCACAGCAAATCGTGTTCCGAATGCTGTCATCGAAGGACGAGTCGAATCTATCAATGGACGAACAGTGACAATTTACGATATACCCGTGTTATTAGACCGTAATGCAGACATATTGGATATTGCACCCAATCGTCTCATCGGCAAGATTCTACGGATTGAGGGACGTTACTCAAGCACAAATAATGGGCTTGAGTTTACAGAGATAACATCGTTTTTAGTGGATAATGCGCCGTTGGAAGATGTCGAAGATGACGGGTAAAGAGCATGAGTGTTCTTGTCCAAGGCATGTCACATTATATTTTAGGTATTTATTAGTAACATTCAGCATATTTTTATAAAATGCGTAACGCAAAGATGCAAAGGATGAAAGGCGCAAAGAAAATTTTGAACTTGATTCTTTGTGTCCTCCGTGTTCTCTGTGGTTCAGTTTTTTGAGTTTCTTTGCAGACCTTGCTTTCGTGAAATTTTCAACGGTAACGTTCAATTTTATGCGGCGGGTACGTTGCATCAAGCCAACTTAATTTGCACCCAAAAAAAGTGACTTACGAACAGCATAATATAACACCTGTTCTACGCAACCCGTATAAAATATACTGGTTACTGTGTTTGTTGTTTCTGAGTTTCAGGAACAATGTTAAAGGGAAGAAGCAATTGTAGCCCAGCGTCAGGGCAAAACCGATTGTCCATGCGCGGTGTTCTACTGAGCCAAAGAGCAATCCCGTGATGATACTCAAGATGATGCCATCAATGAAGATAGCGAAAAGGCGCGTTCCCATATCAGCGAGTTCTGCGCCATAAACAAAGTCATTTTAGTGTCCCCTATTGATTGTACTATCTCTTATTACGCAAATTCTACGCAGTAAAGTTGTACCGAAATAGAGCATTTATCACTTTTTTACAACACTGTTTGATGATAGTATTCCTATCAAATACTTGCATCCAAGCAAAATGAAGCAGTACAATAGATACAACATCATATTTGGAAGGGGGGATTAGAACCTATGCCAATTAACAGACATCCTGCGCTCATCAAATTATCACAAGACCATCACGAATTCCTTGTCGCCGCACAAAATATTCGTTGGCTCATGGATGGTGATGAACGGGCGACTAATGCCGGCGATGTGGTCGAGAGTTTATTGAAATTCTGGAATCAGGGCGGTGAACTGCATTTAAGGGAAGAAGAAGAGGTGGCGTATCCTTTTTATTTGCAACACGTCCCCCTAGCAAAAAAAGAGATTGATGCGCTCAAGACTGACCATATGTGGCTACGAGATAAGTTTGAAGAATTGACGCACATGCCACACTTCGAGAATACAACCCCCCTATTACGGTCATTGGGTGAATACATGGTGAGTCATATTCGGTATGAGGAACAAGTCATCTATGAGAAAATCCAAGACACCTTAGATGAATCTGCCCTAGAAGAACTTGCCGCAAAATCCGCAGCATTCCGTCAAGAACATCGCGGCGAAGAACCTGTTCATGAAACAAAAGTAAAATTACCAACGACAGGTTTGCTTACTCTCAAATTAGACGATTAATCATATGACGCATCGCACTTTTCCTGACCAAACGCGGATGCCATTTTTAGAGAGTCTGATTACTGAACGAAATCGTGGACAAACATCATTTCATATGCCCAGTCACAAAGGGACTCTGGATTTGCATCCGATGTTGGAAGATTACTTGGGCGGTAATCCACTCACAGCAGATTTGAGCGAGGTTAACGGTGGTATTGATTATTTGCATTCACCCCAAGGGGCTTTACGCGAATCACAAGCATTGTTAAACAAGCAGACATCTTAAATATGGGGATGTAACATAAGCCCCTTTCGGGGTTTCACCATGCCTCACACAAAATTGCAAAGTGAGATAGAGTCTATAGGCTTATCAGAGATACTTTGTTAAACAAGGATAAGGTAGAATCATCAGGAGTGAAAATATATGGGTGTGCCACTTGCGTTACGAAACCTGATACATGAGCCCAGCAAGTTAATACTCCAAATAGTCGGGATTGCTGCAACATTAGCACTCATCGCGCTGCTCTTAGGGCTACGAGAAGGGATGTTTACGTCACTCACGGCGTATATCAACAATACAGGTGCTGATTTAGTCATTTCACAACTTGGTGTCAAAGGTTTTTTCTCGTCCAATTCTGCGATTCCCACAGCACTCCATGAGCAGCTTGAAAGCAATGATAGCATTAGTGAAGTCCGTCATATCATCGTAGCAGATGTGATTTTCACACAGCAATCTGCGAAAACACCCATTCTGTTGATTGGCTACAATATAGATTCTGCGATTGGTGGTCCTTGGAATATCAGTGAAGGACGGGCAGTTGAGGGTGATGATGAAATCTTGTTGGATACGTGGCTGGCATGGCGTAGCAATATTAAGTTAGGTGATGCTGTCTCTATCCTAGGTCAAGATTTTATGGTTGTTGGTTTGACCCGCGAAACCTCCTCATGGATGAGTCCCTATGTGTTTATTTCACAACAAGCCGCAGAGACTATTCTGCAACAACCCCAAACTGCGAGTTTCTTTTTGCTAAATCTTAAAGACACTGCAAATGCGAATCAAGTGGCTCAAGAGATTGAAGCTGAATTTGACGGTGTTTCGGCTCTCACGCCCGATGAGATGGCGGCGGCTGACCGTCGCGTGCTGGCAACCGTTCTTGACGCACCCATCAATATCATGCTTTTTATCAGTACAGCGATTGGCATTGCGGTCATGGGAATCATCACCTACGGTAACATTCAGGCACGATTGCAAGAATATAGTGTTCTCAAAGCGATTGGTGCTAATAATGCTTGGCTGGCTTGGCTGGTTTCACGCGAGACTTTGTATCGTACAGGTTTGGGCTTCATCGTCGGAACGGGATTAGCCTATCTGGTGGCAGGGCTTATTATGCGAGCGATGCCGCAGTTTACAATTATTATCGAACCTAAAATGATGTTTTTTGTTGCCATCGTTGCCTTAATCATGTCCCTTTTGGCTGCCTTGTTGCCGATACGACAAATTGCACATATTGACCCAGCAAAGGTTTTCAACCAGTGAGAGACAAATCATAATGCTCAAACTTGCATGGCGTAACCTCGTTTATCAACCTATCCGACTGGTCGTCAGCGTGGGGGGTGTCGCGCTGGCGGTACTACTCATTCTATTAATGGATGGTATCTTTGCCGGCTCTGAAGAACATACGATTATCTACATCCGCAATCAACCTGCCCCACTTTGGCTCATGCAGTCTGGGGTCGAGAATATGCACATGAGTTCGTCTATTCTGCCAAGTGATGCGATAGAGCGTGTGCGGTCTGTTCGCGGTGTACAAGATGCTGTTGGTGTGTTGTATGCCAATGTAGGTATCGAAATTGACGGCACGATTATTTTCAGTTATATATTTGGGGTGGCTCCTAATGCGCCTCTCGGTGGTCCATGGTCGCTTGTCGAAGGAAGTCCTAACCCCGCAGCAAATGAGATTGTCATTGACCGCATCATTGCTGAACGCTACGGAATGAGTATCGGAGATAGTCTTCAAGTGATGGGCTATGATTTGCGAATCGCTGGTCTCACAGAAGGCACATTTGGCATGGCAACCAGTATCACCTTTGCGAATAAGACAGCAATGGCTTTGTTGATGGGCGTATCGCCAGAAAGTGCCAGCTATATCCTCATTCAGCCAGAGCAAGATGCGGATTTAGAGACACTGATAGCCGATATTCAAACCGCTATCCCAGATGCAAATCTGCTGACAAAAGCAGACTTCATCGCAAGTGACCAAGAAATGATACGCCAGATGGGTGCGGATATCGTCCAGATGATGAATACGATTTCCTATGTCATTGGGATGCTTGTCATTGGCATTACAATTTATACTGCTACGTTAGAGCGAACACAAGAATATGGTGTTCTCAAAGCGATTGGGGCTAAACCGAGCCAACTTCTGCGGCTTGTTCTCTCGCAATCACTGGTATCTGCCGCACTAGGATATATTGTCGGCGTTCTTGCTGCCTATGGGCTGGCAATCATTGTGGTGCGTTTTGTCCCAGAAATGCCTATTCTGTTACAGCCGACACGCTGGATTCTTCAAGCGCCCATTCTAGGCTTTGTGGCAATAGTCGCTGCACTATTGCCGATGGCTCACATTGTTCAGATTGACCCATTGGTGGCTTTCAAGGCATAAATTTAGAGATTAGCTTCAAGATATAGTACTTGACCAATTTAATCTTTGAAAATTAGATTATGTGTTTTTTGGGCGCAATGCCTTGCGCCCCTACATAAAAACTTTTTTGGTCATGTGATAGGAGGCATATAGTGACTGTTAAGTATAGTATCGAAGTTAAAAATGTATCGAAAATCTATGGTCGCGGTAATACTGAAATACGGGCTGTCGATGATGTTAGTTTACAGGTCAAATCCGGCGAAATCGTACTTATTATGGGTCCATCTGGCAGTGGCAAGACAACACTTTTGAGCATGGCGGGCTTGTTGCTGCGCCCGACATCCGGCGATATTTGGGTTAATGGCGTTCAGGCAACCAATTTAACAGAGCGACAACTGCCACAACTTCGCCTCAATTCAATCGGCTTCGTTTTTCAAGCCTACAACTTGCTGGCATCGCTCACAGCCCGTGAGAATATCGAAATTGTGAGTAATCTGGCAGGCATCCATGCGTCACAAGCTCGTCAACGGTCTGAGGAATTGCTCACCCTGTTGGGACTTGAAACACGGATGGATCACTTACCCTCTGATTTATCTGGTGGACAGAAACAGCGTGTGGCGATTGCCCGTGCCTTAGCCAATGACCCACCTCTTATTTTGGCAGACGAGCCCACTGGTAATCTCGATAGTAAAACAGGATATGAAGTCATGGAATTACTGTGTTGTGGGCTTGGAAGAGACCAAGGACGTTCTATCGTCATCGTTACCCACGACCATCGCCTACGTAATATTGCTGACCGTGTACTATGGCTAGAAGATGGCAAATTATCTGATAAAGTTGTTCCAGAAACAATAGCATAGAATAAGCACTTTTTCACCCTCAGTTAAGGAGTTTTATGAAATCAAGAGCTTGGGATAGGTTCTTTTTGCTATTTGTGTTGTACATATTAGCGGGAACGATTAGCGCACAAGAAAATACAGACCCGACTGGCGGCAATCTGCTAGATTTACGCACAACCGACACGGCATCACGCATGACATTTTATGACGCACCCACGGGAGCATCCACAACCGGACAACCTGTTGCTGTGGGTGATATTAATGGTAACGGCTGTGGCGATATCGTGGTTGCCGGGCAAAATTCTAGTTTTGGCGCTCTAGAAGGTTGGCGTAACAATGCTGGTCATCTACGAATTATCATGGATGTTTGTGTGATTGGCGGCATCGTAGATATGAATAGTCCATTGCCGGAAGGACAGGCTGTTGTCACAGTACGCGGCGCTCGTTCAGAAGATATGCTCGGTACAGAAATCTTTGTCGGTGATTTTAATGCCGATGGCTTTGATGATATCCTAGTAGGCGCACAAAATCATGGCGGAGTAAACAATCAACGCAGCCGTGCAGGGGCAGCATATCTCATCTTCGGTCAAGATAGTTTTGCTGGATACGGTAGGATTGATATCAATGCCCGTTCAGATATATTGGTCATTGATGGTGCTGATGCCGAAGACAGACTCGGTATCTGGGTGGATGGCGGCGATTTTGATGGCGATGGTTTCCTTGATTTATTGATAGGTGCCAATCAAGCTGATGGCATCGAGAACCGAAACGTCAATGCCGGTGAAACTTGGATTATCTATGGTAGCAGTGACATACTCGGTCAATATGGAAACACGATTGACTTACGGCAACCCCCTCAAACAGCAACACGAATTATCGGTGCTGATATCGACGATTTGATGGGGTCAACATTACTCGGCGCGGATGTTGACAATGACGGGGTTGATGATGTGATAGTCAGTGCGGCATTGTGGCGTGGCTCTGCTGGGCTAGGTGGGCTAGATTTTGGCGGCGGTGATGGACCCGGCAATCTGCGTTACAATGCAGGTGATACGTTTATTATCTTCGGGCGGGATACACTGCGCGGACAAACGATTGAACTTTCAAATCAAATTGATGTGAACGGTCAACCCACTAGCGACACAATTTCAGTCATCTATGGGGTTGATGCCAATGATTTATTGGGAGAAGAACTAGCGGCTGGGGATATAGATGGCGATGGTTTGACTGACCTCGCTATCGGGACATTGGTTTCTGACGGACTCGATAATCAGATGCCCGAAGCAGGCGAGGCTTGGGTGATTTTTGGCACTGAACTAGCGCGTGGGCAAATGATAGACCTTGCCAACACTATCCCTGATAATGCCGTTGTCATTTATCCTGACCAGCCGAGCAGTAAAGGCGGCGACATTCTACGCATTGCCGATATTGACAATGATAGTTTTGACGATTTGTTATATGGCGCTCCAAACTATGACCCCATCGGATTTAACCAATTGACGCGCAGAAATGCGGGTATGCTGGTGATACTCTTTGGGGCAAGTCAAGGATTTGGGAGTGATGAGCGTATCCTCTTACCCAGCGAGGATATTCGCACAAAGTATGTTATTGGCGCTGATAGCGAAGATATGATGGCTTATGGTCTAGCCGTCTACGATTTGGATGGTGATGGGATTCTTGATGTTATTCCGAATGGTATGGGGGGTGACGGGCAAAATAACGGCTTGACGAACTCTGGCGAAATCTATGCCATTAACGGTCTCCTATTCCAAGCAGAATCAGCCCCTTGAAAATTAGCGTACTATGCCCTTACGAGAAAACTCTAAGGGCTTACAACGTCAAAAAGCCTAACGCAGAGATACGGAGACTCAGAGGCGCAGAGCATGATTTTGAATAGGTTTCTTTGTGTTCTTTGCGCCTTTGTAGTTCATCCTTTTTCTAAGTTTTTCCCCAGATTCTACGTGT
>JAUZRW010000239.1 GCA_030950085.1 Anaerolineae bacterium
GTATTGATAGTACGGTCAGAGACTTCAATTAAATATACTTCATTGGCCTGCAAAATCCCGACACTCACCCATTGTAATTCGACCCGACCTGATGCCAATGCCCCTTGCGGCGGGAAGAAGGTTCGCGCAGGAAGATATGTCGGTGTGGGGGTAGCGGTCTCATTACCGGATGGCGTTGTTGTAGGGACAGGTGTTCTTGTTGGCAGTGGAACGCTAATATTGTCTCCAATACGAATATTAGGATTACAATTAGGTCCCCCACTCGGATTGGTGAAATCGCATCCGAACCAACCTAAATTCGGGTTTTGTTGACTTAAGACCTCAAGCGTCGTATCGTATAATTCCATAATGCCAACGAGCGTTTCGCCTTCTTGAACCTCATGATTGCCAAATTCTTGACCCGGCACACAGACTGAATTTCCACATAGGCTTTCCCCTCGCCCTGCCGCAGCAGTTAACGTCAGGTCAATGCCCTCTGGAATCGGTGTCGGAGTACGTTTTGGGATGAGTAACTCACTTCCGGGTGGCGGAAGAAAATCAGGATTCGTCATATTGTCATTGAGGCTGACAACCGCTTGAATAATTGCAGCATCAAATGGCGGATAGCCCCATGGCTGTAACCGCAAGATATAACCGAGTGTTTCACCTTCCTGAATGGTATAGCGATAGAAAGGTTCTTCTGAAACTGTCGGCGGAACTTCTAGTGTGGCACCCATACTGTCAGGTGCTTGACTCGGTAATGGGGAGGCGACTTGTACCGGAACCTCGACTATTGCCTCTGTCGGTGTTGTAGACGGCGTGGCGCTTGCTGTTGCTGAGGGTGTCACCACAAGTGTTGGGGTGTCGCTGATTAATACTTCGACTGTCGGCGTGGCATTGGGCGTTGCCACATTACAGCCAGCTATCATGAGACTGAAAAATACAGCAGTACAGCTTGTGATGACCTGCTTCATAAAATTAATCGCCTTCCTGTATGCCCTGCCAGACAAAATTGCGCGGTGTGGTTTGGTAGCGCACACTTGTCGGATTATCTTCATTGACAATACCAATAGTCCACTCGAAGTCATGACGCTCTGATGCGCTTCCTTGCCACTCTAATGGAAGCGAAAATGATAATTGTGATGTTAGCGCCATGTAAGATGCGCCTGTCGTCAAATCGCGTACATCTACCCTGTAAACTTCGCCCTGTTGCAAGGTAGCAGAAGCAATCCAACGTAATGTGACCAAGTCGTCTGCATAGAAAAACTCGCGGTCTGTGGGGCTGTAGGGACTCGGAATATTAACTGTCGCAGTCGGCGTAGGAGTCGCCGTCGAATTGGGGTCATAGGTTGGGGATAGAGTCGGTGTCGGCGTGGGTGCTGGAACACGAACGGCTTGTCCTTGAAATAATTGCACAAGACATTCTGGACCCCCATAAGTTTCACCAAAATCACAACGCGCAAAGTCAATTTCCCGATTGAGTTCAGACAGTGTTTTGACATCTGCGCTATATTGAAAGGCAATACTAATGATATTCTCATCTGGCTGGACGTAATGCCACTGAACTCCTACTGGCAGTGTAGGTATCGGTGTATCAGCAAATGCTAAAATCGACTCATCAGCAATCAAGACATCTTGTGCATCTTCACCTGAATTGGCATCTAGCCCTTGTGCTTCAGTTGCGATAGATGTTGGTGTCGCATTAGGGTCAGGGGTTGTTGTCGGCCACGGAATCAATATTTCCTGACCCACCCGTACTGTATTAGCATCTGAAAGATTATTCATTGCTAAGACGGTTGGGACAACATCTTGTGAACGATGCCCACAATTGAGAATCGCCGTTATTAAGTTGCTTCCCTGCTGGATGATTTGTACACAAGGACCGCGAGTCGGCGTAACGGATGGCGTGACTGTGGGTGCTGGTGTATAGGTAAAGGTGCTTGTTGGGGGTCCAATTGTCACAGTGGCAACATCAAGCGTCGGACGCGCTGTGTTTGTTGTGATGCTTGCTGGAAGTTCTTCTTCATTGTCGTTACTGAACAATAAATCGCGTGTGAAAAAGAGACCTAATCCGCCTAAAACAATCACGACAATCAGTGTAAAGCTCAAAATGAGATAGACATTGGCACGCTTACTGACCGATTCTTCAAGCAGGTCTGTTTCGCCATAACGATAATCGTAGCGCGTTGTGATGACATTAACCGCCTGCCGTGTTTTTGAGACAGGTTCAATGCGAAGCAAATTCGTACCACAACTGGTACATAGAGCAGCATTGTGATGGTTTGATGTCTCGCAAATTGGACAGACTTTATACGACTGTGCCAAAACATAATCCCTAAATCAAGGCTTTTGAATAAATCACGATTATAAACGTCGTACTCGCCAGCGACGAGGGGCAAGCCATCAACGTAGGTCAAACGCCCAATTATGCCTTAAAAAAACCACGTCTTGTCATGATTCCACCATCAATCTGAGTATTGGCTGGGACGCTACTTTTTTCTAGGATAAGCGCGTTTTTTATCGTTGCCCCATAACCGATACTACTCCCACTTTCTACGTAGACATGGGGTCCTATGACGACACCTTGCCCAACACTCACTTGGGGGTCAATGCGTACTGGCTGAATGATTTTTACCGTATAGGGTAATTCGCTCAAAATATGTGAGTCGTTGGAATCTTCTAATAAGCGTTTATTCAGTAAGAGCAAGTCTTTGTCACTTTGCACACGTAATATCCATGAGGTTTCACCAGCCATCACTTTAGCGTCATGGTTCGCTGCATAATACTTTGCAAGCTGAAATAGATTTTTCCCATATGCGCTTGTCTTTTGCAAATCTAGGGCTTGTAGATAGTCAACAAAATGTGACCCACAGACGGCGATTTCTCCCAATATCAGTTGGCGAACATCTTTGGCAGGTTTTTCGGTCACAATATTGGTAACACGCTGTTCATCTAATACCGCATAATAATTTTCGGCATGAGGAGTCAGATTTAATTGCGCCCCTGCGAGAATCAAATGTTCTGGGTTTGCTTCATGCTCTTTGATAAATGATGAGATAAACCGTTCATATGAAAAGCTATTGTAACTAGAGATAATAAAGGAGTCTCCAATCCGTTTTGCAGCTTTAGCAAGCAGTATCGGAATAGTTTCATTTGTTCGCATGATAAACTCTATTTTAGCATCCGGCTTCCATTGTTTGTTGAGATATGAGGCGACTGTGCCTTCATTCATACCCACAACGACATAATAATGA
>JAUZRW010000024.1 GCA_030950085.1 Anaerolineae bacterium
TAAATGTCTAGCAATTGTCGTCTCGAACGTAACAGGCACATTATATCGACTTCATAGTCATGTGCCAAGTGTCAATCAAGTCTATCAGCCTGTGTTATCGCTAACAGTACAAAACCTGAAATTGAACCGCCAAAACGCCAATATCGCCTAGCAGAATCAGTCAAAAGGATATGATTGCGGTATACTGTGTATATAGAGATTGAAGTTCCAAACAGGATATAGCGTGACATTGATGATATTAGCGGATACACACATTGCCAAAGCGATTTCCGTACAGTTACGGCAAAAAGGTGTTGATGCACTTCGCTTAGAAGAAATTGCTGACATGCCAAATAATAGTAGCGATAAGCAAATATTGACCTATGCGACGGTACGTGGCAGAGCAGTTTTGTCATTAGATGATGATTTTGATGTGTTGCATACAGAGTGGTTATCACAGGGAAAATCCCACGCAGGTATATTCAGAGGTCAATCTTACTTACAAGGCAATATTGGCATTATTGTGAATAACTTAATTGAATACCACGAATTGATAGTTTCTGGTGCTGGTACGATGGAAGATTTAAGAAGCCAACTTATTTTCATTAGCTAGGAGAGATGATGGAAGTCAAAATAGAACAATATGTTGAGTTAAGAGGCGAGAATCCACTACGGGCTGTCATCAGTAGGACAGAATCCAACGCTCATTTAGTCGCAAGCGCCGCGTTAATCAACGGCATGGATGCAACCGTTGTGCAATATAATCTGAGTGAGGCACAAGTCTATGGTGCGCTGGCATTCTATCATGAAAACAGAGATTTGATTGAGAAATATCGGCATGAAGCAGATAAAAATATCCGCAAAATAGGAATCGACGCAAAAGAGCATCTTGAAGAAATCCGCAAACGGAAGCAGTCTTAGTTTGCATAATTTCAACACAGTCAGGATGGTCATTTGAAGTCACAATCTCGCGCCCTATCGAATAAGCAAATTGCCCGTGCTGCACTGATTGTTTTAGGCG
This sequence comes from Anaerolineae bacterium, assembly GCA_030950085.1. Lineage (GTDB taxonomy): Bacteria > Chloroflexota > Anaerolineae > Aggregatilineales > Phototrophicaceae > JAUZRW01. The sequence goes on from JAUZRW010000024.1 coordinate 1,001, forward strand.
GATTTCTCGCCAGTGGTGTGCTAGGATTCATCCGTCAAGGCGTGCTTGCGGCACAGTTCGGCACAGGAACAGCCTTCGATGCCTTCATCGCTGCCCAGCGCATCCCCGAAATTATTTTTGTGCTAGTCGCAGGGGGCGCGTTGGGGTCATCATTTATTCCCATTTTTGCCAAACAACGTGAAGATTCTGAGGCGAACGCATGGCAACTCGCTAGTGCTGTGATGACTTTCGCCGCCATCGCCGCCGCTATTCTCGGAATTTTGACCGCGATATTTGCCGATTCCATTGTAGCCAATATTCTGCTGCGTGATAGCTCGCCTGATGTACAACACCTCACAGCGAATATGATGCGTTTGATGATGCTCACGCCGTTTATTTTCGCTATCAGTGGCTTAGTGATGGGGATTCTACAATCGCATGGCTTATTTTTTCTACCGAGTGTCGCTGTCAGTATGAATAGTATCGGCATCATGATTGGGGCATTATTCATCGCGCCTAATTTGCCGCAAGGGAGCGATGTGGCTATGGTCGGTGCGAATAATGTCTATGGTTTGGCATACGGCGCAGTCTTGAGTGCTGTACTGCATTTGTTGATACAAATACCGGGCTTATTGCAGGTTAAAGCTCGATTGCGCCCGCTAGTGAATTTCCGTATTCGCGGCGTAGTCGATATTTTGCGCTTGATGGGACCCCGTGTACTCGGATTAGCTGTCGTGCAAGTTAATTTTGTTGTGAATATCATCCTCGCTGATGGTATGGTCGAAGGCAGTATCGCCGCCTTGAGCGTTGCCTTTACGCTGATGTTCACAGCACTTGGCATTATTGGGCAGAGTGTCGGTTCGGCAGTGTTCCCGACATTATCAGCTCTCTACGCAGAAAATGACATGGAGGGCTTCAAGAATCGCTTGTCAACGGCGATGCGAAGTGTGTTATTTTTGTCTTTTCCAGCAATGGTCGCTTTTATCGTGCTGGGTAAACCGATTGTCAGTATTTTTGAGCGTGGCGAATGGACGGCTGAAAGCACGGCCGCGACAGCATGGGCGTTAGCCTTTTATGCGACAGGAATTGCTGGTTTTGCCCTGCTAGAAATTTTATCGCGGGCTTTTTATGCCCTGTCTGATACATGGACTCCCGTAGTGGTCGGCATGGGGGCGATGCTCAGTAATATCGCCCTCAGCTTGATTTTCATTCGCTTTATTGGAGACCCTGATAATTTAGTACGAGGAGCATTTGCCGGATTAGCCCTTGCCAACGCTCTGACTACACTGATAGAAGCGGCGGTATTATGGTGGTTGATGCGCCGAAGAATTGGTACTGTGAACGACAAATTTGTGCTAGACGGCTCATGGCGTGCAATTGTCGCGTCACTAGCGATGGGGCTTGTTTTGTGGGGCATGGTACAAATTTCGCCTGTACAAGATTTTCGGTTGGCACTCGCTGGTGGCATCATCGGGGGCGGCGTATTTTTCGGGGTGAGTATCGCGCTCGGCTTAGATGAGGCGAAAGCTGTCCCGAATATGCTGTTGCGGCGTTTTAGCAAGCGGAAACAAAAGCATGAATGAACAATTTAATCTCTGAAAATTAGATTATGTGTTTTTCGGGCGCAATGCCTTGCGCCCCTACATAAAAGCCGTTTTGGTCATGTACTACTCGCTAATTCATCTTAGCGATATTATAATCTTCCATTATGATGATTGTGTGGGAAGGAAACACAGATGAGATTGACCCCACAGCAGTTTGTGGAGAATTGGCGTAATACAGAGTTGAGCGAACGGGCATCGTATCAGGCGCATTTTATGGATGTTTGCCGCCTCATTGATTATGAAACGCCCACAGGAAATGGCAAAAATAGTGCCAATGATGATTATGCCTTTGAATATGGCATTAAGAAGCAAACCGGCTCTCAAGGTTTTGCCGATGTTTTTTTGCAGCGCCACTTCGCGGTGGAATATAAAGCGCCGCAAAAATATCGGGATTTACGCGCTGCTTATGACCAACTACTGCAATATCGGGAACAATTGCAAAATCCGCCACTTTTAGTCGTGACCGATATCCAAAATTGGGAGATTCATACTAATTTCCCCAATACTGAAAAGAAGGTCTATCGCTTTAGCCATGACGAAATTGCGACACGCCCGACTGTTCTCGATACACTGCGAAATCTCTTTCATGACCCAGCGAAATTACACCCACGCCGTAATACCGAACAAGTGACCGCCGATGCTGCCAGTGTTTTCCAACTGATTGCCGATAATATGCGGAATTGGCAGGCAGAACCGGAACGCATCGCCCATTTTTTGACGAAACTCGTTTTTTGCCTCTTTGCCGAAGATGTGTCACTGTTGCCGAGTGGACCCACCGGCGAAGCAGGTATTTTTAGCGAGATTGTGGAGCAAACGCGCAACGATAGCAGCCGCTTTATGCGCTATCTCGAAGAATTGTTTAAGGCGATGGCAGATGGCGGCGATGTTCTCTTCCAGAAAATACCGTATTTCAATGGCTCGCTCTTTGTCGATGTGCGCGTGGAAGAATTACAATTTGAGGCGTTGACAGCCCTCGAAAAAGCGGCGCGTCTCAATTGGGAGAGTATTGAGCCTGCAATTTTTGGGACATTGTTTGAACGCTCGCTCGACCCTAGCAAACGGAGTCAACTCGGCGCACATTATACCAGCCGTGAAGATATTTTACTGATTGTCGAACCTGTTTTGATGCGCCCCTTGCAGCGTGAATGGCAGCGTATCCAAAAAGAAGCCGCCCCTATCCGCGAAAAATACGATGCGGCTTTAGAAACCAGCAACCGTCGCCAACAGACCACTTATGCCAAGCAATTAGAGCAACTGCGCGAGACGATGCTCAAGCAATTGCGCGAAATCACCGTGCTAGACCCTGCTTGTGGCAGTGGTAATTTTCTCTATGTTGCCTTGCAGCGTTTGATGGATATGGAAAAAGTCGTCATTAAGTCGCCCTTATTCAGTGGCTTGACCGAAGCGATGCCAGAAGTGCATCCGCGCCAAATGTATGGTATCGAAATTAACCCGATTGCTCATGCCTTAGCGAGTATCGTCGTCTGGATTGGCTATTTGCAATGGCGACGCAGCAATGGTTACACTGCCTTCAAAGAGCCAATTCTGGAAGATTTACAGGGCAATATTGTCTGCAAAGATGCGATTTTGGCATATTCCCCATCCCCTAGCCCCTTCCCCGATTCTCAAAGAAGGGGAACAGAAAGTCCCTCCTTACCAGCACAGTTTAATTCAGAGAATGAAAGTCTCCCCTTGCGAAGTGGGGGGAGATTTAGAGGGGGGAAACTCGCCCAAACTCGCACCACAAGCCAAATCTGGGAAAAGCTGAAACCCTTCGCTCGTGAAATACGGAAAGACCCAACCCCTGCGGAAGCGAAATTATGGCAACGGCTTCGCAAAAAGCAAATCCACAATTTCAAATTTCGGCGGCAACACCCTGTCGGCAATTTTATCACGGATTTCTTTTGTGCGGCGGCCAAATTGGTGATTGAAGTAGACGGCTCGATTCATGAACAGCAGCAAGAATATGATGCGTGGCGGCAAGCATATATCGAGAGTTTGGGCTTGCGCGTGCTGCGCTTTAGTAATGGCGAAGTCTTGCAGCAGATAGAGGCTGTGCTGGCGCGCATTGGTGAGGTACTGCTCCCCACCCCTAGCCTCTCCCCGAAACATCAAGGAGGGGGACAAAGAGCAGTTGAACCCGACTGGCCGGCTGTGGATGTCATCATTGGCAACCCACCTTTTTTGGGTGCGAAAAAGATGCGCGGTGAATTGGGCGATAAATATGTTGATGATTTGCGTAGCTTATATGAAGGACGTTTGCCGGCATTTACTGATTTGGTGGCATACTGGTTTGAAAGCGCTCGTGTCCAGATTGAACGAGGCAAGGCAAAACGAGTTGGCTTGCTGGCAACCAATTCAATCGGTATGGGTACAAATCTACAAGTTCTACAAAATATCAAAAAAACAGGTGATATTTTCATGGCATGGTCTGACCGTGATTGGGTTTTAGAGGGTGCTGCGGTACGTGTTGCTATGATTGGCTTTGATAATGGTACAGAACAGGAAAAAGTTCTTGATGGCGAATCCGCTACGAAAATTAACGCCGATTTAACAAAAGATGTTGACCTAACAATTGCCAAACCATTATTCGAGAATACCAATATAGGTTTTATTGGTGTACAAAAAAGTGGACCCTTTGACATTACTTTTAATCAAGCAATTGAAATGCTGAAACATCAAAATCCGTTGGGTATAGACAATTCTAAGGTAGTAAAATCCCTAGCAAATGGTTCTGATTTGGTACGGAACTCTAGCAATAGATATATCATTGATTTTGGGGTTGATATGTCAGAAGAAGAAGCCCGAAAATACATAATGCCTTTTGAGTATGTCAAAAAGAATGTTATACCAAAACGTACAGCTAAACATTTTAACAACTATCCGTTTTGGTTGTTGTGGAATACTCGTCCAAAGATGCGAGAAGCGATGCAAAGCATTAGTCGTTACATTGCTACGCCTACAGTCTCAAAACATAGATTATTCGTTTGGTTGAACGAAGATGTTACTCCAGATAAACAGTTAGTCGCTATCGCTCGTGATGATGATTATTTCTTTGGCGTGCTGCACAGCAAGCTGCATGAGGTTTGGTCACTACGAATGGGAACATCGTTAGAAGACAGACCGCGTTATACGCCAACGACGACCTTTGAAACCTTCCCGTTTCCCTGGGTACCGCGTGCCGAAGACACCGCATCAGCCGCGTATCAGGCAATCAGCGCCGCCGCGAAACAATTGCACGAGGAACGGTCTGCATGGCAGCAAGGCAAGTCCCCCACCCAGCCCCCGAAATCATGGGAGGAGCATACAGTCTCCCCTGACGCAGTGGGGGGAGACTTAGAGGGGGGAAGGGGTTTGAAAGACCGCACCTTGACTAATCTCTACAATGCGCTCAATGTCTTTCGGGGTAAAGAGGCGATTCGCACCAAACAAGCCGCCGCCGATTTCGCGCCGCGTCTCGCCGAATTGCATGATGCTCTCGATAAGGCAGTTTGCGATGCTTACGGTTTTCCGCATAGCATCTTAGACGATGAAGAAGAAATTTTACGGCGTTTGTTAGCCCTCAATTTGCAACGGGCAAAGCAACAATCTTAGTGCTACAATACAAACATGATATTCTCATCTAATTTTTATTGGAGACGGTTATGATGCGCCGTATTTTCAAGGGGTCTTTATATACCATGCTGGGCTTTTTTGGCATATTTTTCTTTGCCATGATTCTCGGTGCGGGTTTTCCTGATGGCACAACAGCCTATAGTATCGGCATCGGTCTAGCCGCAGCCGTCATTTGTTCATCCCCCTTTGTCATGCTGACTGCCCTCATCACAGGCATCGGCACTTTAGTTGAGCGCAATTCAGGGTCATCAAGTAAGCGCAAAAATGATTTTCTGGCAGACTTTGACCAAAATCCAAGACGATTACAGCACATTATGAGCCAACTATCCCCCGATGACCGCGCTTACTTACAAGAAGAACTTGCCAATCGCCGACTCGGTGTCTCGAACGATGGTGAACTGATATTGCTCGATGATGACTCAGACGACGACTACAATTCGCTATTTACAGGCTAAGTCAAAAATGCCCCGTAGGGCATCTGTATCTTAGACATAATCTATATCGTCATCATCGTCGTGGTGCTTACGTTTGCCTTGGTCAATGCTGCAAGTTTTCCAGCCACATCCGCAACGATTAAGACCGATGAACAGAAAAGGTATCCACCAAAATGCCCACAAGTTAAATTTGCCGACAACAATGCTGATGATGAGCGCAATAATGACCCATTGCAAAATCTGATTCCACTTCATATTACGATGTTTCCGTTTGTCCATGATACTACCCCTAAAATACAAGTCCATAA
>JAUZRW010000240.1 GCA_030950085.1 Anaerolineae bacterium
CAAATAGATGCTTGAGAAGTTCTTCATTTTGAGGGATAGTTGACATTAGAGATAGACTTTCTACTCGCTGTTATTTACTAACTCAGCTTTTTAACGAAAGTCTTCTCTTTTTGCAAATATAGCCAAAGTCTAGGTAGGGGCGTATCGTCATACGTCCCACCAATTGATTTAGGACTTACGCAGTTGACCGTTATTTTCGGGCGCACACGTGGGTACGCCCCTACAATTTTTGTACGCAAGTGCGTAACTTCTAAGTTGAATAAATATCGTTGCGCGGCGGACTTACTTGACCAATACGCTTACAGCTTCCAGAATAGCCTCCGATGTGATGCCATATTCTGCATAGATTTTGGCATAGGGAGCCGATGTACCAAAGGTATCCACGCCGATAGAAATACCATCTAATCCGACATATTTCCCCCAGCCGAGCGTTGTACCTGCTTCGATGCTGACACGAGAGCGAACGTCTGACGGGAGGACAAATTCTTGATAATCTTCGCTTTGAGCATCAAATAATTCCCAACTTGGCATCGACACCACACGAGTTTTGACACCTTCGCCATCAAGTGCTGCAAACGCCTCTAGCGCTATTTCGACCTCTGAGCCTGTCGCCATAATAATCACTTCGGGGCGACCTTTTTTGATTTTGGCAGATTCGGTCAAAATATATGCGCCGCGTGAGACACCCTCATGAATCCCTGCCACATTATCCGCGAGTACCGCAAGGTTTTGGCGCGTGCCGACAATCACAGCGGGACCTGACAGTTGCATCGCTGTTTTCCATGCGCCAACCATTTCATTGGCATCGCCGGGGCGGAAAACGGTTAAATTTGGAATCAGTCGCAAACTCATGACATGCTCAACGGGTTGATGAGTGGGACCATCTTCACCGACACCGATACTATCATGCGTGAAGAGGTAAAGCGTCGGGATTTTCATCAGCGAACCGAGCCGAATCGAACCGCGCATGTAATCGCTGAATGTGAGGAATGTCGCACTATACGGTTTGATAATGCCGCCGTGCAATGCCAGTCCATTCACAATCGCCCCCATAGCATGTTCGCGCACACCAAAGCGTATATTGCGCTCTGTAGGATGTTTGTGTCCGGTATTCGCCTCACCCTTGATAAGTGTTTTGGTGCTTCCAGCAAGGTCAGCATCGCCGCCAATCATGGTGGGGATATATGGGGCAATCGCATTCAAAGCTGCACTAAGCGCATTACGAGTGGCGATTGGTTTTTCGTCGCTGTAAACAGGTAAATCACTATCCCAACCCTGCGGTAATTCACCTGCGAAAACTTGCTCATACTCAACTGCGAGTTCAGGATTGGCAGATTTCCACTTGGCATACAGTTGATTCCACGACTCTTCGGCGGCTTTGCCTTTGTCAATTGCTTCGCGCCAATGATTCAACGCTGCATCAGGGACATAGAAGAATTTCTCTGCATCCCAACCAAGATTTTCTTTCGTCAGTTTGACTTCCTCTACGCCTAGTGCTGCGCCGTGTGCTTTATTACTACCTTGTTTATTAGGACTGCCATAACCAATAATATTTCGGATGAGCAAGATGCTCGGTTTGTCTGTGATTGATTTTGCCGTGTTAAGAGCTTCATTGACGGCTGCAATATCATTCCCATCCGCAACCCGAAGCGTATGCCAACCTTGCGCTTGATAACGTTGTTCAATATTTTCAGTGAAGGTCATCTCAGCTTTACCATCTAATGTGACCCCATTATCATCATAGAGGAAAGTCAGTTTGCCTAATCCCCAATGACCAGCTAAGGCGGCGGCTTCAATACTGATGCCTTCCATTAAGTCGCCATCGCTGACAATCGCATAGGTGTAATGGTCAACAATATTGGCATCCCCACGATTGAAATGTTTGGCGAGAAAGGCTTCTGCTAGTGCCATCCCAACAGCGTTAGACGCGCCTTGTCCGAGTGGACCCGTGGTGGTTTCGACACCCGGTACTTCTCGATATTCAGGGTGTCCGGGTGTTTTGCTTCCCCATTGGCGAAAGTTTTTGAGGTCATCCAATGAAATATCATAACCCGTGAGATGCAATAGCGCATAGATAAGCATACTGCCATGTCCGGCGCTGAGGATAAAGCGGTCACGATTATGCCAGTGTGGGTTTTTCGGGTTATGGCGTAAGTGATTGTGCCACAAGGTATAAGCCATAGATGCAGCACCCATCGGTAAACCGGGATGCCCACTATTCGCTTTTTGTACAGCATCTATCGCAAGGGTGCGAATAGTATTAATAGCTAGTGTTTGTTCTTCGGTATTTACGGCTGCGGTCACAGTATAGCTCCTCGTTTGGATAGATTGTTAGTCATCAATTAGCCAATTTTAACTTGTTTGACATTGCAGAAATAGGTCTACATGCTTTTCCAAACGGACAATCACACGCGGTTTGCTCTTACAAAATGTTCATGTTTTAATTACTCATGTTACTGAAGTTATGCACTTTTGAAATTGATAGAATCCTATCGCAAAAGCTAAAGCATTTGGCTAACCTTTGGCGCAGGAAGCGCAGTAAAAGGCGCTCTGACCTGCTTTTTTGCCCCTTTAGTGGGTATGGTTTTTAGATAGCTGTGGTTTTAACCCTCAGTGATGAGAAATGACTGCTTTAGTCATGTTACGCAATTACAGGTTATCAAGCGAATGCCATAACAATACCGAGCATGACATTCGAGTTTTTAGTTTTAGGCGTTACGCACTTCAAGCTAGAAATCGTAGGGGCGACAGCGTGCTGCGCCCGAAAATAACAATCAACTGCGTAAGTCCTAAGTTTATTGAATACTCAGTAGTACGTTAGCAACATTGCTCCATAAGCCCTCAATATCGTAGTATTCACGTTGGTCTTCCGAGAAAAGATGTACCACAACATCGCCGTAATCTAACAGTACCCAGCCGCTATCGGGTGTGCCTTCAATCGAAAATGATGTGAGATTCAATTTCTCTTTGACTTCTTCTTTGACATAATCGGTCAATGCCCGTAGCTGACGATTACTTGAACCCGTCGCAATCACGAAAAAATCAGCAATCACGGTATCCGGGCGTAAATCTAACAATACAATGTCTTCTGCCTTGCGGTCTTCTACCACATCCACAATATGACGTGCAATATCTAAAGCGTCCAGAGTATTTCCTCCTAGAATTCAACTTACTCGATAGTTTAGTAGACTTGATAGTCTATCTGTGCCACTTGATATGTGCGAAATTTCTTGAAATCCTTGCTATTTCTTGTACAGATAATCAGTCCATAGTATTCACCTGTTGCAGCGATAAGACAATCCATCAAATGTGGACCCTCCGTTTTGTTTATACCCGCCTTCCGCAATAAACCACGAAGTTCACCAGCTCTCCTCGCAATTGTTACATTAATGAAGTAGCGTTTGAAAGGGCGCAACATAACCCTTTGGCGATTTGGGGTTAAAAAACGTGATTGCATCACCCCCACCCATAATTCTGTCTCAGTTACAATTGAATAACCTACCGAGGTACCATTAAAACGCGCTTGAAACATGATTGACTGTGCATCTTTATCTTTGCGGAAAGCATCAATAAAAACACTGGTATCGAATAAATATTTACTGCCAATTTTCAGAATCATACCATTCATTTATCCGATTATCAGCACTTGCACGACTATCACGCAGCCATTTGGCATCTAACACTTCATCAGAAAAGTCACTATCTTCTAAGTCGATAAATAGTGCTTCAAGTTCTAACCATGCTGAATGATTAACAGGTAGCGTATCCTTAGAGCGTATACTCGGTTCGAAAAATCGAACAGCAGGTGTCGATACAGATTTGAATCCAAGCATATCATAAGACCATACAGAAGCAGGTGAGGTCGGCGATGTTATCTTAATGATTTGACTTGATATTGAGGTATCCACCCCCCCAATGCTAAAAGCGGATGATACCGCCGTGTATACTTGTTTCATCATCCTTCCCCATCATTGTTATTTTCATCAGGTGCAATTGGAAGGCTAACCCCAAATGTCTCTTCCCAATTAGACATAGCATTGGCGAGTAAACCCGAAATATCTTTTGCTAGACTGGGTGGGATAATTATGCGATGAATACGATATGCAATAGGGTCGCCATTAGGATTTTTAGGATTTGAACCTGAGCGATAAAAATCTAAAGTCACATCATTGTTAGAAACAGTAAAACGTATGTTGGTTGCATATGATATTTGGTTCTGTGTTAAATCAATGGCTTCGTTCAGTACTTCTTCCCGATCCATGTTGAACTTTCCACTTTCTGATTACAAATCAACCTCACAATATACAGGTATTATAGCATAACCTTTGTTAGAATAGCATAGAGAATATCGGCATAAGGGGTCAGAATGTGTCAGGATAAATCATCATGCCATAACCCCGACTAAAATTACGATTTTGCCAGAAAATCACTGACGAGTGCCGCGAATTCTTGTGGATGTTCTTCATGTGGGAGATGATAAGCATCATCAAAGATTTTCACTGCGGCATGAGGCATATATAACGCTGCCGTTTTGCCTTCTGAAAATGGAACTGTCATATCTTTAGCACCCAACACAAGCAACGTCGTATGTCGAATATCTGCGAGAAAAGGAGTCATGTCATTTTGGGCAAGGCTAATGAGGGTTTCGATGCTGGCAGCCGCATTCATAGCATGGAAGTCAGCGACCATTTGTTGTTTAACAGTCTCATCACGCACACCAACCCCCGTGATACCCGTGAACCGTTCAGCAATACCGCTTTTCTGTACCATTTCGAGCAAGGCAGGGGCAGACCGTAAAAGTGCTGTTCCTGTTGATGAGCGTACAATCTTGCTGAATAGCCCACCCGGTGTAAATTCGCCTGTCACGACGGGGCTAATCAGCACCATCCTTTGGACTAAATCGGGACGTGTGACTACCAGTTTGAGGACAACCGCGCCGCCCGTACTGTGGCACATGATAACTTCGGGCTTTAAGTCATGAGATTGCATAAAGTGAATCACAGCCTGTACATGGTCATCTATGGTGAAAGTGTCTTCGGGTGCTGGAGATTGCCCGAATCCCGGTAAATCAACCGCCCACCATGTCGCTGATAGGTTGCTATGCTTTATGATGTTATCCCACATTTTTGATGAACTCGCAAAGCCATGAATCAGCAAGATATTCATGTCGCCAGTACCGTGTTTTGTATAGTATAGGTCAAGGGTCATCGGTCAATTCTCGCCTGTATTGATTTGGATAATATTAACGCACAAGATATGTAATTCGTTGCGAAACTAGGCTAATGGCTACAAATTGTATTATAGCACTGTTCGCATCTCGATAATGTGACTTTATCTGTGCTATCATGCAGGCAATTCGTCCGATAATCTCAAGCCAAAATATGGAAATCGAAATCATGGAATTTACAATACAAAATGCAGGTGAACGATTAGACAAGATTCTGGTCGCTCGCTTGCCGGATTTTTCTCGCGCCCAAATCCAACACATGATTAGCAACGGACTCGTCAAGGTTGATGGTCAATCCGCGAAATCGGGTCACAAGATGAAAGGTGGCGAACGGGTTGTTGTTGACATCCCCCCTAATGAAGAACAAATCATTGCGCCTGAAGATATCCCGCTCATGGTTGTCTATGAAGATGACGATATCGCTGTCATTGACAAAGGTGCTGATATGGTGGTACATCCCGGTATCGGGCAAGAAAGTGGCACATTGGTTAATGCGCTGCTGGCACATTATCCGCAAATTATCGACATGCAGGATGACCCGCGTGCTGAGGGGCGCATGGGGATTGTGCATCGCCTCGATAAAGATACCAGTGGTTTAATCGTTACTGCCAAGCATATCACAGCTTTAGAAAATCTAATGACGCAATTTCAGGTACGAAATGTCGAAAAAACTTATCTGGCACTGCTCGAACGCACGCCAAAAACTGATAAAGGCATTATTGAAGCCCCTATCGGACGTGACCCCAAACAACGCAAACGAATGGCAGTCGTCAAAGAGGGTAAACATGCTCTCAGTGAATATGAAATCATTGATCTGCAATTTCGTGATGGACGTTGCCTTGTCAAAATCAAGATTCATACCGGACGAACCCATCAGATTCGTGTGCATATGGCATTCATCGGTTGTCCCATCATTGGCGATACTGTTTATGGCTACAATAGGCAGCGTGTTGGACTCAAACGTAATTTCTTGCACGCCAGCGAACTGAGCTTCGACCATCCCACGACAGGCGAACGACAACACTTTCAGTCTGAATTGCCAATTGGCTTGCAGAATGTGATGGGGAAATTGCGCGAGAAAAGTAATTTTGAATAAAAACTGTCTGCTAAAGGTTGTTAAAACACCCTTGACTTTCGATAGGCACTTTTATATCATGGTTGCACAATGTACCCGTAGCTCAGCGGATTAGAGCGGTTGTCTACGGAACAACAGGTCGGGGGTTCGAATCCCTCCGGGTACGTTTGATGGAGTATCATCTGAACTTTGACCAGCCAAATTGCGGCTGGTTTTTGTTTTTCCCACAATATAGTGATATAAGAGGGTAAGCTGATTAGCCATCTTTGTATAGTATTCTGGAAGCTGAGTTAGGTGTCTGATGGGCAACGCTTAAAACTGTAAACTAAAAACTGTATGTAGAATCTGGAAAGTAATTAGAAATAAAATTTTGCTTTCGTACTGGCGCAGCGCGCTGCGCCCCTACAATCAATTTCCAGAAACTTTCGGGACGCTACCTTGTGAACCCAAAACTAAAGGTTAAAAACTAAAAACTAAAAACTAAAAATGATGAAAACACTAAAACGCTATACACGAGCATTTGTCAAAGCAGTCAAAATGACACTCGAAGGCAAAGCAATTCAAACACCCGAAACGCACTATCCTAACCTCACAAAATGGGTACAGGAGGGCTTGCAACGGCTTGAAACAACATTACAGATTGCCGATTCGCAAAATATGGATGAAGCGGCACGGAAACAAGTCATAGTCAAAATTGATAGGCGCGATATGTCGATGGATGTCATTTTACGAGCCGTTCAGCATAATTTATCGCTGGAATATCCGATGTTGATGCAAGCCACTGTTGAGCATAATTTGACTGCCCTCTATGCCCTCAATCTGAACGACCAATATCGTGTCAGCCAATTAGCCAAAAACGACAGGTTAGCGCCACAGGTTCAAGCAGCGATAGCACAGTTAGCGGCTCATTTGCAAAATATCCCATCCAGCAATGCCCCCTGATGTAGTACATCGCCAAAAAAGTTTTTGTGTAGGGGCGCAAGGCATTGCGCCCGAAAAACACAAATCTAATCATCAAGAATTAAATTGGTCAAGCAGTAGAGGCGGAGATGTCTCTTGAAAATGCTTAACGCAAAGAGGCAAAGGGTGAAAGGCACGAAGAAAATTTTGAATTTGAATCGTTGTGTTCGAGTGCCTTTGTGGTTCATTTTTCAAGGGTATCTCGCAAAGTCTTAATTTCTAAGTTATGTTTTATCGGTATTTTTTGTCGTAACAGTTCACCTATCTATGATCCAGTGCGTATCTATTCAGCTATCCATGAGAAATCAGGCTGTGGTGAAAAAATCATCTTGAGTGTTTCATAGATAGACTGCCCCTGACGGCGAGCCGTTTCAAGGATGGAGATGAGGTTGGCGTAAAGTTCAGCGCCCCAATCCGAGCGAAACCCCCCCGTGACTTTGCGGTAGATAACACTATTGCGAAGTGCTTGCTCAGAGGCATTAT
>JAUZRW010000241.1 GCA_030950085.1 Anaerolineae bacterium
TGACTGACATCCTCCAAATGTTTGGCAAGATTGCTACAGGTATAGTTCACTGGCGTACTGATTAAATATTCGATGTACTCTTTTTTCCTTATCATGCTCTCAATGATATACTATCTCTTCGCTTCAAGCGAAAGTCCTAATACTATAACAATGTTTGTAGATTCTAACAAGTAATTTGATATTCCAATTTTGTTACATAAGATTTCTACATTTAGAAAAGTGAAGTTATTACAGCAATTCTCACCCAGTAAGCTAATGATAGGGCTATTGTGTGCTTATATAACACCAATAATAAATTCGTCCATAATGATAGTCGAATTTTTTCCGTGTCAAGTATCCTAATGCCTTCTGAATCATCATGGATTGCGCTTGACCAACCAGAATGTCATATCATCAAATTGTGGCGAATCACCCATATGATTGAATAGTTTATCTTCGACCTGTGCCATGATATCATCAGCATCTTGCCATTCAGATTCGAGCAAATGCAAGATTTCCGCATCCCCCAATGTTTCACCACGCTGATTCTTGATATCGCTAAGACCATCTGTATAGGCAAAGAGCGCATCGCCTGTTTTCATCTCGGTGACACCAACCTCATATGCAGCATCCTCAAACATACCCATTGCGGGACCGGTTGGACGAAGGCTTTCTAGTGTCTTTGTTTTATGACGCAACAAGACAGGAGCAGGGGTATGTCCGGCATTGATATATAACATGCGCCCACTATCTTCAATCAACATAGCGATGAATAAGGTCGTAAACATATTCAAATCATAGTGATGTGCCAGAATATAATCATTTGTGTTATAGATAACGCGCTTCAATTGAGTGGCAATGACATCGCGTGTGCGACTGCGCGGCGACATTGCGAGGACATTCTCTCGTGCTTGTGAGATAAAAGCACGTAAGAGACTGCGCGTGAGTGCCATAAATAATGCGGCACCGACTCCCTTATCACAAACATCAGCTATGACCGCAATTAGCGTATTATCATTGGCGAAAAAATCGTAGAAATCTCCGGCAACCTCGCGTGCTGGAAAAAAACGCGCCCCGATTTGCCAACCTGTAATTTGTGGGACTTCTTTCGGCATAAAATCGCGCTGAATACGCCGTCCGATTTTGAGGTCATTTTCGAGCTTTATCAGGTGGTCTTGTTTTTTCAATAAACGGAAATTGTTGACGATGACCGCAGTATGAGCGCACAATGCCTCAACTATCATTTGGTGCGTTGTATCAAATGCGACGATATTACCCGTTTCATCTTGGGCATTAATCAGTTGTACAACACCAATCACTTTATCGGTATGGTCTTTAAGCGGAACTGTGAGTGTCGTAACTGAGCGATAGTGGTTTCGCTTATCAAACCAGCGCGTGCCAGAAAAGTCAAATTCTTCATTTTCATAAATATCAGCAATATTAATGCTTCGTCCACTGAGGGCGACATGCGAGGCGACATTATGATGATTAGCCTCTCCTGTTTCACGGTCATAGAGAGGGATAGTCGGGAAGTCGATTTCGTTGTTACTCATACCACCCAGAGTCAATTTGAGTGAATTGGTTCGCACGATGGCAAAGCGCAAGCTATCATTTTCTGTTCGCATATAGAGCGTTCCGGCATCAGCATTATAGATTCCCTGCACTTCAATCAAGAATTTTTCCAGATAGCGGTCAAAGTTCATATTACGCCCAAAACGAATATCGGGGTCGTCGCTGAGTAATATATTTTTGATGTGTTGTGATAGCTTGGTAATGCGTCCGCGTAAGGTTACTGAAGAATTGTTGATGATGGTCTCAATTCGCATGGATAGCAAGCGCATATTGACGGGTTCTAGCATATAATCTTTCGCGCCAAGTTCCAGACAATGCAACACAAAATCTGTATTCTCGGCTATCACGAGGGTGGGTGTCTCTTTGATATCAGGTGTCAGCATGAGGCGTTTGAGCAGCCAAAATGTATCATGATGCGTGACGCTGCTACCGATTATCAAAATATCGTAATTGTCTCGCAATAAGCCGCGATAAATATCTTCTCGGCTGTTGCACGTTTCAACACTGTAACCGTCATGCTTGAGTTTATCAATCAAAGCGGAACGTGCGCCATTATGACTTTCATACAGTAAAATACTCACTGGCTTAGATGTTGTCTGGACTGTGACCGAGCGATTCATCGTGAAACAGTTGCGATTGCAACCATCCATGTATTCATAGTGAAATTTATCGACACTTTTTAACGCCAAATAGATGCCTAATCCACCAAATTCGCGGGTATCCAAAGGCTTATCAATATCAATTTGTCGCCCCTGATTGCGTGGGTCATAGACGTTGCCGGTATCTTCTAAAATAATTGTCAACTTATCACGGGTAATGGATGCCGTAACAACAATTGTGATATCATCGTGTTGAGTATCATCATAGGCGTAATGAATGATATTCGTCGCAATTTCATCCACTGCCAGTTTGAGGTTATAGATTGCCCGTTGTGATAATCCTGCCAGATGCCCGACTCGTGCCACATAATCACGCAAGGTACTGAGTGTTTCCCCGAGTTTATCGGCTGTTGCCGGAACAATAAGCGGTGGAATGTTTGAGGGCATCAGGTTTCCTTACTTTGATGGCTGCTATTTTATCTGGTTTCTGCTAATCGCTTTAATTCTGCTTGCCATGTTGCAACAGCTTGTAAAGCAGATTCTATTTGCTGTTCGGTTAATGTTGAGGGGAAGGATAAATCATCTTTGGTATAACGCTCTTCATACTGAATTTGCCATGCTGTCATAGTGTTACTATAGGCAGTTGAATAGCTATTTTGTAATTCCACAGCAATAACATCCGCACGCAGAGGTAAGGCAATGCGTGGAAGCCTTTCCCCATAGTCAATTTCGACAACATGCACACCATCACCCGGTACATAAACCGCCACATGATAGAAGCATGTTTTCGTAACTGAATTCAGTGTGAGGCGCTTGAGCGAGCGCGTCAAATCAACTTCAACAATGTTAACACCTTGCTCTAGTAGTAAACGACTGCGACGCTCTTGGTAAGCGAGGATTTCATAGTTGCGAGTTTTATTGCCGGGCGATACAATTTCTATGATAGTAACAAGACTGCCTGATTCAGCATCGCGGATGTGAATTGCACTCAGGTCGATTTTGTCTTGCACCTTAACACCCGCCTCAGCCAAAATTTCTTCCGCCGCTAATTTGTAATTCCAAGCCGTTTTATTAACGGACGGAATATCTTCTCGTCGCACATAAATATCAGGTTCGCGCCCCTCTGCAATTTGCAAACTCGTCTCACGCCCTGCTACATAACCTTTAGTCATAAGCGGCATCTGCAATTGTTGAAGTAGGGCATCTATCATACTGCCATGCAGTGGATGAAAAAAGCGTGCCTTCTCTGCAAAGGAATCCATTTGATTCGGAAAGGGTCCTTCACGGTATAATTTTTGTTCAGCGGATGAAAAGCCTTTGCTCATGGTCGAGTACCTTCAAAATGATAATAGCTGATAAATCGCTGCAAGAAGGAAATTTTCACCGTTAATCTCTTTAATATTTTTTCTTGTGCCATTTCATTTAGTATAGCATGACCTGTTATATCCAACGTCGGGAAGTGTGTCCTGCGCTGTGCTACAATAGCTGCATTATGAACCATACGATATGAGGTAAATTGCTTTCATGAAACTGACGATTATTGGCGGCGGCAGTGTGCGGACTCCACGGTTAATCCCGACGCTCATCAAACGTGCCGCAGCACTCGATTTACAAGAATTGTGGCTGATGGATATTCAAGCCGAGAAATTAGAACTCATCGGTGGTTTGTGTCAGGCAATGGCAGAAGAGCAGGGCGCAACATTCAAGTTTGTGCTATCGACGGATGCCAAAGAAGCCATCACGGATGCTGACCATGTAGTGACTTCGATACGTCCCGCTTATGAAAAAGGACGCGCCGTTGATGAACGCATTTGCTTCAATCATGGCGTTCTCGGACAAGAGACAACCGGTGCAGCAGGCTTTGCGATGGCGATGCGAAGCGCACCCGCTATCCTCGAATATGCGCGAATGGTAGAACAATATGCCAAGCCGAACGCATGGGTTTTTAACTTCACGAATCCGGCAGGGTTGGTAGCACAAGTTTTGCACGATGCTGGCATAGAGCGCGTTGTCGGTATTTGCGACAGTGCCAATAAAGCCCAACATGCCGTCAGCCGCTTTATGCAAATTCCGATGAAACGCCTACATCATGAAGTCTACGGACTGAATCACTTGTCATGGACGCGCAGTGTTCGCATTGACCCCGACTCGGACGGACAAAATGGTGAGGAGGTCTTGCCGGGATTGCTCCAGAATGATGATTTTGTTGCTAAAACGCATATGCAAATGTTCGCGGATGGTCTGCGCGATTGGCAAGCAACCTTCATGAATGAGTATCTACATTATTATTATCACCGCGACGAAGTGTTGGCTTCGCTAATACATAAAGAAGAATCGCGTGGTGAACAAGTCTTGCGCCTGACAAACGATATGCTTGAAAAGTTGAAATCGGCGCAGACAGTTGATGAGCGTATTCAGATTTATCGAAGCATTATGGCAGAGCGTAGTAAGTCGTATATGGCTCATGCCCGTGGTGGAGCAGACCGCAAAAAGATGAAACCTGTCGGTGATGACGAAGAGGGCTATGCGGCAGTAGCGCTGGGTTGCATTGAAGCAATTGCGACGAATCGCCTGCTCTATACGGGACTCAATGTGCCGAATAATGGCGCAATCAATGGCATGGAAGATGACGATATTGTCGAAGTCGCGTGTTGGGTTGATAGCAGTGGTATTCGCCCGATTCAGATTGGCACCATCCCTGAGAATCAACTACAGATGATGCACGATGTTAAGCAATATGAGCGCCTCGCATCGCAAGCTATTCTCACTAAGTCGCGTGCTACAGCTATTCAGGCGATTACAGTTCATCCTTTAGTCGGGTCATATCCACTAGCAGAAAAATTGGTTGATGCTTTTATCGACGCGCACCAAGAATGGATTGGCACATGGCAGTAGAACCCTATGATATTATCATCCCCGGTAATTACTTTTGTGACATAATCTTCACAGGGATTCCGAAGTTTCCGTCATTGGGAACAGAAATTTTTACGGAAGGCTTAACAGTTGTTCCCGGCGGTATCATGAATACCGTCACGGGCTTATCACGGCTGGCTGTCAATGTGGGGTGGATAGGGACACTCGGCAATGATTTTTTCAGCAAATTCGTTGCCGATACTGCAAAATCAGAAGGGGTAGATTTGTCGTTGATTAATTTCATAGATGAATCTTTCAAGCGCGTGACAGTTGCCTTGTCTTATCCGAATGACCGTGCCTTTGTCTCGTATGTTGACCCTGTATCGGATTTGGTAGAGCGAGTTTTTGAGGCGCTCGAAACGACATCCTTTAAGCATCTACATTTTACTGGATTAACCATAGACCCCAAAATGCCTGAACTAATAGAGGCGTGCCATGCGAAAGGCATCACTGTTTCTATGGATTGCCAACATCGTGAAGAAACGCTTGCTGTTCCGTTGGCGAAAGAAATAATCAGTAACTTGGATATTTTCATGCCCAATACTACCGAAGCGCAACGCCTCACACAAAAAAATACAGTCGAAGAGGCAGTGTCTATCTTGCGTGATATCGTACCCTACCTCATTATTAAAGACGGGGTGAACGGCGCATTTAGTTGGCAACAGAGAAAACGCTATCATGCCCCTGCGATTGCAATAGATAGGATAGTCGATACAACGGGTGCAGGAGATTTGTTCAATGCTGGATTTTTTGCCGCGCATTTCGCTAATAAATCACCAGAAGCATGTTTGCAGTGGGGCAATATCACAGGGGGATTATCATTGCGAGGACATGGCGGTTACGCCACATCCCCAACATTGACGGAATTGCAAAGCTATCTTTGAACAGTGCCAAAGACGATTTTTAGCCTTTTAGACCTGTGAGGGTGATACCTTCGATAATATATCGTTGGAAGACAATTACGATTATCAACAATGGCACAACAGAGAGTGATGCGCCTGTCATAATGAGATGCCAATCAGCCCCATTCTCACTAGAGAAGAATTGCAATCCAACAGGCAATGTCATCATGTTTAAGTCAGATGTAACAATCAAGGGCCAGATGAAGGCATTCCAATTGCCTAAGAAGTTGAAAATACTGAGCGCCCCAATTGCTGGTAAGCTGAGGGGGATAACAATGCGCCAGAATAGACCAAATTCGCTGACACCATCAATACGGGCGGCATCGAGTAACTCATCGGGGACACTCTGCATGAATTGACGCATGAGGAAAACACCGGTTGCCGTAATCACACCGGGGAAGGCAATGCCCCAATACGTATCGACCCATGTGGCACCAATCGGCGGGTCTACTGACATGATAAACCACGGGATAATCAGCATTTCGGTAGGAATCATCAGCGAACTCAGAAATAACAAGAATATGGCACGCTTGCCGGGAAATTGATATTTAGCGAAGACAAAACCCGCTAGTGAATCGAAGAACGCCACGCTAATCGTCGTCATCACTGCCACAATAAGCGAGTTGAGATACCAACGGGGGAGTGCTGTATCCGTAATAACTTCCTCGTAATTATCAGTTGTTGGGTTTTGTGGGAAGAAATTGGGACGATAAATTTCTGTTGCATCTTTGAAAGACGTAGAAATCATCCAGACGAATGGAATCACCATTGTCAAGCCAATTAATGACAGTACCAAATATGAGAATGCCCGATAGATGACGGTCTGACGTTTGCGGTTAGAAATTGTTTGTGGGACTTGTTCGGGTGTATTGACCATCGCAGGTTGAGCAGCATCCATTTCATAATTCTCCTTAGACTTGTTTAACTAGCGAGCCTTGATAAGCTGATAGATGCTATCTCGCATCGCCATTTTGTGTGATATGGGATGAAACCCCGACAGAGGCTAATCTACCGAACGAGTGGTCAATCGTAATTGGATAATTGTTACCATAAGAATGACAGCGAATAATACGACTGTCAAGGCAGCCGAATAGCCCATCTTAGACCGTGTGCCGAATGCCTCTCTGAAAACACGCAGAACCACTGTCGTTGTCGAATTGAGTGGTCCCCCATCCCCTTGTGAAGTCATCGCTAAAACAGGGGCAAACATGCGTAAGAAACTAATTGTTTGTAGCACCACGAGATAAACAATGCTAGGGTTAAGCAATGGCAGTGTGATATTCCAGAACGATTGCCAGCGACTCGACCCATCCACTTCTGCTGCCTCATAATAAGTGCGTGGTATCTGCTTGAGTCCGGCTAAAAATATAATGACTGCAAAGCCCAATCCTTGCCAGATTACAACTGCCAGAATTGAAAAGAGTGCTTGCCCACGACTATCAAGGAAATCTTGCGTCGGTAGCGAAAAAGCCGCTAGAACCACATTAAATAAGCCATGCTGTGGTTGATACAACCATCGGAAAACCCACGCAACGGCAATTGTTGAGGTGACAAAAGGCAAGAAAAATATCACGCGATAAAAATCAACGAATCGTCGTATCTCGCTCAACATCAAGGCGATGGACAACGACAAAACCAATTGAAGTGGCATTCCAATCACCACATATTTGACCGTATTTTCAAAAGCTGCACGAGTAGGGGAGGTGAGTGCTGGCTTCTGCACATCTTCAAAAATTTCCGCATAATTATCAAAGCCGATAAATTCTTGCTCGACGGCAAGTGGATTCCAATCATAAAAGCTCATGCCGAAGGCTTGGATAGTGGGGTAGATGCGGATATAAAGGAAGAAGATAAGCGGGATAAATAGAAAAACATACGCCCAAAATATCTTCTGTTTGGGTAGCGAAAGTTTCTCAACAGTTTGTTGGTAAGACCAAACAAACGGGTATTGAAGCCATTCTAAAAGAATCATAACGGCATTTGCCTTCAAAAAATTCAGCAACAGATGATGTTAAGTGGTATTACATCGCAGACGTGAAAAAATCACATCCCTACGGCTCAAAAATGGTCATTTATAGGGACTGTATCCTTACCATCTGAAAGAACTATGGATAGGTGAACAGTTACTGACACCTTCTAAAATTCTACAATGGAAGGCTACCAAACACATTGACAGCCTTCCCCAAAATTTAAGCGGAAACAGTCTCTTTTATACTAGACAAATAGACGGTTAGTCTTGACTTGCCCAGAAATCATCTAACAATTCTTGCTCAACCGGTGCGAACAAATCTAGTGCCTCACACGGGTCAACACCTTCACGGACTAATTCATAGGCATCAATCAACACTTGACGCTGTGCAGATTCATCTATGAAGAAGGTTGCGCGGGCATATTCCAAACTTGCAGCGAAAGGACCAAGGATGGGGTCTGCTAACAGGTCTGGATTACTGGCGGCTTCTAGTTGTGCTGGGAGTTCACCGACTTCATTAACCCATAGTGTTCCGGCTTCTGCCGTAGTGATGAATTGCAAGAAGCGTGTCGCAGCTTCCATCTTAGCCTCATCTTCTGCGGCGTTGCGTGTGATACCATGTGTCCAGTATGAACCGAAGGTGGAACGATCACCATTGGGACCTGCTGGGAGTTCTGTAACACCGTAATTCAAATCTGGGTTGTTGTTATTGATGGTACCAATACGGAATGAGCCATCAATATGGAATGCTGAAAGGCCATTTACAAAGGCATTGGTCGCGCCATCCAGCAATGCGTTGCTACCTGTCGCATATTCCAATTCAAAATCGGCTAAATATGAGAAGGCTTCGCATCCGGCTTCGCTATTCCACAGCACTTCGCGTCCATCTTCACTGTAAGGTACACCACCAAATTGACGGATAAGCACTTCGCGGAACCAGTGATGGGATTGTCCGGCTAAGGCTGCGGCAAACCCTTGAGTGGTGATATTGTCAAGTGATGCGTCACCATCATATTGGGTTGTTGCTTGTGCCATTTCCACTAACTCATCTAATGTTTCTGGCGGTGAGTCGGGGTCTAAGCCTGCTGCTTCCATCAGGTCTTTATTATAGAATAACGCCAGCGCACGAACAGCCGTGGGGATAGCCCAATATTCGCCTTGGAATTTTGATTCAGACACCATTGGCGAGAAGAAACTCTCAATCCAATCCTGCGGAAAATCTTCTTGCGGTAATGGCACTAAGAATCCGGCTTCAACCCACGCTGGAATCCAGCCGTAGAAGAGTGTGACAACATCGGGTCCAACACCGGCGGCGGCGCTTGCTGAGACTTCGGTGATGAAATCTGCATACGGAATTTCGCTGTTATGTACAACATCAATATCTGGGTTTTCAGCTTCAAATTGTTCAATCAGCTGATTCATAGCCCCTTGACGAGCTTCAAAGAAATATTGCCAATATTCAATCGTGACAACATCATCTTGTGCCTGAATACCGACTGTGAGCGAAACTAGCATCACAAAAAGAACAAGCAGAGTGAATAATTTACCTTTACGCATTTTTTACTCCTATTACAAGTGTGTCAACAAAAATTTATGGGGTCAACAATATATTTTGAGTTTGCCACCTCCTTACAATGGGTATGATATAGACTATATCACAATTCGATTTTGAATAACCTCGCAGCATTACCCGCGAAGATTGCTCTCAATTGTTCATCCGTGAGTCCGAGTTCACGGCAGTCACGAATCTGGTCTTGTAGGTAGCGAATAGCAAAGCCGCGTGGGAAATAACTTGAATCACTACCGAAAATAATGCGCTCTGCCCCAATGGTTTCGATATATTTGCGGAACAGCTTCTTAACTGTCCAATCACCATCAACCCACCGTACCCACTGATTCGACCCTGATGTATCAATATAGACATTACGACATGCCCAACATAATTGTAACGTCTCACGTATCCATGCACAACCAAAATGTGGAATAACAAAGTTCACATCTGGGAAATCACGGGCGACATTGAACAATTTGAGTGGGTTGATGTTCTGATGCCACGCAATGCCACCGCCGCCCCCTTGAATACCAAAATGAATCAGCACCGGAATATCAAGTTCAGCGCACATTTCCCAAACAGGGTAGGCAGCCTCGTCTTCAATAGGGCGGTCAAGATTGGGGGCGAGGAGTTTGTAACCTTTAAGCCCTAGTTCAGTCACAGAACGCTTCAGTTCATCGGCGGCAGTGTCAGCAAAGGGGTAGTGATGGGCAAAGCCGATAAATTTGTCAGGATATTTGGCAACAATACTGGCGAGATGGTCATTACCGCCGCCTGTCACGAAGCCGACAGCCCGTAAACCATATTTTTCGATTTCGCCTGCCCAACGTTTCGCCTGTGTATCATCATCGGGTCTATCGGTCTCTGGTGGTCCAAAATCCCACGTCAAGCGCCATTCATCACGATACGCTGCCGCTTGTTCCATCAGAATTTTTGCGCGACGCTCACCCCGTCTTTTAATGTAATCTTCACGGTGATTTTGCCCCATACCTGTAAACCACGGTTTATTGGTTGGAAAATGAGTATGAAAATCTATAATGTCTAAATCGAGATACATTTTTACACTTTCTAACAATTTTTACTCAACTTTTATTATACATTGCCGTGCCTATACCAACCAAATCTTTGGATATAGCCCCTTTCGGGGTTTCATCGCGCTTCACACAAAATAACAGAGTAAGATAGCATCTAAAGGTCTAACAGAGATACCTGTTAAACAAGTAATGGTATGTTGTAAAGTGCCACATTAGCCAGCCGTTCTGTACAAAACACCTAGAATTACTATGCCTTCTGGTACTTTCTCGTAATGTGCCTCTGTTATAATAAAGATACAGTCACTTCTGGACGTTGTTTTTTAGGAGGGATTCTATGTTGGAAATCAGTACAGAGACTTTAGAAAATGATGTGGTCTTACTGAAAGTTTCGGGGGCGATAGATGGCAGTACCGCGCCTGAATTACGGGCAGCAATCGTCGATACAGCGACTCCCCATTGTAAAATGCTGCTTGATATGCAGGGTATTCACTTCATGTCGAGTGCTGGATTGCGCGTGATGCTGCTACTGCATCGGCAATTGCAAAAGGGAGATAGTCATGTTGTACTGATTGGTATGATGGAGCCGATTTATGATGCTATGGAAGCAACCGGATTCCTCAAATATTTCCAGACGGCATCCAATGTAGAGAGTGGCTTAGAATTGCTCTGTAAAACCAGTGTCTAGGGCAGTCAGTTGACTCAAATATGAGTGTTGTCATCATCACACCCGACCTCTATGGCGCGATAGCCAACGGCGGCATCGGAACATTTTGCTATCGCTTCGCACGCCTACTCGCAGACAGTGGCGAGACTGTCACCATCTTGTTTGTCAACCCAAGCCACGAAAAGCATAAAAATTGGCAGCAGATTTACAAAGAACTGGGTATCAAGGTGATTTTGATATCCGATTATCAGCGTGACGATGCCGATTGGTGGTTTGTGAGCTTGTCAAAAGCAGTTTTGAAAGTCATACCTACCGATACTGAAATCGTCTATCTCCAAGATTGGCGAGCAACAGGTTTTCATCTTGTGCGAACATTGCGCTTTCAGCCCAAAAAGATGGTCATTGCCAGTGTGACACACAGCAACTCCAAATGGCATCGAATGGGAATGCGGCACTTGCCCGACTCAGTGGATGAGGCATTAGCCCTCGATTTTGCCGAGCGTTACACCGTTCAACACAGTGATATTGTGCTATCGCCGAGCCAATATATGTTGGATTGGCTGCAAGAGTGGGGTTGGCAACTACCACAAGAACAGCATGTTCTCGGTTTGCCATCATTGCCTGTCCAAAACGACATGCCCAAAACAGAGCTTTTACCCATTAGCCGCTTAATTTTCTTCGGACGGATTGAAACGCGCAAAGGTATCGAGCTATTTATTGAGGCAATCTTGCAATTGTTTGATACGTCTCCCGAACTGTTCGCTGCTATTCAAGAAATTGTCATACTGGGAAAAGAAGGCGAAAATCGACTCGGTTCACCCAATGTTATCTGTCAATTGCTCACTGACAAAACACAAATTTTATGCCGTGCCATCACAGAGTATAATAGCCATGATGCACAGACTTTTTTACAGAATCATGCGGCAGATTCGCTGGTTATTATCCCTAGTTTACTTGATAACTTCCCATATGCTGTTATTGAATGTTGTCAGATTAGCAGCTTACGAGTGATTGCCGCAGCCGTTGGTGGTATTCCAGAAATACTGGCATCAACACATACATTCCATCCGTCCAAACAAGGGTTAATCTCTACTTTGCGTGCTTGGCTCAGTGAGACGATTACAGAGTCACCCAGTTATGATTGGCAAGGGGCGAATCAACGTTGGCTCGCTATTCATGACCAACTCAAGTCTCGTTATCAACGCGAAATAGGCTCTCAACAGCAATCAGATACAATAGCAAGGGTTACTATTTGTATCGCCCATCACAATCACGGTCAATATTTAGCGCAATTGCTACAGGCACTCGCATTACAGACCTATCAAAATATGCAGGTAATTGTTGTCGATGACGGGTCAGATGTAGCCTCACGACAGATTTTTGATGCACAGGCACAACAATACCAGCAATCACACGGTTGGCAATTTCACCCTTTGGCAGATAATTTAGGCGTGGCGATTGCCCGTCATAGAGCAGTTCAATTCGCAGGAGATACAAAATACCTCATTTTTGTGGATGCCGATAATGTCCCACTGCCACAGATGGTAGAACGTTATGTTGAAGCGATAGAGCAGAGTCAGCTTGATTGCTTAACTTGCTATTTTGAGGCATTTCAGGGCGAAGACATGCCCTATAAATTACACAAAAACGGAACAATCAAACGGCGCTATCCTGTATTGTATCGCTATATGCCACTCGGCAATGACCCCGTTTATAGCATGATGTCCAATATTTTGGGTGATACGCAAATGATTATCCGCAAAGCAGCTTACGACGAAATTGGCGGATTTTTGCTTGAAGAAACACAGCGTTACACGGGGTACGAAGATTTTGCCTTATTAGTCCGCTTATCACTGGCAGGGTACGCCTTAGATGTCTTGCCCGAAGTGCTATTTTATTATCGACACTTAGCCAATAGCTTATTACGCACGACGGATGCTTACCAAAATATGCACAACATCCACACCATCTACCGTGACCACTTGCGTCGAGTTGGTATGGAGGCGCTTGTACCAACGGTGTGGGAACTGCATCAGAAGAAACAGGGCTACACAGGGCAGAATCTTCACCTTGATGCCCAATGGATTAAAGACCATATTCCTTGGTATATTTTGTTACAGGGGATGAGAGCGAAGATAGCCAAAAATTTATTGCACTGGAAAGATAAAATCGTCTTTCTGTCGCGAAACATATCCTCTTCCGATTAACCGTATTTACTCGGCAGTATCTTCAAGGCGCTTATGTAATAAAGCGAGGGCATAATCTTTTGCTTGTAATTGTTTCTGTAATAATTGAACTCGTTGTTGCCATGCTTGTAATGTTTCTTCTAGTTCGCTTATGGTCTCTTCTGATGTCTCGACTGTTTCTTGAAGTCGTTTTTTATCCTTCGTCGCACGGTCAAAACGCCATTTTGCCAAATAAGCATCATTCTGTGTATCAGCCAGACGCTCACGCAAGATGGGAATGAGTTGGGTTTTCTTGTAAAGTCGGCGCAAAAGCAAGAGGAAGCCATTTAAGCGCCGTTTATAAGAGCGTTCTTCGTTTTTCATATAATCAAGCTGATGTTGCAGCCGAGCGATTTTTAGGGTGGCATCTGTGACCTCAGCTTGCGCCTTCTCAAGTGAGTCCATCACCCACGACTCGGCAGAACTATCCGTGATAGGTTGCTTATCCGGCTGTCGGAAAAAATAGCCCAATTCTCGATGAAATTTCGAGAAAGCATCACCAAGCCAATCATCAGTGCCAATAATTGCAATGATGCTCTGTGGCGTGCGAATATAATTATTAGAGAGCAACAAGCCCATATATTTTATCGGCAATGACCGATGTGCCAATAGCTGATTCAACTCCCATAACGACCACTCCCGTACATGATGTGGATTCGTCGGCGGTCCCATATCATCAAAACCATGAACCATGTCTCGTTCAGGCGTTGACAATATCACCGCTTTGGCATCCATTGACCATTTCACCAGTGTCTCTAGCAAATACGTTGGGTCAACAAGATGCTCAATGACATCAGCACAGATAATCACGCTCTTAGATAAAACATCCGTACTGAATTGCGGATAGGCATCACTATCTTCTAAATTGACCTCTATCCATGTGCCAAAAGAATGGGTTTCGCGGCAATAAGCCAGATTAGCCCCATAATCTAGCCCAAAAAATTCAAACTCACCTTGGAAGACGCGCAACTTCTCGCCGTTTCCACATCCCACATCAATAATAGTTTCACAGCGCAGCCGACGTGCAATATAGACAGCCAGTGCATAAACGTGATGCTGCCAGATAATATCACTCGGCTCTTCAACATAATAAGTTGGGTCAGTTCGGATAACATAATCAGATTTAATAAAAAAATTATCCATAGCCATTACTCGCTATCCCTCCGTCGTAAGCGTCGCAAACCCAAACGTACACGGGTTGGCACAAATGCCCGATACATGCCGCGCAACATTGCCACAAGACTCGGTGATTGTTCTATTTTATCCGTCTGTGCATCCAGTTGATGCTGTAAATCCCAGATATTTGTATCTAGTTGATGCTGAAGTCCCCACAAGCGCCCCTCAATATCGGTATCGCGTGTCGATTGAACAGCTTGCTCTACAACTTGCTCCAAAGAAGAGGATACCTCGCTTTGTGCTTGATACAAGCCAAAAAATGACTCTGCTAAACCATATAGTCCGATTTCATTTAAGACTTTTTCATACTCATCCAAGACCAGCAGACGGCTCGGATACAAGTCGTTTGTTCGTAACATACTATCTTCAACAATACGATAATGATATAAATACTCTGGTATCACATCAAACTGATATTTGGCGAGAACTAATCGCACTAATAAATTGTAATCTTCATTCGAGACATCGCGCTCTTCGACATAGCCGCCTAGCGCCTCAAACACATCACGCCGAATAATGATACCCGCACCACCTAGCACATTCAGCAACAAGCCCGTCAGCAAATCCGCGCCCAAAGGCTTATAGAGTTGATACGGTTTCACCCGTTGATACCCACGCTCATCGCACTCTTGAAACAATATTTTATAACTTGCCAAACAATCATCACCGCTTTGCACAATACTCTCATAAAACCGTTGAATCATTTGTGGTGCTGCAAGGTCATCCGAATCTATAAAACACAAATAATCAGCCTGACCAGCCTGTGCCGCAGCATTACGGGTTGCCCCTAGATAGCGGTTTTCTTGTCGCAAAAATTGCCATTGTGGATAGCGTTTCTGCATTGCCGCAAATACATCTCGTGCTTCTTCATCTGTTGATCCATCATCAACGACAATGACATTAAAATTTGAGACCGTTTGCTGCTCAAGCGACTGTAACAACGCTGGTAAATATGCTGCATGATTATAATAGGGGATGCAAACGTCCACAGCATGACCATCAGGTTGTACTTTGGCTACCAGCATTGCCCGTCGTGGACGTTGTCTCGCTTCTGCTACCACCGCTTCATGAAATGCTAACCAACGCTGATTTGCTGCTTCTACGGGATATTGCCCCAAATTTTCTTGTGATTGTGGACTCTTCCCTATCCATTTCAACAAAGCCTCACGTAAACTCGCAACGCTAGGGTCAAAAAGTTGTTCGGTTTCAAAGCCAATAATTTCAGGCATCCCTCCATGACGCGAACAAATAACATTTAAGCCCGAAATCAGCGATGTTTCAATCACTGCATACGGAAAATTATCCGACAAACTCGGCATGACTACCAGTGTATCTGCGGCGTGGTCGGCTAAATATGCCTGCGCTTCGAGGCTATTCATCTGATTAAGGATAGACACTGTATAGCCTACATCGCGCAAAATTTGTGCGGCACAGTCACTACTCCCATAGCGATTACTCGCCTCAGCGCCTAAAAAAACAATTTCTTGTTCGAGTTTTAATAGGCGCAATGCCTCCACAAATACCTCAAAGCCCTTACGGGTCTCCATACGCCCAAAATAGACAATCCGACGGAAATCAGGCTTGTGCTTCACAACACGGACCTCAAATGGTGAAAAAAATGGCAAACCGAGTACCTGTACGCGGTCATTTTCTGGTAAGTGCCACCCATGTTGACGCACCCAATTTAACATAAACTGACTAGGTGACACGACATAATCACTATGATTGACGCTATAACGCTCTATAAAATCAAGCATCAAATCGTGTGGGACAGTCGGGTGTCGTTGCATAGATTGTCGAATCCACTGATTACAGCCGTGCAAGACACTCACACAAAGCGGCAATTGCTTATCACGAAAACGCTTGTTTTTTACAATCTGGAAAGCATTACCATGCCATTCCTGAAAATACACAACATCAGCATGTTTAACATAAGAGGCAATTTCTTCAGAGCGCCGTACACTCCATGTATCGTACCAAATAGGCACAACCGGATGAGGGTCTGTCATCTGAATCAATTCGATACCTTGTGCCTGATAATAGCCCCATGCCGCAGGGTCAAGAGCCTTTTGTTCGCCGCGTGTGCATAAAATACTCACCTCATAACCGGCAACTTGCAACAATTCAGAAAAATGTTTGACAAATGCTGCAATACCTCCTGTGGGTGAATTCACACCATAGACATCAGAAGATACAATGACCGTCCGCATTATTTCAGTATGCCCTTACGTGAAAATGAAAAAGTCGAAATTACGTCCTTAGTATACGTCGAATCGGCATTACACTACAATCTAAAAAAGGACGAATAGGTACTCGTCCTTTTATGTGAATTTCAGGTGCGGTGTTATGTGCCGATGATAGAAATTCCTTGTTTGCTAATACTTGCATTGAAACTTGCCAAGTCACCATCAACAAAAGCGTTCAATTTGGCGATTTGTCCATCAATTTCGCCAGCTAATTTGTCATAAACATCATATGATTGCTGAGTCGGGCGGAAATCACCTAAGCCAACAACCGATGGCAGAACAATCAGCTTACGAAGGATTTGCATTCCGTTATTCAAACGACCTGCCCATCCGCTCGGTAAATCGGGATAAAGCAGCACTTTTTCAATGTCGAGAACTTGCTCTTTTAGCGATTTAGCTTCTTCGGCAAGTTCCGATGTTACCTCATCGTCACCAAGCCGTTTTGCCCAACTATCGAGTTGCTTACGAATGAGGCGCATTTTATTGACCGCTTGTGTTGCGGCGGTGTACTTATCATGGATTTGCACTAGCAAGTCATATTGTGCTTGTAAATCTTCATCTGAGGCAGTCGCCGCAGGGTCTTTTGTCAATGTAAAGGATTGGATTTGGCTATTATCATCTATTTTCAATTCAACCTGATAATTGCCCGGTACCACAGTAGCGCCTTTCATCACATCAAAATGAATGTCGTCACCATCTAATTTCGGCGAATCGGGCAAGCGCATATCCCACACAAAGCGATTCCAGCCGATATTGGCAGGCGCAAAGCGTGTTTTCTCATCACTTGAGTCATTGCCGCGACTGCTAAACTCACGTAAGACATTATTCTCACTATCTTGGAATGTGAGAGTGAGTTTGTCTGTAGGAACTTCGCTGAGGTAGTACGTCACCACCACACCACGCGGCGGATTTTCACCCGAATCGAGGAATTTGCGCTCAATTTCATTTTCCTCGTTTTTCGTGAAGGTGTAGGGCGCTAATTGTCCCATTGAACTCATATACGTTTTGCCGGGCGAATCGCCTAAACGAAATTCATGGATACTTGCCAGCATACGCACACTATCACGCGGCTTCAATAAATGGATTGACTGCTTACTTATCTCATCGCTCAATTGCTGAACAGTCGTCAAGTCGTCCAAAATCCAGAAAGCGCGACCATGAGTAGCAGCTATCAGGTCATTGTTCTTGATGACGATATCATGAATCGGTGTTACAGGCAGATTCAATTGGAAGGGTTGCCAATTTGCGCCATCATCAAAAGAAATATATAAGCCTGTTTCTGTCCCAGCGTAGAGTAATCCCTTGCGCGTTGGGTCACAACGAATAACACGGGTGAAATCATCATCACGGATACCCTTGTTGATACGTGTCCATGTCGCGCCGTAATCGCTAGTTTTATACAAGTAGGGCGCGTAATCATCTAATTTGTAACGAGTCGTTGCCATATAGCAGGTAGCAGGGTCATGAGGCGAGGGTTCAAGGATGCTCACCATTGACCATTCCGGCAAGTCTTTCGGCGTGATATCTGTCCAATTTTTACCGCCATCTTTGGAGATATGGACTAAGCCATCATCTGAGCCTGCCCAAAAAACACCCGCTTCGTGAGGAGATTCCGCAAAGGCAAACACGGTTGCATAAGCCTCTGCACCCACAGAATCGCGGTTGATGGGACCACCTGTTATTTGTAATTTATCAGGGTCAGCACGCGTTAAATCGGGGCTAATTGGCTCCCAACTTTGACCTTCGTTTGTTGTCTTGAAAACGATGTTTCCAGCCGCATAGAGTGTATTGGGGTCATGAGGCGAAAACAGAATCGGGTATGTCCATGCAAAGCGATATTTATAATCAATCGCACCTTCACCGGACATCAATTCGGGCCATGTCGTAACGAGGCGCACATATTTTGACTCATGGTCATAGCGTTGGAGTGCATTGCCACCGCCGGGCGAACTGCCAATCGCACCGAGAAAAACCACATTCGGGTTATCGGGTTTGGGCGCGATATAGCCACTTTCACCTGTACCAGCAACATAGCCATCCGCCCACGTAATCGACGATTGACGAACACGACTCGGCACAGCAAGGCTACTATTATCTTGCTGTGTCCCATAGACAAAATAGGGGTCACGATTATCGGTTGCAACATGATAGAACTGTGCAGTCGGTTGATTAAAAATACTCGACCATGTGTCGCCACCATTGACTGAAACACACGCACCGCCATCATTGCCCTGTATCATGCGCCGATTATTCTTGGGGTCAATCCAAATATCGTGATTATCGCCATGTGGAGTCTGTATCATGTCATAATTGCGTCCGCCATCTATAGATTTCCAGAGGCGCAAATTGTTCACATAAACTGTATCGCCATCTTGAGGGTCTGCTGTAACATGGATATAATACCATGCACGCGATACTAAATCATTATTTGCCGCGACATATTCCCATGTATCACCATAATCATCGGAGCGATACATGCCGCCTTTTTCATTTTCAATCAATGCCCAGACACGCCCAGCTTTAGCAGGGGAGGCTGCTACGCCAATTTTACCTAGCACGCCATCGGGCATTCCCTTATTGCGCGAAATATCTGTCCATGTTTCGCCGCCATCTGTCGATTTCCATAGTCCGCTATCTTCGCCACCACTGCTAATTTGCCAGAAATTACGATAAGCCTCCCAAATAGTGGCATAGATGATACGCGGATTGTTGGGGTCAATGCAAATATCGACTGCGCCCGCTTTTTCGCTCTTGAACAAGACGTTGCGCCATGTTTTGCCGCCGTCTGTTGATTTGAAGACACCGCGTTCTTTATTGTTGCCAAAAGCATGACCGAGTGCTGCAACAAAAACAGTATCGGGGTCATGGGGATGAATACGGATTTTGCCGATATGTCGCGTATCTTCCAAACCCATATGCTGCCATGACCGTCCGCCATTGGTGGATTTATACACGCCGTCGCCATGTGATACATCAATGCGAATCGTCGCTTCACCCATCCCTGCATAAATGACATTGGGGTCAAGTTCCGAAACAGCTAATGCGCCTACCGATGATGTTTTGAAAAATCCATCGGAAACACACTCCCAATATTGTCCGGCATCGTTCGTTTTCCAAACACCGCCAGCACAAGCGCCAAAATAAAATGTGCCAATATCATTCACATCGCCCGCGACAGTTAAAACACGTCCGCCACGAAAGGGTCCGATACAACGCCAGCGATTAATGCCCTCAAGGTTCATCGTCATAAATCTGCTCCATATTATTTTCTAACACTATTTATTGTATCGCGTTCACAAAATACCAATCAATACCAGCCGTTTTCATTCGGATACCAACACACACTAACCTTGCGGAATCATATTTCACATAGCTTTCTTTGCCTCTCTGAGTTAAGCATTTTCAAACATTCTTAGCGGAATCTCGTTAAAAATAACGATGACTGTCATACGCAAGATGAGACAGCACTTGTTATAATCCTTTGTATTGACACACACAAGGAGAAAAATTTTATGTCTGTGATACCGTCCGACCTAGAAATTGCCCAGAGTGCTACCCTCAAGCACATCAACGAAATCGCCGAGCAACTTGGTCTCGACCCCGATACTGACCTCGAACACTATGGCAAGTACATGGCAAAAATCGAACTCAGCGCATTGGAGAAGTTCAAAGATAAACCTGATGGTAAATACATTGACGTTACGGCGCTGACTCCGACACCACTCGGCGAGGGCAAATCGACAACCACTGTCGGTTTAGGTCAGGCACTCAATCTTATCGGCAAGAAAGCAACCGTTACGGTACGCCAACCCTCACAAGGACCCACATTCGGCATTAAAGGCGGTGCAGCCGGCGGTGGCTATAGCCAAATTATCCCGATGGAAAAGTTCAATTTGCATCTCACAGGCGATATTCATGCCATCACTGCGGCACATAACCTCGTTGCGGCGATGATTGATGCCCATCTCTATCATGGTAACAAGCGTAACATCAACCCCCACAATATCGCGTGGCGACGGGTTGTTGATTTGAATGACCGCGCCTTGCGAAATATCATCATTGGTCTTGGCAATCGCTTCGACGGTGTACCGCGCCAAACCGGATTTGATATCACAGTCGCCTCAGAAATTATGGCGATTCTGGCACTCACCACGTCTTTACAAGATATGCGAGAACGTATTGGGCGCATGGTCGTTGCTTATGACAAAGACAAAAAACCAATTACTGCCGATGATATTGGGGCAGCAGGAGCAGCAACTGTTCTCATGCGTGATGCCATCAAACCAACACTGATGCAAACGCTCGAAAACACCCCTGCGCTGGTTCATGCGGGACCCTTTGCCAATATCGCGCATGGCAATTCGTCAGTTTTAGCCGATATGCTGGCGCTTAAAACCAGTGAGTATGTCATAACAGAATCCGGTTTTGGGGCTGATATTGGTGCTGAGAAATTCTTCAATATCAAGTGCCGTTATAGCGGACTCAAGCCCGATGCGGCGGTTTTGGTGGTGACTATTCGGGCGCTGAAATCGCATACGGGTAGATACAAGATTATTCCCGGTAAGCCCCTCCCCGATGAACTGACACAAGAAAATGTGGCGGATGTTGAAGAAGGTGCAGCAAATATGATTCGCCATCTGGAAAATCTACGCAAATTTGGGATTACGCCTGTTGTAGCCATTAATCGCTTTACTGATGATACCGATAAAGAAATTGAAGCGGTTAAAGAAATTGCACTAGCGAGTGGCGCATTAGGCGCGGCTGTCGCTGACCATTGGGCAAACGGTGGGGCAGGGGCAACCGAATTAGCCGAAATGGTTGTTGATGCTGCTAACCAAGAAAACGATTTCAAATTTTTGTATGATGTTAACCTGCCGATAAAAGACAAAATCGAAATCATCGCCAAAGAAATCTATCGTGCGGATGGTGTTGACTATGATCCTGTCGCCGAACGCCAAATTCGTCAGTTTGAAAAAGACGGTTTTGGGAATTTGCCAATTTGTATGGCGAAAACGCATCTTAGCTTTAGTGCCGACCCCAAACTCAAGGGCGCACCCACAGGATTCACAATCCCGATAACAGAAGTACGTGCCTCTGTGGGAGCCGGTTTTATCTATCCGCTATGTGGCAATATGCGAACCATGCCCGGTTTAAGCGCATCGCCAGCCGCGCTCAATGTGGATATTGATGAAGAGGGCAATGTCGTTGGCTTGTTCTAAGCGACAGCACAATATAATCTGGGTGGGTTTCTTGTTTTTCCCACCCAATTGATTACAGTATCATATTATTGATAATCAGCAAAATTTGGAGTTGAATTGTTGATGAATCACGAACCACTAGGAACAACATCACTGAACATACCGCGTATTGCCTTTGGTACGACGAGTCTTGGCAATATCTATCAAGTTATACCAAAAGAGGTCAAGTTAGCCATTGTCAAAGAGATATTCCAGCATGTTGAGAAACCTATGCTCTTAGATTCTGCGGGTAAATATGGCGCAGGTCTCGCACTAGAGGTCATCGGCTGGGCTTTGCAAGAACTAGCAATAGCGCCTGATGATGTCATTATCAGCAATAAGCTGGCTTGGCTACGGACAGCTCTCAAGACACCTGAACCGACCTTTGAACCCGGTGCATGGTTTGGCTTAGAACATGATGCCGTGCAAGATATTAGCTACGACGGCATTCTTCGTTGTTGGGAACAAGGGCATGAATTGCTAGGTGGAGTCTATACGTCACAAATGGTATCTGTGCATGACCCCGATGAATATCTGGCAAGTGCGACATCCGATAATGACCGAAAAAAACGTTTTGACGATATTATGGCAGCTTATGAAGCACTCTTCGATTTGAAGAAAAAAGGCTTGGTACAGGCAGTGGGGGTAGGTGCTAAAGATTGGAAGAGTATTCAAGAAATTGCCCAAGTCGTTCAGCTCGATTGGGTGATGTTTGCCAATAGCTTCACTCTTTATACACATCCAACTGAGCTAGTCAAATTCATGCGTGAATTGCAAGAAAAACAAATTGCAATTATCAATTCTGCTGTCTTTAATGCGGGTTTTTTGACGGGCGGCGAATACTTTGATTATCGCAAAGTAGATCCTCAGAACGAAGCTGACAAGGCACTTTTCCAATGGCGCAATGAATTTTTCGCTATCTGTCAGCAATTCCAAATCAAGCCAGCCGATGCTTGTGTCCAATTTGGTCTATCCCATCCTGCTATTAACAGCGTGGCAATGAGTACCAGTAAACCAGAACGTGTGAAGCAAAATGTTGACTTGGTTTCAAATGAACTATCAGCAGATTTTTGGGTAGCACTCAGGAAAGCAGGATTATTAGCTGATGATTATCCTTATTTGAGAAATGATGCTCCCTAATGCTTGGTTAACTTTACTGCTTGTGCCTTCCATGACTTCCATCCATGTTGTCGAAGTCACACCATAGACTTGCGAAGTATTTAGCCAAGTTAATGCTGGTTGATAACGACGTAACAAGTGAATAATTAGGACTTTCGCTTGAAGCGAAGAGATAGTATATCATTGAGAGCATGATAAGGAAAAAAGAGTACATCGAATATTTAATCAGTACGCCAGTGAACTATACCTGTAGCAATCTTGCCAAACATTTGGAGGATGTCAGTCA
>JAUZRW010000242.1 GCA_030950085.1 Anaerolineae bacterium
GTTCGGCTTGGTAGAGGTCAAAGAAGGCACTGTGTCCGCCAACCGCACTAAACAAATCAGGATGTGTGAAGGCGATTTGATACGCCCAAAATCCGCCCCGCGAGATTCCACCAATAGCACGCTGTTCTCGGTTGCTTGCGATATTGTATTTGCTTTCGGCATCCGGCATCAATTCTTCGCGGAAAATATTAGCCCACGACAGTGAATCAAAGCGATTACGATTAGCAATGACATTGCCAAAAGGCATAACGACAACTAGCGGAGGGATTTCACCATTGAGAATGCGACTATCTAATTCTTCTTGCAATCCCAAGCGCAACCATTGTTCATCATCCTCATTTGAACCGTGCATCAAATAAATAACAGGATACGATGTGGCAATCGGTTCATAGCAAGGCGGTGTATAGACTGTGTAATACATCACCTGACCTAACAAGCCGCCACGATACGATTCACGGATTGTCGCGCCTGTAATGTCTATACAAGTCGCTGATTGTGCTGATATAAGCCAAACACCTGTACTGACTAAGACCAGCATGAGCGCAACAAATCGAGATATATGGCTTATTTTTGACGGTGTATAACTTGTCATGAGAAAACAAAAACCTCCAATGATGAAGGTCATGATAATGAGATATCTATTATGGAGATAGAGTTAATTATACCCCAACCATTTGTTCATTGAGACGATAGCCAATACCACGGACATTGACAATCAAGTCTTCTTCTTGTCCGGCATCTTTTAGTTTGCGCCGCAAATTACTGACGTGTGGGCGTATCACCTCACGGGCTTCAGCCTCATCGACTGTATAGCCACGAACTTCGCGCACCAGTTCATGACATGGCACAACTCGTCCACGATGTGCTGCCAAATAGAGCAATAAATCAAATTCAGTCGGTGTTAAATCAATCGGCTTGTCGTCAACAGAAATTTGATAGCGTCCAGTGTGCACGGTCAAGGGACCAAGCTGCATACTGCTACTGTTGATGTCAGGCAGAATTTCCGAATACGTATGTTCCTCAAGGTCGGTGGGGAGTGCGGTATCGAGTGCTGCATTTGCCGCGTCACGGTCAGCACGGGTCAGTTCAAATACATCACTCTTGATAGTATCCAGCAAGCGTCGCCGCCGTTTTAGGTTATGAGACCGTTCGACTCCGCGTGAGACACTTTGGCGGATATCACCACTTGAACTGGGTTTGATAAGGTAATCATGTGCGCCGAGTCGCAATGCCTCAACTGCTGTGCCTAAACTGGCGTATCCTGTCATGAGAATCACAATAGCATCTGGCGAATGTTCTTTAATACGGCGCAACAGTTCAACACCGTCAATACCGGGCATTCGTATATCAGTCAGCACAACATCAAATTCTTGTGCATTGATATGTTCTAGTGCTTCTTCGCCACTAGCAGCCTCATTCACCATATAACCCACACGTTGGAGTGTCTTGCTAACAGAATACCGATTGGGACCTTCATCATCTACAACCAAAACATAGGCGGAATTTTGACTAATCATGCGTCCGTCCAAAAGATAATTTATGCTTAATTTTTTCCTTATACTATCTCAATGATACAAGATACGCAGAAAACAAGCAAGTCATCTGAGGAGTAATTTATAACAGTTTGCTAATGGAAAAATAGAAATTGTACTGAGATTCAGCTTGCACAGAAAAGGGTTCGGCAATAATCCACCGTTGCGGCAAGATAATCGCGGCAATCTTCTGGTTGACAAGTAAAAGGGGGATGCTATCTCGTAGATGTTGTGGAATCTTACGGTCAATCATCTCATTTTTGATTTTTTTAGACTGCCCTTGCATCCCTAAAGGTTGAAATCTATCTCCTGCTTGACGTGTCCGCAACATTACTTGGCTATCCGGTGGGATATTTAAGCGTGCGATACTGTTCGTCTGTTTTTTAGCTGTTACTTCTAAAACCCATGTGCCACAACGACTGATTCCCGATACAGATACTGCATATTCGCGGTCAATGAGCCAATAATCGGCTATTGGTAAGGGGGTTGATTCATGTTCAATGACAATGTCGTCATAGGCAATTCGTAGACGCACGCCCTTTGTTAATTGGGCGATTGACCCGACAGCACCTGTTTTTGCTGTGTCGATAGCCGCAAGAATATGTGTATATCCTGCATCTGCCCCTAATTGTGAACTCGTCTCCTTGATAAAACGACGCTGCATAGACGGATGCCATGAATCAAAGCTATCTCGTGACACTCGAAAACGTGATTTTGCCTTATCCACTTGAATCAGCGGCTGAATAGTGGTTTCATAGTAGGTTCGCATGAAATCTTGTTCCACTGCCACAATAGCGCCTAATTGTGTGAAAGCTCTATCAATTTGTGGATTTATCTGGCGCAAACGGGGTAAAATAGAGTGACGAATTTTATTGCGTAAGAATACGGTATTGTCATTTGTGGCATCGCGACGCGGTTCTAATTGATGTTCATCGCAATAGGCTTCAATATCTGCGCGGCGCACCCTTAACAGTGGGCGAATCAGAGTCAGTGATGGGTAGTCAGGCAATGGCGATTTGGCTTGCATCCCGACAAGCCCTTGTACACCTGAACCCCGTAGCAAGTGCATCAAGATAGTTTCGGTTTGGTCATCGGCATGATGTGCTGTGGCAATGACAGAGGCTTCAATCTGTTGTGCAATATGGGCAAAAAAGGTATATCTTGCTTGTCGCCCTGCGGCTTCAATGCCGATATTGTGGTTTTGAGACAAATAGTTAACATCAACTGTCGCTGTGGATACGGGTATATTTAGTTTATTCGCCATCTCTTGAACATAGGCAACATCATCGGCAGCTTCATCGCGCAAGCCATGATTAAGTGTCGCAACATGCAGGTGAATGGCCAATCTTGCACGCAGTTGTGCCATGACATGCAACAATGTGATAGAATCTGCCCCACCCGATACTGCAAGAATGATAGTCGTATGGGGTGGAAACAGCTTGAATTGTTGGTGTGTGTCGAGTACAGTTTCTAAAATCATTTATCCTACGTTTGGGTTTGTGGATTTATCACGACCCTAATTATGTTATAATCTGCTGCTGTT
Source organism: Anaerolineae bacterium (assembly GCA_030950085.1). Taxonomy (GTDB): domain Bacteria; phylum Chloroflexota; class Anaerolineae; order Aggregatilineales; family Phototrophicaceae; genus JAUZRW01. Next base: position 3,076 of record JAUZRW010000242.1, read on the forward strand.
TACCGCAGTTCATGGAGTTTGATTGTGCTTAGTCCCTTAGATTATTTTTTTGGTCTCTTCTCCCTCGATATTGGAATCGACCTCGGCACAGCCTATACTCTAGTCTATGTACGCAGTAAAGGCATCGTCATCAATGAACCATCGTTCGTTGCCATCGAAAAACGCAGCCGCACAGTGCGCGAAGTTGGCGCACGGGCAAAAGAAATGTGGAAGAAAAATTCTAAGGATATTCTCATTGTTCGCCCTCTACGAGACGGTGTGATTAGCGAATACGATATTACCGCCCGTATGCTTGATTATCTCATTCGTAAAGCACATGAGCAAACGTGGGTTCCGATTCCCCGTCCGCGAGTGGTGGTTGGTATTCCATCTGGTGTGACAGAAGTTGAAAAACGTGCTGTGATTGAAGCAACGCTGGATGCAGGTGCGCGTGAGGCACATCTGGTAGAAGAACCTGTGGCGGCGGCGATTGGCGCTGGCTTACCGGTACTAGAAACACGCGGCAGTATGATTGTCGATATTGGCGGCGGCACGACTGAAGTTGCTCTATTTTCGCTAGGTGGTATTGTCATTAGCCGTTCGATTCGGGTTGCCGGCGATGAAATGGACGAAGATGTCGTTCAATATATGCGAGCAAAACATAATCTGCTGATAGGCGAACCGACTGCGGAACGAGTCAAGATGGATATTGGTTCTGCTTATCCCCTGCCGCAAGAGCGAACTTACAGTGTGAAAGGGCGCAACCTAACCACTGGCTTACCTGATTCTGTCGAAGTGAGTTCGATTGAGATTCGTGACGCAATGAGTGGGTCAATCAATATCATCATTGACACAGTAAAAGATGCTCTGGATGATACACCGCCGGAATTAGTTGCTGATTTGATGGAAAGTGGCATTACGATTGCGGGTGGGGGTGGTCTCATTAAGGGAATTGCCGAGCGCATACAAGAAGAAGTCAATATTCGTGCCTATGTTGCCGAAGACCCGATGACTTGTGTGGCACGCGGCGCAGGGCGCATCCTAGAAGATTACAATAATTTACGTCGTTTGCTCGTGGGACCCGAACGCGGTAGTACCTCTATCGCACAACAAACGACTCGTGTCTGATAAATAACCTACGGTCTAACTTAGCCCTCAGAAGAATTCTCCACTTTTGTTATAATGCCAATATTTCAGGAGTTATTTTGTGCGACGAGGTTGGCAATCGAATCGTTTGACATTTTTAATCATTATCCTCTTTATCTGCGGCATCTTGATAAGTCTCAGTGCTTTTGGGATTATTGCCCCCTTGGAGAATATCTTAGCGACTCCTTTGAATCTGCTTTCGCGCATTACCACTAGCGTATCACTTTCAACATCCGATGCCGCCTTGAGTTTTAGTGATATTGAGGCTCTACGAGAACGCAATGCTGAATTAGAAGTACAGTTAGCCGAACTCACGGGCGAGGTGGTACAACTTCGAGAAATTGCTAGTGATTATGAACGCTTATCGGATTTATTAGAATATACAAGCAGCACAATCAACCAAGAATTTGTCACGGCTGACGTGATTGGTCAGGGACAAATTGGCTTTGTTCGCAGCATTATCATTAACAAAGGCACACGCGATGGTATTGCTATCGGGATGCCTGTAATGACCGAACTTGGTTTAGTCGGGCGCATCTGGCGTATTACGGCTAATTCGTCACAGGTACAACTGGTGACTGACCAAAATAGTTTCGTCAGTGGGCGTTTGCAAACCAGCCGCGCAGAAGGCACTATTGGCGGTCAAGGGCTGGAGGCGGGTCAATTAGAAATGCTCTTTATCCCACTCGATTCTGACATTCCTGTAGGCGACATCGTTGTGACATCGGGTCTTGGCGGAAATTTCCCACCGGATATGGTTATCGGTCAGGTTATCAGTGTTCGCAATTTAGAATTTGAACTGACACAGGAAGCGCAGGTTGCCAGTTTAGTCGATTTCTCCAAGTTAGAGTTTGTGTTAGTGGTCACAAGTTTTGAGCCTGCTGATATTTCTGCATTTGACGCGGAAGAGGAACAATAACTGATGGGGTATTATCTTGCCTTTCCGCTTCTCATATTTGCTGTTGTATTGCAATCCAGTTTTTTTCCATTATTTTTTTCGGGAATCGCGCAACCAGAATTGATGCTACTCATTGTTTTATCATGGTCAATTCATGCCGCTTGGGAAGAAGCTATTTTCTGGGCATTTCTCGGTGGCATCATGCAAGATTTACTAGCCATCACACCGACGGGAACATCTGTCGTAGCACCGTTAATCATCATTTTTGTGATTAAATGGTTAGAAGGCAACTTGTACCAATTTTCTAGCGCCCAGAATAGACATGCACGCGGTTCATGCTTACAAAGCATCATTGATGGTATTCGCAACTCATTTTCAGTGATTATCATACTCATCGGGTTTACCGTATTGGGAACAATTTTGAATCATCTTGTATTCATCTCGGTATTAGGGCTAACAGGATATCCATCAAAATTAATCGAAATGCTACGAATGTTCACAATGCCGACTGTCGCCTATAATCTCATTGGCATTTTGCCTGTGTATTTTGTGCTACGCCGAATCCAAAACCGCATCCCAAAACCGCAATCAGCTTGGGGTGTCAGTTCACAATCGTAATATTGAAGCAAAGCAACAATCTGTTCGTAGGTTGAAAGGTATCGCACAGTGAAAAATCGGCTATTTCCATTTCAAGGATGGCGCTTGACCTTGTTCCAAGCGGTAGTTTTCGCTGTTTTCCTGCTATTTAGTGTTCGTATGTATGAGCTACAAATCGTTGATTACGATGAATTTAACGACCAAGCAAATCAAAATCGCCTCAGTTCATTGCCAATTGCCGCAAGTCGTGGCGCAATCCGTGACCGTAACGATGTCCGCCTTGCATTTAATGTACCAGCCTACAATGTCACGATTATTCCAGCAGATATACCGGATACAGTAGAAGAAGAATTTGCTGTATACAATCGTCTCTCGGCATTGGTTAATGTACCGCCTACCCGTGCGATTGCCGACCAATCGGGCAGTAACTTGCGGAGTATCGAAGAGTTAGTTGCTGAGGGTGAAGGTATCGCGCCATTCCGCCCCGTCATCATTGCCCAAGATATTGACCGTCGGGTTATGATGCAAATTCTTGAAGAGCGTATCTTTATGCCGGGTGTCGATATCGAGGTTGTTGGTGTGCGCGAATATCCGCTTGGTAGCAGTAACCAAACCCCGTCACTATCACATATCATTGGTTATCTGGGACCAATCCCACCAGAAGATGCCGTCGAATTACGCGAACAGGGCTACAATCCAGCATTTGATCGTATTGGCTACGAGGGTATTGAACGATATTTAGAAACACTTCTTGGTGGTGTACGAGGTACACGCCTACGAGAAGTCGATGTCGCGGGTGAAGAATTGGGAATTATCAGCGAAACATCATCTACTCCTGGGCAAAGTGTACGTCTCACGATTGATGCCGAGTTACAAGAGGCTGCCGAAGAACTGCTTCAAGAAGCCATGGATAATCGCAATAATCCTGCCTATTATCAGGAACGAGGTCAAACGCTGCCGCGTGGTTTGAGTACGCAAGGCGTTGTGATTGCTATGAATCCCAATACAGGCGAAGTATTGGCGCTGGTTAGCCTGCCAACATATGATAACGAGCGTTTTGCACGGGCGATTGATGTGCCTTATTATCTTGATATCGCTGATGACCCTGCCCGTCCACTGGTCAATAATGCGATTAAGGGCTTGTATCCACCGGGTTCTGTGTGGAAATTGCTTACGGCTGCGGCAGTCGCCGAAGAAGAGGTCATCGCACCGGACATCCAACTACTTGCTGAAGGTCAATTGATTCTTGAAAATCGTTATGCCCCGAATGACCCAGCAGCTTCACAACGTTTTGTCTGCTGGTTACGCGAGGGACATGGACTGGTAAACTTGGTTCAGGGTATTGCGTGGAGTTGTGATGTTTACTTCTATCAAGTTGGCGGCGGAAACCCAAGCATTAATCCAGCGATTTTGCGTCCGGGCGGTCTTGGCGTTGTGGATTTATTCCGCTATGCAACCGCAACTGGGATTGGCTCTGAACTCGGTATCGAATTACCGTTTGAAAATGCCGGGCGGATGCCGGATGAAGATTGGAAACGGCGGAATCTGGGCGAAAACTGGTCAACGGGCGATACCTACAACGCAGCCTTCGGTCAAGGTTACGTGACTGTTACACCATTACAACTCGTGACTCAAGTGGCGGCAATCGTCAATGGTGGCACGCTGTACCAACCCACGATTATCCGCGAATTTTTTGACCAAGAAGGTAATATTATTGAGCCATTCCAACCACAAATCTTACGCACGATTAACCCTGAGCTTGTCGCTGACGATGAGCCGATGACTTTACTCTTGCTGGAAGATATGTTGATGAATGGTCAGGCAAGTTTAGCCTGTACCTGTGAAGAGAACAGTCCGTGGTGGGATCCATTTCGCTGTGACCCTGATGGTTATCGCAATGTCGTCAATGTCAGTGATGACCCATTCACACCTGTTTGGCGCGAATACCGTGTGCATATTCCATTAAATTACTCATTTAATGGCTCTGTCTGTCAACCGTTACGCTTTACGCCAGCTACTAACCCTTATCAACCCGCATTTATCCAGAGCGAGGCTTTGCGTCTCACACGAGAGGGTATGCGAGCTGCTGTAACAATTGAAGGGGGTACATCAGGAACAGCAGCCCTTGATGACATGGGCATTGCTGTTGCTGGTAAAACTGGAACTGCCGAATATTGTGATGATGTTGCCCGCCCATTGGGTTACTGTGTGCCGGGTCAATGGCCGTCTCATGCGTGGTATGTGGGTTATGCCCCGTATGAAAACCCTGAAATCGTCATTGTTGCCTTCGTCTATAATGGCGATGAGGGGTCATTTACAGCATTACCTCTCGTGCGTGAGACCATGCGTCGCTACTTTGAATTACAAGCCGAGCGCGGTCTAAGGTCCAGTAACCCAACAACAGATAGTACAAGTGGGGGGTAATGATACTCAATAAACTCAATGAGCAACAAATCTTATTACTCAAATTTTGGCTTCCGGCGCTTTTGAATACTGCCATTATTTGGGCGCTGCTCTTGCTATTAGGAGATACTCCATTGGTACGGGCAACGGGTCTGGCACTTGTCATTGCAGGGGTAACATTGGCATTGCGGCGCATGGGGGCTGTCTTGTCGATGATTGGGGGCTTGACTTTAGCATTGAGTCCGATTTTTTGGTCACAAACAGGGGGCGGAGTCGGGACACCAGCAACCATTGTCATAGCCTTGGGTGCAGCATCAGCGATGGTGATAGTCACGATTTTCATCAGTAAGCGCCCATCTATCGGATTAGGATTAGGAATCATTGTTTTTGCGGCACTTTTTATCAGTCAAGTCGGTTTATCCCGTAGTATTCGCCTGACAGGATTTGTCATTGGTTGGTTGATGTATTTGCTGGTCGATATGTTGTTGTTGACGAATCCGCGCCCCGATGATGCCCCCTTGCTTTTACGCACGCCACATCCCAAAAATCCTGATGGCTCTGAACTTGCACGCCCTTATCATACCTTGGGGATTCTGTTGCTATTGGGTGTCGGTATTCTCAATGACCCTTTGCTGACATTGCTTGCACCGTCGCTTGGTCTCAGCCTGTATCTCACACGGACAAAACTCCCTATTTGGTATTGGGTCATTTTCGGAATCATGACAGGCTATGGGTTACAGAGTATCAATGTGCAATATCTTGAGGGGCAAGCTCGTTTTATGATGCTGGGTAGTTGGCAAGATGGGCAACAATGGCTCGATATGTTACAACTTGTTATCTCGCAATTCACAATTTTGGGCTTGATACTCGGTGTATTAGGACTAGCACGCTTGTCACGCTGGTATCCGCCGTTAGGAACTGTCTCGTTGGTCGGTTACGGCGCATATTGGATTTTTGGTGTTGTCTACACTGCGCCAAATCGCGGTTTGCTCCTGCTCCCTCTGTTTGTTATACAAGTGATATGGATGAGTTATGCTGTTCTAGCTCTCAGTGACTGGGCAAGTCGCACCTTAGAAACGTATCCAACGATTGGGCGTTATGCAATTTTGGTCTTGTACGGGGTACTTCCGGCTTCTATGTTGCTAAGAATCATGACGACCTAACTGTATTCATGCCACGATTTCATTATTGTGCAAACAAATCTCAGTAATTTGCAAATTATATCCCCCAAATTCGCCACATGCACGCTATACTTCAATGTGGTTTCAAAGTGGCATTATTTTTTTTAATGAGTATAGTACATGTAACGACTTTGTTATATTGTTCGCAAGGTCGTTTGAATCGGGTAAGCTGAATGACAGACGATATTGTTTCGATTAAGGGTATTAAAGATGGATTGCTCATTGCGTTGAGTCCGACGGAAGATTGGCAAAGCATCACACGCGAATTAGCAACAAAAATTGATGAGAAACTGGCTTTCTTCAAAGGAGCGCGAGTGACCGTAAACGTGGGCGAAAGACCTGTCCCGAAGTACGACCTCACATCGTTAAAAGCCTTGTTAGAGCGACGCGCCTTAACTTTGATAGTGGTACAATCTTCTAGTGCGACGACGATAGAATCAGCCCATGCCCTTGATTTACGGGCAAATGTCCCACAAGATTCGCGCCAACAAAAAAATGACTTAGATGATGACTTGCATGATGCCCTCCCTATTGACTCCGAAGAGCATGGAACGGTTGGGGTGATGATTAAGCGGACATTGCGAAGTGGTCGCACAATCCACAGTCGGGGGCATGTAATTGTCTTTGGGGATGTCAATCCGGGTGCAAAAATCATTGCTACAGGCGATATCATCATCTGGGGTAAGTTGCGTGGTATGGTTCATGCGGGCGCAGAAGGAGATACAAGCGCCGTGATATGTGCATTGGATATGAGTCCCAACCAATTACGAATTGCCGATTTGATTGCAACTGCGCCAAGCGACAAACGACACAAAGTCAATCCAGAAGTTGCTAGTGTACGCGATGAGCAAATTGTAGTGGAAACTTGGGGATAAGGTACGAAAGGAAGAACATATATGGGGGCAAAGGTTATAACCATTACATCCGGCAAAGGCGGTGTGGGTAAAACAACCACAACCGCTAATCTGGGTGTTGCCCTAGCTCGACTTGGTAAAAAAACTGTCGTCATTGACGCGGATATTGGACTGCGTAATTTGGATGTCGTCATGGGACTAGAGAATCGCATCGTCTACGACCTTGTGGATGTGGTCGAGGGGCGTTGTCGATTGCGACAAGCGATGATAAAACATAAACAATTTCCAGATTTATATTTGATTCCGGCAGCACAAACCCGTGATAAAACATCTGTCAGCCCAGCCGATATGATTCATATTACGGATAAATTGCGGAGTGATTTTGACTTTATCATCATTGATTCGCCAGCCGGTATTGAGCGTGGCTTTCGTAATGCAGTCGCTCCGGCGGATGAAGTCTTAATTGTCACCAACCCAGAAGTCTCTGCGGTACGTGATGCTGACCGTATTGTAGGTTTGTTGGAAGCTGAACATAAGAATCCCGGCAAACTGATACTGAATCGCCTCAAGCCGGCTATGGTGAAAAAAGGTGAGATGCTTTCAGCAGATGATGTTGTCGATATTCTAGCACTCGAAATTATTGGTATCGTGCCAGAAGATGACCATGTAATTCCGGCTTCTAATAGTGGCATTCCAGTCACACTCAATGAAAATTCGCACGCTGGGGTTGCTTTTCGCAACATTGCGCGGCGTTTAACAGGTGAAGATGTAGCGTTAATGGATTTGGAAACCAATTCCGGATTTTTCCAGCGTTTGGCGAAGTTCTTCGGTGGGCGTTAAGTTCTGTCAGTTCAGATAATAGAGGTAATCTCTCATGGCAGGTTTCTTTGACCGCATGTTAGGTCGCAACAGTAGCAATAAAGGGAGTAGCACTACCGCCAAAGACCGCCTTAAGTTCGTGTTGCTGCATGAGCGTGTTAAGATTGCACCGGAAAAAATGCGCGAGATGAAAGCGGAAATCGTTGCGGTCATTGCGAAATATGTTCCCGGTATTGACCCTGATACAGTGGACATCGCTATTGAACAAAGTGACCGTTACGAGAACAAACTGGTTGCTGAAATCCCATTCTCTAAGACACGCGCTGAGGCAGCCGCTGAGAGTGATAGTCATGATGATTTGTCGGTATCTGATGATGCGTTGGTTGAAGCAGATTCTGCTTCTGAAATGGATGCCGATTTGAAATTCCACACCGACGAGACCATCCCGAATCCGACAATACAAAACTCTGTTGATGTGTTGGATGAGGCAGAGACTGACGAAGTTGACGATTAACAAAAAACTCAATATACAACATTTCAAGTGCAGCCAAATGTTGCGCTGTGGTATATAATTTTTGAATCCCCGTAACTGCTCAGGGGTATTGTAACGGAAATTGAGAAAAGATGGTACAATCTGAAACATGAATGAGATACGCGAGCAATTGAGACAACTGAATAAAGAACAACTGATTGACATCATCTTGGAGATGCGTGGGCAGATTGAG
>JAUZRW010000243.1 GCA_030950085.1 Anaerolineae bacterium
CTTTGGCTACCTTCGCTGCTGCTGCTTTCGCTTTGGCTACCTTCGCTGCTGCTGCTTTCGCTTTGGCTACCTTCGCTGCTGCTGCTTTCGCTACTTTCGCTTTGGCTTATACTACATCCGTTTATGCTAATTTCGTTGCTGCTGCTACTTTCGCTATCGCCACTTTGGCTACCTTCGTTGTCGCCGCTACTTTCGCTATCGCCACTTTGGCTACCTTCGTTGTCGCTGCTACTTTCGCTATCACCACTTTGGCTACCTTCGTTGTCGCCGCTACCTTCGCTTTGACTACCTTCGTTGCTGCTTTCGCTACCTTCGCTACCTTCGTTAGTAGTGAAACTGACACAATTGCCGAGTGCAATCACGCCCGGTAAATCTGTGAAATCCACCGCCCGGCTGCAAAACACGAGAGATTCGGTTGTCACTTGCAAAGGAGCATTATAGACCAACTGAATGAAATAAGTTGGTTTTTGCGCCTCAATGGTCACTTTTGTATATTCTGTGCCGTCTTGCGTGTAACTTGTGATAACCACCGTATTATCATCGGCATTATCGAAGCCATTGACACTCGCTGCGGCATACCCAATGGCTTGCCAGTCAGAATCTGACGCGCCGGTACAACGGTCAAATGCCGCTTGTAATGCTGCCGTATCAGCCGCATTTTGGGCATCTCGCCACAGCAAGAATACGCCACCACCATCAATTGCGACACCGACCATTGTCAGCATCACAACCATGAACAGAGCAATCAGGATAATTGCTTGTCCACTTTCGGTTTTTGCCCCTGCGAGCCGCTTAGACAGGGAACTGATTTGTTTCATCATTTTGTTACCTTTCTTTTTCTACTCTACACTCTATAGAACGAATATTCAATTTGTACCTTACCAGCTATCTGTCAAAATTTTCACGGATAGCATGAGTACTACAGAATTTTTCTTGGGACGAGGTACGTCCCGTCCCAAGAACCCTCTTGCTAGACCATGGGGCAGTGTTAGCCCCCCATGATTCCGGTCACTACTTTACAAGCCCACATCAGCCGGAAGTAGTGCTTCTGCTACATTGCCATTGAAGAGAATTGTTATCAGTTGGTCTATCGAAACAGATGCAACCCAATAACAATTACCTGCTATTTGCGTTTGGTCAGTCAAAATAGTGCCACCAGCAATTGTGATGATGGGGTCTAAATCTGGTATTGAGGTGGGTGGCGGACAGCCTGAGTTTGACCGGAAGGCAATCTGGATAATGCGGGTTGTTGTATTGGTCGCATAACCGAAGCCATTCGCATAAACCAGTGCTGCAATTTCGGCAGCATTATCGCTTAGTGTCTCTGTCCCACTACCGGGGACATGCCAGTACATATTAATCACGGTACCAAGGACGGGAGCTGCTTTGGCAAGGATGATAGCCGGACCGCAAGTGGCATCCAAGGGGTCAGTATTATTAGCGACTTCAGCACCATCGGGCATTCCGTCACCATCGGTATCGAAGTCTACTGGGTTGGAGACACGGGAAACAGTCGCTTCAACAGTAGCCGGATCGGCATCGCAATCGAGACTAATGCTTTGACCGTTTATTTCGGTCAAATCGTCGATACCATCGCCATCAGAGTCCAGACCGTCTGTGTCACCATCACCATCATAGTCAAGGTGAGTAGGATTAGTGATGAGCGGCAGTTCGGGTGTCGCACCATCTAAATCATATGTGACGACGTGTGAGACGTTGGATGTGTCGATATAGGTGTAGGTAAAAGCACGCCCTGCAATTTCATCAGGGTCACTAATGCCATCACCATCACTATCGGCTGCAAACGGGTTGGTTGCCACAGTACCAATGATACCGCCCAAAACCCAACCATTTTGCTCTTGGATATTGGTGAGTCCATCACCATCGTCGTCGTTAATCGCGCCGCCGCCGATACCACATAAAACATCTGTAGCCGCATTGCCGTCATTGACTTCAATACCGTCGTTGGTTGTATCGCCATCGGTATCCGCCTCTTGTGGGTTTGACCCATACGTATTGACTTCTACACCGTCACTAAGACCATCAAAGTCACTATCCGATGTGTTGGGGTTCAATAGTGAAATGACCGGTGTGATGGTTTGTTCATCTGGAGGACCTTGACCCACACAAAGCGTAATTGACATTGTAAAGCCATCAAGCGGCGTGCCATCGCGCAAATCAGTTTGCGACGGTGCATAGTATTCATCACCGTCGTCTAGCCCGTCACAATCGGTATCACGTCCATCGGGGATACCGTCGCCACCGGCTGTTGATGTGCCATCACCATTGCAGGTGGTGTTATCAAAAACTGTGTAATCTGTACCAGAGCCAGAATTTTCCACATCATCTTGGATACCATCACCATCGGTATCGGCAGCGTTAGGATTGGCACCGGTGTAGACGAAAATTTCTTCCAAATCTGACCAACCATCACCATCCACATTACTAGAGCAAGGGTCAGTTGCTACATTGATGAAGGGATAGTTGGCTGGGAACGAAGTAGCATATGCTGCTGGGTTCACTTCTAGGTGGTCGAACAGACCATCGCCATCAGTATCGCTATCGGCTGCATTTGTCCCTAAGCCACCACATAATGCGGCATAGGTAAACACTTCCGCAAAGTCATTCAGGTCATCACCGTCACTATTGGGATTACGTGGGTTCAACGGGCTTAAAATCGCGTTATAGGTGTATGCCAATTCAAAACTGTCCAATAAACCATCATTATCGGTATCGAAGTTGGTCGGTGAACTATTGGGCAACTCTTGACCATCATGCAAACCATCGCAATCCGTATCATAGCCATCTGGGACACCATCAGGACCCGCCGTGAGGCTACGGGTATTGCCAGAGACAACGCAAGTGAAAAGGTCGAAAATTGAGGCGCTGGTACCGCGTTGATATTCGCAGGTATTGTCGCAACCATCGCCATCGGTTTGACCGGTACCATTATACAAAGCAATGTCACCATACATGGTGATTTCCCATGCGTCCGGCAGACCATCACCATCAGCATCAGACGTTGAACAATTCGTGTCGAGTGCTGGGTCTTGGGGGGCGCAATCAGCACCGTCATCTGTGCCATCGCCATCGGTATCAGGGTTAAGTGGGTCGAGGTTGCTATCGAGTTCATAACAATCACTCAAGCCATCGATATCGGTATCTATCAGTATCGGGTTTGTACCTAGAGTATTGACCTCATAACCATCATTCATATTATCACAGGCATTTGGATTGATGAGTGTTTCACCAGACAACAACTCGCCGTTAGCGGGTGTCGCTGGGTCAGGATAACCATCAGCATCTAAGTCTCTACCATTATTAGGCGTACCGCCATTAGCCGTACCATCCGTATTGGGAACACCAGGGTTAGAAAGGTAAGTATTAAGTTCTAAGCCATCGCTCAGGTTATCAAAATCCGAATCATCATCCAGTGGGTTGGTGTTGAAAGTGACCAATTCATCCCAATCGGAGAGACCATCGCCATCAGTATCGGAGTCTTGTGGGTCGGTATAACCACCATAGACGATTGTCGTGACTTCATCGCTGTCCAATGTGCGGCTATCGGATAAGTTGTTATCCCCATCACCATCCGCATAATTGGGGTGGGTATAGTATGTCACTGTTATTGTGTTGCGATTGAGGATGAATGTAAAGGGACCAAAGCCGCTTGAAATTTCTTGGAAATCTGTCAAGCCATCACCATCGGTATCAATACCATCAGCACCAATCGGGCTTATGTCATCAAAGTAGGTGGAGTTCGTCAGGTACTCATTGGTTGGGAAGTTAATGCCAAGCGATAAGTTGATACCCGGATAACATTCGTAGGGTAGCCCCGGTGGAAATGTATAGTTTCTTCCTGCCGGGAGTGTTGGAATTTCACGGTTACTGTCATAGGTTGTTGGGATACATGGCGTATCATCGTAGTATTCTTCATGTTCGAATAAGCCATCGCCGTCGCTATCAATACTATCGAAATAGCCGTCTCCAGCCACATCTGGAGTGAAGGCATACGATGGGCGATAAGGATAGCCAAAAATACCTAAACCTTCTTTACCAGCATAGGCAACGCTGGGGTCATTCGGTTCAATCAGACCTAATTCCACGCCATCCGGCACGCCATCACAATCCGAGTCGTAGCCATCCGGCACGTTATCGGAGCCACTAAAGCGCCGATTTTCATCACAGTAGTAGATATCGCCGCCGCTTGCTGTCGTGAAGTATAAGTTCGCCTCATCGCCATCACTTACGCCATCGCGGTCAGTATCTGTCCCATCGTGACCAAAATAGCTAATCGGCTGTGTATTGCGTGTTTCTTCACAACCACTGTTGCAACCGTCACCATCGAAGTCACGGAGGGTATTACCCACACCGAGCATGTTATTTTCCGGCATTGGCACGGTATTATTCAGGTTGTCAGGGTCAGTCACCCATGTGACACCACAAATATCATTTGCATCATTGCCATCATTTGTAAACCATGGCTGCGACGTACCGTTAAAGGAAACAGTCCAGCTTTCCCATGTTGAAATGTCAGCAAAACGATAGGCATCATCTACGAGCCACACATTATTACTACTATCACGGCAACCCCACCACATGAATTCCCAACGGTCATCAAGTCCGTCAAAGTCATCATCAATGCCAACTGTGGAACCAAGTGTCAACTTTTTGATGATAGTCCGTTGGGCATAAAAGTCTAAATCAAGCCCTGACCATATGGCACTGAGGAAGGGCGTAAAGAAGCCAATCCGCCCAGTATAGTGGACACGCAAAATGTCGCCATTATTCATTTGACTACCATTGCTCTCAACCACTGTCAGACCGCCGCCGGCTGTCAAACCACCTTCGCAGGTATAGTGTGCGGATTGCAAGAGTGCCGTCCCTGTCAAAGTGGCATTAAATGGCGTACCAGAAGGGTTTGTCGTATCCCAGTAGTAGACATCAGCCACTTCATTATTGACAAAGCGCGTTGATAGAGCCTCGCCACGAATAGCATCACAATTGACATAATCAGGATTTGAAGAGTCAAAACCAAGCACCTCAGCATAACGGGCTGCATCGCGCAAGGAGCTAGAGGCATCGCTAAAGACGAACACAATCCGCCCGAAATCAATAATGCCCACAATCACCATTAACAATATAGGAAAAATGAGCGCAAATTCTGCTAATGCTTGCCCACTTTCACGATGTTGTTTGATTTGTGGAGTTTCCATCGTTAATTTTCCTGTCTCTAGTCTATTCTATGATAACGACATGACCGGCAGTCGCGGTGAGGGTAAGCGTATCGCTCCCCGTGACAGTCACCGCGATTGCAGAAATACCGGGTGTGATAAACTTGAAGGGTACCGTGACTGTAACTACCACCATATCGCCGAGAAGGGGGGTGGTTGTATTTGTCGTGACGCTAATATTATTGCTGCCGATTATCCCCTGTGTACTCCCCGAATTCCGCGCTCGCCAAGTCGCATTATTGGGGTTATCACAGAGCGGCGAAAGGTTGACATCTTCATCCACACAAATCGGATACAATGCCGCATACAATGCACCTTCTTGTGCCGCTTCATTTATATAGATGTAGGCAAAGTACGCACGCCCAATATCTATAATGCCAGACAGTATAAGGATGAGGATGGGGAGCGCCAATGCAAACTCGACCATACTCTGTCCTTTTTCGTGTTTTTTTCTGTGCCTGTGCATAATCAATATCCTTCTAAAATCAAGTCCTTCTAAAAAGAAGTAACCATACTATACCAAACTCTATGCGTTTTATTTGTTTAGACATGTCAATATCTTGTTACGAAATATCTATTGAAAGACGGGAAATTGTTAATATTTGTAAAAAAGTCGCAATGATTCATCAAAAAACTGCCTTAAGGATGGATTTTTCTCCCTTCCTTTCGTAATTTATACCGCTCATTTTTAACGCAAAGGTGCTAAGGCTGAAAGGCGCAAAGGAGATTTTCATACAATTTTATCGCTTTTTGGATGTCATCATAACTCTTTTTATTTTTTTCTTGGTGTCCTTCGCTTCTTCATGGTGAATTCCCTATAGATGAGCAGTTACATTTTCTTCAACTATTGCCTGAACTACGAATCAAAGCATTTTCTTCCTTGTACATCTTATAATGCTATCACTAATAGTATATAACAGAAAATTAACCTTTATTTTTCTTGTCTCCGTTCATGTTACAAAGTTTTAACCGCGCTTAATTACGATTATAATTTACAAATTATTGTTTACGTTTTGTAAAAATTGCAACTTCGGGCAGTAACTTGTGGTATAAGTAATAGAAATTCCCTAGCCACAATAGGACAAATACATGCTCAATCAAATCAAAGATACCAGTTCCATCACACTCTTTGGTATTTGCCCTTCTTGTGGTGCAAATACGGAGTTTAGCCTACTCGGAATCCAACGTTGGCCAGAGCGTGTAGCAAAGAAGGCTGGCTTGCCACTAGAGCAAAGCCTGTGGCAGTGCTGCAATTGTGACACAACCTTGATGGATGCCTCACTGGGGGCTGATATAAAGCCTCAATCCTCAGAATCATAGTTTTTAGCAACCCATAGCATAGATAGGTGCTATCTCCATAAATGATTGTCAGCCACCTCACGCATAAATTCGGGAGCTTCTCGCGTCAGTTTGTACAGAATTAATGCAACAAATGACGTGGAATTGTCGTATAATGTGGGTAGAAAGAGAAATAGATATAAAGGTTTCACTAATGGGTACAGTCTTTTTTGTTGTGATGTTCGCTCTAGCCCTGACACTGGTTACTTCATTGGGCGGTATTGTCCAATTACTGATTGCCATGTTGGTCTGGATGTTTGTTGGTAATATCGCTGGGCAACTGATTCGCGGTGAAGATTATGGCGTGGTGGGTAATATTGCGCTGGGTCTCGCGGGTGGCTTTGTTGGTACACATTTGTTCAACTTTCTCGGTTGGCACAGTATTTTAGGCTTACCGATTATTGGCTTCATCATTACAGGTGTTGTCGGAGCAGTGGTGTTCATCTTCATGATGCGCTTGGTCGATAAAAATTTCGCTCGCTAATGCGAACATGTTTATTCAGCCATCTGTAAGAATTGTGGCGGATAATGCCAGATACTTGATTAAACAAGCAAAGAGGCATAGACTTCTGGCGAGATTAAACCCAGAGGCTTCTTAATGGCGCTTCCTGTGATAAAGGGCTAGATGATGTTAAACACTGCGACAAATACTCTTGAAGCCAACGTATCCAGCATACAAAGTAAACTGATAAAGCACTGGCTACCTCTTGTATTGCTTGTGGTGGGGGTGTTTAATCTCATGCCATTTGTTGCCCCCGTAGCCATGCAAGCTGGTTGGACACGCACTGGCAATGCGATTTATGATGTCTATAGTTTATTTTGTCATCAGATGGCACACCGTTCATATTTTCTATTCGGCGAGCAAGTGATGTACACGCCAGAACAATTTCCGCTTGAATTAACAGGTCGTATGGGGCTAGATGCCTTAGCACTGCGCGCTTTTCGTGGCGATGAAACATTCGGTTGGAAAGTCGCATGGTCTGACCGAATGATAACCATGTATGGCGGTTTCCTGTTGGGCGCTATTATGTATTGGCTTGCTTCCAAACGCTGGCGAATACGCCCCTTTCCAATCTGGTTAGCTATCTTGTTTGTACTACCGATGGCAATTGATGGTGGAAGCCACTTTATTAGCGATTTTGGTGGATTAACAGCAGGATTCCGTTACACCAATGCTTGGTTAGCCAACCTAACCCATGGCGCTTTTCCTGATAATTTTTACGTTGGGGATATGTTAGGCTCATTTAACTCATGGATGCGGATTATCACCGGCTTAGTCTTTGGAATCGGTGTTGCAGGCTTTGTTTTCCCAATAATTGATTATTCGATGAAAAGCACATCAGCCAAACAGAATTCATAACCGACGTTACGCAAAAAGCCCCTTTCGGGGGGGTTACTGCGCCTCACACAAAATTGCCTCATGACCCTTGAATAAAGTAAATGGACGTTTGATTTATTGTCATTCAATCTGTAAACTAAGGAGCTATTGTGTGTAATCCTTAGTAACGCAGCAATGCGAGAAATAAATTTCAGGAGACAAAATGGCAAAAGCAAATAAGGATACCCTGTTGGATTGGTATCGACAGATGGTGTTAATACGCGAATTTGAAGAAACGTGCCAACAATTATATAACGAAAAACGAATTACAGGGGTCTATTTACACCTCTATAGCGGACATGAGGCTGTCGGAATGGGAGCAGCCGCGAGTGTCGAAATCGGCAAAGACCATCTCATCACAGCTTATCGTGACCATGCTCTTGCCTTACTGGTCGGCATGAATCCTAATGCAATCATGGCAGAAATGATGGGTAGACGCACTGGCTCAAGTGGTGGGAAAGGTGGCAGTATGCATCTTGCCGCGCCCGATAAAAAGTTTTGGGGGGGCTATGCAATTGTCGGCGGACACTTACCCTTAGCCGCCGGTATCGCGTTTGAGGCACAGTATAACGAAACAGGCGCAGTCTGTATTTCCTTCATTGGCGATGGCGCGACGAATAACGGTTACTTCCATGAGGCATTGAATATCGCTGGTTTGTGGGATTTGCCCGTTGTGTGGCTCATCGAGAATAATGGCTATGGCATGGGAACAGAAACAGACCGTGCTGCTGGCAACCCGATTTTGCATGAACGCGCTATTGGCTACGGTGTAAAAGATTTCGGGCGTGTTGATGGTCAAGATGTATTGGCAACTTATGATATCTTGTCACAAGCTGTTGATTATTGCCGCAGTGGGAAAGGGTCGGCGCTAGTTGAGGCGATTACCTATCGTTATCGCGGGCATGGCGTATCCGACAAACAGTATAACTCGCGCCAAGATATGGCAGCAGAACTGGAACAGTGGAAAGTCGAAAAAGACCCGATTACTATCCTCGCCAATAAGATTGTCAAGCAGTTCAAATCTGTTGCTTCATCTGACCTTGAGAAGTATCACGACCAAGCCCGTAGCATTGTCGCCGAAGCCGTAGAATTCGCAGAAAGCAGCCCCTTCCCTGATACATTGGAAGAACTGTACGCGAATGTATATGTAGATTAGGAGGGGTATATGGCAAGTAAAAATTTACCAATGCGCGAGGCTTTACGTCAGGCTTTGCTAGAAGAAATGCAGCGTGATGAGCGTGTTTTTATCATGGGCGAAGAGGTCGGACATTGGCAAGGAACGCATCGTGTTACACGCGGCTTTGTCGAAGAATTTGGCGAAAAACGTGTCCGCGATACACCGATTACAGAGATGGCAATCGGTGGTTTAGCAGTTGGCGCGGCAATGGCAGGCTTACGTCCTGTCGCAGAGTTCATGACGATTAACTTTGCCTTCCTTGCGCTAGATGCGATTATCAACCATGCAGCGAAAGTTCATTATTTCTTTGATGGTCTGGTGAAATGTCCGGTAGTTTTTCGGGCAGCAACAGGTTGGGGCGACCAAGCCACTGCCTCACATAGCCATACACCAGAACCGATTTTTGCCCATTTTCCGGGCTTGTATGTGGGTTCACCGTCTAATTCGACAGATGCTTATGGCATGTTAAAAGCCTCCATTCGTAACGATAATCCGGTACTTTTCACAGAAAGTATTGGTTTATATTCCCGTCCGGGACCCATGCCGGACGACACAGATTTTCTTGTGCCGATTGGCAAAGGGGATATTAAGCGTGAGGGCAGTGACGTGACACTGATTAGTTATGGGCGCGGCGTGCGTTGGTGTCTGCAAGCTGCACGCCAACTCGAACAAGAGGGCGTAAGTGCTGAGATAGTCGATGTGCGCTGGTTGCGTCCCTTGGATACTGACCTCATTTTTGAAAGTTTCAAGAAAACGAATCGCGCTGTCATTGTCGAAGAATCGCATCAATTCTATAGTTTTGGTAGTGAAGTGGCGGCACAAATCCAAGAACATTGCTTTGATTGGATGGATGCCCCTATCAAACGAGTCACTCAGCATGATGTCCCTGTACCATTTAGCAAAGCTCTGGAACAATTAACCTATCCTAATGCAGATGATGTCGTAGCAGCCGTGAAGGAGATTTTGTAATGGCTCAAGACGTAATGTTCACGATGGATGGTATGTTATTAAATTGGCTCAAAGAAGTCGGTGATTCCGTGACTGCGGGCGATATCATTGCTGAATTTGATGCTGATAAAGCGACTGTCGAAGTGGAGGCACCGGCGGATGGTGTGCTGGTCGCCACGTTAATAGAAGTCGGTGATGAAATCGAAGAAGGGACAGTGATTGCTCGTATTGGTGAAGTCGGAGAATCCGCGTCATCCGGAAACGGGGCATCACAAGCACCTGCAAAAGCTGAATCCGACGCAAAGCCAGAAGCGCCACCTGTTGCCACTACGCCACAAACGGCAAGCAGCAATGAAGCCGCACGCACGCCAGATGGTCATATTATGGCATCACCGATTGCTAAACGGATTGCCGCTGATAAGGGCATTGAACTCACACAAGTTGCTGGGACGGGTCCCGGTGGACGGATTGTGAAAGCGGATGTTGAAAATCTCGACCCAGCGAAAGTCGTCAAACCTGCCGCAGCAGCAGTATCGACATCTGCCGCGCCAACGATGCCTTTCCAGAGCTATGGTAAATTGCCCGAAGGTGACGATGTTGTAATCATCGACATGAATCGGATGCGGAAAGCAATTGCCAAAGGCACGATTACTAGCATGAATACCACGCCGCATTTCTATGTTACGATAGAAACCGATGTTGGCGAATTGCTGAGATTGCGGAAAGAACTCAATACCCAACTTGCAGACGAGGGCATTAAAATCAGCGTCAATGATATGGTGGTGAAAGCGGTTGCCCTCACATTGAAGCACTTCCCGAACCTGAACACGCATTATTATGGTGATAAATTTGTACAGCATAAGCGTATCAATGTAGCGATTGCGGTGGCACTGCCCGATAATGGTCTTGTGAATGTTGTGTCGCCGGATACCGATAAAACCAGCTTGAGTGCGATGGCACAATATCATGTTGAAATGTTTGTGAATGTCCGCGACGGCAAAATTAAGCCTGAATACGTGCATGGCGGCACATTCTTGGTGAGTAATCTCGGTGCTTATGGTGTCGAATCATTTTCCTCGATTATTGACCCACCACAATCAGGCGCTTTAGCCGTCGGTGCAGCGCGTAAAATCCCTGTTGTACTGGATGATGGCACAATCGGAGTCGGCAATCGCATGAAAGTTACATTAAGTGTTGACCATCGTGTCAGTGACGGGGCAGAAGGCGCACAATTTTTGCAGCACTTCAAGAACCTCATCGAAAACCCGATGCGCTTGCTGGTTTAGGTGTAATAATTATCTGCTGATATAGGCGTGGGATATGTATCTCACGCTTTTTGTTTAGATATCGAAATATGCTGAAATTCCTAGTTTGTAGCTTATCGGCGGACAGCATGTATGCTATCCCTACATTTTTGATGGTCATAGCATGTTAAAGAGATTCGCTGCGTAGGAAAAGATATATCTCGTCCGTGACTAAACAATATCGTGTTATGAACGACGCATTTTATTGAGGGCTTGTGTGAGGGTCTCGTGAACTTCGTAGCTGGTATCTAAGCCAGTAATTTGCAAGACTTCGCGCACACGATTACTTGGTTCGGCAATACACACGCGCCCCGTGGCTTGCTTGAGGTTTCGTAAGACACGCAGACCTGCCGCACTCAAATAATCAATCTCTGGTAAGCGCAAGAGCATAGTACGACCATTGCCATTGTCGATAATTTCATTAATTGTGTTTTGCAATATAGGCGCACTAATAGCATCCATACGCCCCGAAATCGCTAAAACAATAACTTCGCCAATCTGTGTTCTTTCAATATCAATCATACGTGTGCCTAGTCATATGGTTATCTCTCTAATTATATGTGCTGCATCGAATGGCGATAGTGAGAAACTATCATTCAAAGAGAACTTATCATGCTGAGCCTGCATTTAGCCTGAGACACTCCCAAAAATACTGTTATGATAGCCTCTGTCGTGGACAAATTGACGAGGAATAAGGCTTGAGTAACGATTCGGTTTTCTCGGTAGTGATTATCGGCGGTGGATTGGCAGGATTATCTGCCGCAGCGCATCTGGCAGAACGTGGCATAGAAGCCCTTGTCTTGGATGCGGATTCATTGTGGGCTGGCGGACGTTTAGCGGGTGGAGACTCCTACACTTTCGAGTATCAAGGGCGTGACTGGTCGTTTAAGCCAGAACATGGTGTGCATGGTTTATGGGGTGGTTATGTCAATATGCGTGCGATGCTCAAACGCTTCACCGATACCGTACCGCTACCATCAGCAGGTGAAGAATGGATTAATCGCTGGGGACGTGAAGTACGGCGCATAGAAGCTGGAAATGCCATTCGTTCGCGTTGGATACCAGCCCCATTTCACTATCTACAATTGTTATTTCATCCGCAAATTTGGGCGAATATCCAACCATGGGATTTTTTGTCCTTACCCGGCTTCTTGAATAGTATTTTTCTGACGCTAGGCGTTGACCCACTCAAAGAACAACGGGTATGGGATGGTCTGACATTGCGTGATTTTTTCATCGGATGGACACCGAATCTACGAACGACTTTTGAAGGGTTAGCAAGTAATTTATTGGCAGCCCCCAAAGACGAAATTTCACTGACGGGGTTTATTGCAGCATTGCGATTTTATACCATGTTACGCCGCGATTCATGGCAGATTGCTTATTTGCCAGCCGATGCCCATACCAGCATCATTCAACCCCTCACAGACTATATCAACACGCACGGCGGCGCAGTCGAAGCCGGTATTACAGCGACAAAATTAGAACAAGTCGCATCGGGTTGGCGTGTGACCGTAGATGATTCAAAACGGGGCGGATTGCGGTCATTGATGGCAGAGCAGCTTATTCTCGCGGTTGATTCCTCCGCAGCAAAACGCCTCTTGTGTCACAGTCCCGACACCGCGACAATCGCCGAAAACCTCATTTTCCCCGATGCTGTCGCTAGTGCGGTTGTGCGGCTCTGGTTTGATGCTGCACCACGCGAGGGGACTCAGGGTGGCATGATGACCGGTGATTTCAAACCGGATAACTTTTTCTGGCTGCACCGCATGTATGATGATTGCCGCGCATGGCATGATGAAACAGGGGGTAGCATTATCGAATTGCATTATTACGACCCAGCCCTCATTAACCTGCCCGAACGTAACCTGATTGTTGAATCTGTGACTGAAGTACAACGTGCCTTCCCACAATTGAAACGACATTTTGTTCATGCTGCCGTCCGTCGCAATAGCAAAACCCACGGGAAGTTCCGTGTGCCGGATAGTCGTTCACTCTTTGTCGAAACACCTTTCCCCCAACTCTATGCCTGTGGCGATTGGATTGGTTATGATACGCCGTCAATGTGGATGGAGCGTTCAACCACGACAGCCATTGCAGCAGCGAATCAGGTACTTGTTCAGCATGGCAAAGAGCCTTATCCGATACTCCAACCGCCCCAGCCGGAAATGCTTGCACGCATTATCGGCGGCATCATGCGCGTTGCCCGACTACTACTCACGCCTATCATCAGTCAGATTCGGCGCTTACGAAAACGAAAATGAGCCACTCTCACCGATATGCCGCGCTCAAGAAATTTGAACCACAAAGACACCAGATGCAAAGGGTTTTGAACGATTGTGTTCGTTATGCCCGAAAACGATGCAAGACCGCGAATCTGTGATGGAGTGAAACTTAAGAGGCTGAGTCAATATCTGTGGGTGCGATGTAATGCGGTGCATGTTCGCCTAAGCGGATTGAACGCGGCACATTGTATTCACGCACGACCCAATCTTTGCCTTCAAGTTTGCCGAGATGATTATAAATGGTGGTATGCGCCATATGGCAACCCTCACCAATTTCGCGCAAGGTCGGCGAATAACCATTATCGTGGATATAGACCACAATAAAATCATAGACCCCTCGTGTTAGTATGTCGATTTCTGTCATATTTCGCGCCTCCCGACATTACAAAAATCAAACGTCGGTTCATCATAGCATAAATAGAATATTCGTTCTATCAATAAAGCGTTACAGTAGCATTAAGATTAGGTTCGTATCTGTTTTTATAAACGGATGTTACATACTTCGCAGTTTATATAGTCGGCTTGGCGTGGGGCAATCGTGTATTTCTCTTGCGCGACGCTGTGCTACAATCGAGCCATATTGAACGCCTATAGGTATTGATACTGCTTATGACTCGCTTTCCTTTGCTTGGATTATGTGTACTGTTTTTGTTGACCTTGACTGTTGCCGCACAAGATGAGACTCAAGCACTACAAAGTCGTACTCGCCCTGCGCCAACTGCTACATTGAATAGTGGCGGTCTCGTCTTGGAACGTTATTTCACCACCCTCATACAAGGACAAGTGGGCTTGCTGCATCTAACAGGGGATAATATCCAAGCAGCCCGTGTTCTATTTCGGGGTCGAGAATATCCATTTATGGCATTAGATGGCGATGGTTATTATGCGCTCGTTGTTGCTGATATTGATGCCCAAGTGCGTGATTATCCCCTATCTGTACTGGCACAGACTGATACTGCTACGCTGATTACTTTTGAGATGCTTGTCACAATTGAAACAGCCGGATTTTTACGCCTGAATTTTGACATTCCCCCGAATCTCGCCTACCTCATTGACCCCCAAATAGAACGTAATGAATATGCACGCCTTGATGCCATTATTCAGGACATTGTTCCAGAGCGTTTTTGGGATGAATCAGGCTTTACATTGTCCATAGAAGCCCCCGATACATCTGGTTTCGGACAATATCGCATCCTCAATCAAACTGTCTTAGTACGCCATACCGGATGGGATCAAAGTGCGCCATCGGGAACATCTGTTAGGGCGATGGCAAGTGGAGAAGTTGCCTTTGTCGGACAACTCGATATTCGTGGCAATTATATCATCATCAATCATGGCTGGGGTGTCTATACAGGCTATGCCCATCTTTCGCAAATCAATGTCGAGCGTGGGCAAACTATCAGCGCCGGACAAATCATTGGTGGTGTTGGTAACAGTGGGCGCAGCATTGGCTCACATCTTCATTGGGAAGTTGCCGTTAACGGCGAGTGGGTTGATGGTCGGCTATTCCCAGATTTATGGTTGCCATAGTTACCATAACTACTATAAATGAATACGACCCCATCGCTGGAGTCGTATTCTAGGACAAGTATTAGGGGGAACTGATGTGGCTAAAACAACATTTTTAATGATTGCTTTCTGCCTTATAGTTATAATGAAGCATTTAGATAATTGTGTCAATAGGGCAAATATTAATGCTTTATTTGTTATCCGATTTGCAATAGAGCTAGAAACGGAACACGGTCTGCCAAAACAGACCGCGCTCATGGGACAAATATCAGGGGGAACTGATATATGCTACAGTGCGCTGTAAGCGTCACTGGATAGCACCAACCTAAGGAAACGATGCGCCATTTGTATTTTTTAGACCACAACTTTTTCTATCACCATTGTGGCTGGCGGCTTGTCGTTGATTATCAAATTTATATGCTCATATCTGTAATATAAAGTAATATATGAAAATTGTCAAGCACAAATTGAAAGAATAGTACTTTCGGCTCATATAAAATATCTATTGTGAAGGGGGCGTAGTATAAAATCAGAATCAATCCCACAGGTCGAGGGCAGCAATACAAGGCGGAAGCAAGTGTTCCGGCAGTGGAAAACCTATCATGACGTGCGAATACAATCTAAGGCTGTTGTGGTTGAATTAGCACCTATATATCCATCATCAACAATCAGAAGGCGTTACTTAAAAACAATCTGCATCGGTAAGCGTCCTAGTTGTATTTGCTCGCCATTATAAACTTGTGTCGGTTTATGTGGATTCAATTTTTCGCTGCCAATGAAAGTGCCATTTGAGCTATCCAAATCGGAAAGATAGAGACGACTATCCTCAAGATATATTTGGGCATGAATGCGTGATACACCTTGTTCTTGGGCATCATAGGGTGATAAATCAATGGCTTCCGCACTCGGCTTTGTTTGGGAAAAACGTCCCAACAGGCAGTGCATATTTTCCTCTAGCAGAACACGCTCAACTTTATCCTCAATAATCAGGAGTACCTCACGTTTACCCACTAAAGAGCCTGTTCCTGTTGATAAATTGGGTAATCCTGCCAACCTATTCTCTAAATCCGGTAATATATTGGTTTTTCCATCGTCGTGATTATTGGACATCCCATCACTCCAAAAAACTTACAGAAATGCGCCCATCTATGTCTAGCTTACGTCACATAGCAGACACTTGCAACTTTTCTGATAATTGTAATGCAAAATAGGGATACACAATACATCAAGTTGATTTTTGTCCATAATAATGCGGCGTTTACTAGCGTAATTGCTGGGCAGTGGCGGCTCGGCTACAGAGATTCTGTCCGCCCGCATTAAGCCAATCTGTGAGTGTCTGGCTGTCGCTGTCAAAATCGACGGCATCATAATAAATACCCAACCCCCATACATAGTAGCGTTGTGTCTCACGATGCCAAGTATGAAAAGGGCGCTGTGTCACGGATGGGCCCCCATTATAACAACCAAGTATGAGACCGACATCGCCATTGGCAAATGCCGTACATTCACGAATGAAATTGGCGCTACGTTGGGCATTGGTATCGGGGTCAAGCATATTCTCGCCATCATCAAAATGGAAAGGCATCACCTGAAACAACCCTCGCGCTCCGGCATTGCTTACCACTGTTGGATGTCCACACGATTCAATTTGCATGATGGTTGCCATCAGATTGGGGTCAATGTCGTTGGCAGTAGACCAGCGCACAATATCGTCTTGCCAATATTGAACTTGTGCTGTGAACAAGGGCGCAATCGACACATCACGCGGTTTTATGAAGAATGCCAAGACTATATTCGTCGCCAATGGCAATAATGCCAAGATAACAATCAGTAGAGCTATGCTCAACACGGGAAAATGTTTGAATTTATGTCTGATTTTGTGCATCATTTATACTTGCTGAAACGGTTTATTCTATTTTACGCATAGAGGTGTATTTTGTTGCTACCAATTTGGTTTGAAGTTTGACATGCTTGTTGTATTAACAGTAGAACAGAAGTTCTAGTTTGTCAAGCCTGTTTACCGATGATGCTGTATCGAAAACGCTTGAAATTCCTATTGCGGCGGACATCATGTATGGTGTCCCTACATTTTTGATATTTACAGGTCATAACGTGCCAAAATGGTTTCCTGTGTAGGGAGGAGATATATCTCGTCCGCAGAAAAAAGAACTAAAAGCGATTTTGCATACTCGTTGTGTAGCCCGTGAGTTCGGCATAACCATAGCCTGTCACATCACCTGTGATGACCACTGCCCCTTCCCAATATGAGGGGTCAGAATCGGCAAGTTCTTGGTCAGCGAGGAGCGGTTCAACATGAAAATTGAGCGTACCCGTGCTGGTCTCAACACTGATATCCCAGCCCGACGGATAGTTTGCATCGGTATGGGGACTCGTCCATATATTGGTTGGTGTGATACTAAAATTGTTTGTGGATACGTGTTCAGTGCTGCCGTCAGGATACACTATCAAACCGCCAAAAGCAGCTTCAATGCTGTCATCAACCATACGAATCTGACCGAGCATCAATTCGGTATCATCATCAAAAATCAGTCCGAACCAATCCCATCCTTGCGCCCCGTCGCCGAGTGCGCTGGTGCTAAATTCATGGTCTTTCCATGTATTGCCACTGACTGTAAATACTTCATCATTGATAGTGATTGTGCCTGTCGTTAACAAGCGTGAGAGCGAATAGTAGTAACTGGCATTGCCTTCTTCGCTGCTTTTCTGGGATAAGCCGCCATCCCCTTGTAATGCTGGAGGCTTGACTTGTTCTAATGTGAGGTCAATCGCAAAGTCATCAGCAGCCGCTTGGATAGTGATGAGTGAGGCGGCATCGTTTTGGGCGAGAATTTCCCAATCTTCTACCCAAACACGATAACGTGGGTCACTGCTTGCTCCTGCTAAACCAGCACCACCACGACTCAGGCGTTGTGCATTGAAAAATTGATTGCCAGCGATATCACTCACGGTAAAGTGGACGAGATAAATCTGATTGCTGCGCCATTCGCTATCTGTGCTGATATCATCTGGCGTAATGGCACGCCGAAAAATCGTGAATTGGAAGCCAAAGCGCCGTCCCTCTGCGGTGGATAAATTGCCTGTGTAATACCACCATTCGGTCTGAAAATCAGGGTGTGCGCCAAAGTCTTGTGGGAATTGCCAATCATAAGGCTCTATTGCCTGTGTAAAGCCCGACGTATCGACATCGGGTAGATTAAGAATTGTTGTCGTGCCGATATTTTCTCCACTGCTAACATCAAGCAGCGAAAAGCCAAACACACTGACTGCGATAATTGCCACAGCCAATAATACGATTTTCCAGCGATTAGACATACACCCTACTTTGGCAGTATTTATTTACCGTTCAAGAAAAAGCGTAACACAGAGACGCAGAGAATCAGAGATACAGAGGGATTTTTGAATAAGATTCTTTGTGGCTTTCATGTCTTTGTGGCTCAAATTGTCCTAAGTTCACGGATAGCAGAATAGATACCTTCGACATGCTTTGTTACGAGTTTCACAAGTAGTATAGCCAATAATCGTTAAGCAATCATTAGAAACAGGTGCGATTCTTCTGCAACGGTCTCACGGTTCAATATTGCATCGTCTACGCTTTGCATTACAATATGCGACGCGGAAAACAACGTAAGGATGCACGAATGAACCTGATTGACTACGCTCGCATTATTATTCGTCGTGGTTGGATAGCCATACTATTGGCAGTGATAGCGGCGGGTGCTGCTTTTCTATTCAGCCAGACAGTCACGCCGGAATATCGCGCCACACAGACGATTCTCATTGTCCCATCGCGCAGTGACCTCGGCTTGACTGAGGCAGTGTTGCGTATCATTAACCAACGGCGCACTTATCTCGATAGTGATTTGCGGGCGCAAAGCATCATCGACAGATTGCAACTCGACTATCATCCGGCTTATCTGCGTGGGCAAACAACGCTGACTGCGAATCGGGATAATTTAACGATTCAAATTGATGTTGAATTGCCAATTGATAGAAAAAGCCTCACAGATGAGCAATTTAACGCAGAAATAAATATGCTCGGCAGCATTGCGATAGAATGGGGTAATGAGTTGATTACTTATCAAGATGACCTCAATCAACAAGCACAACGAGTAGACCGCATCCAAGCCCAGCCGCAAGATAATCCGCGTATTAGCCAGCAAAGCCCCAAAGTGGGTGTTAATATCATCATTGGCGCGATTGCGGGTTTCTTTCTTGGCACAGTCTTAATTTTTGTGCTTGAATATTTGGAAAGTAATATGATTCGCCGTCGTGAAGATATCGAACGGGCAACGAATTTGAAGGTACTGGCAGTTGTGCCGATTGAATAAGATATTTCTTGTAAGGGCGCAATTCATTGCGCCCCTACGACACTTGATTGATTGTCGATTGAACGAATTTGTATGAACGGAAACACGGCATTATCCGAACGCCAACAAATAGAATCGCGCTGGTTGATGCCAGTGGTCGATGTGCTATTGGTATTTGTGGCATTTGGGATAGCCTATTACCTGCGTTATCAATGGCAAGTTTTTCGTCCAGTGTTTGACCCGTCACGCAGCGACTTTTTCCCTTATTTGCCGTATGCAGCACTCTATGCCTTGGTGATGTGGGTGAACTATCGCAGCAATGGCTTGTATAAACAGGTGCGTGGAAGGGCTTGGCTGGAAGAAGTGGTTCTGATTGGCAATGGAGTTACGACGGCGACGGTGATTTTGCTGGCAGTCTATTTTGCGCTGCAACCCTTAGTCACCAGTCGTTTGATGCTGGCTTATGTTGCTGGCATATCGCTTGTTTTGTTGGCTGTGGCACGCATTATTCGGCGCATGGTACTAGCACATTTCCGCAACAAAGGCATCGGCGTTCATCGCGTTTTGATTGTTGGCATGGGTGACGTGGGGCAATCGGTCTTACGTACACTCGTATCACGGCGCGAATTAGGCTATACCGTGGTTGGCTATCTCGATGATAATCCTGAACGTGGTGAAGTTGATTTGGGGCGTGTTTCGGGCTTAGGAAAAATCGAAAATCTGGAAAATGTGATTCTTGCACAGGGCATTGACCTTGTAATTGTCACGCTGCGCTGGGAATACTACGACACTATTATTGAAATCGCTCGCACTGCTCGTCAGGAACAGATTGATGTGCGCGTTGTGCCGGATATTTTCCAATTGAATTTGCGCCAAGTACAAGTCGAAAATCTGGATGGGATTCCATTGTTGGGGATTGGTAGTGTGCCTGAATTGCGAGGCGCGAGTCGGCTGTTGAAGCGCGTTTTGGATATGGCAATCGTGTTACTGGCTGCCCCGTTGTGGTTGCTCTTTCTTGCCGTCATCTCGATTGCTATCAAACTAGAAGATGGCGGCTCTATCTTGTATAAAACAAAGCGTGTGGGTGAACATGGGCGCGAATTTTTCATGTACAAGTTTCGCAGCATGATTCCGGATGCCGATAAGTATCGTCAACAATTGATTGCCCAACATGAACAAGACCCACGCCACCCCAAAATCGTTGATGACCCACGCATTACAAAAGTCGGCAAGTTCATTCGTCGCACAAGCCTCGATGAACTGCCGAATTTACTCAATGTTTTACGGGGCGAGATGAGCCTTGTGGGACCCCGTCCACCGTTGCCGGATGAAGTCGCCCTCTATGAGCAATGGCATCGTCAGCGCCTACAGACCATCCCCGGTATTACGGGTTTATGGCAAGTATCAGGGCGCTCTGAAGTGCCGTTTGATGAAATGGTGTTGATGGATATCTACTATATTGAAAATTGGTCAGTTCTCTTTGACGTGCAAATTCTTTTCATGACCATTCCTAAAGTGCTGTTGCGACGTGGGGCGTATTAGCAATTCAGCAGTGGGCAGTCACGCTTTGTTTATAGGAAATACTTAACGCAAAGATGCAAAGGGGGAAAGGCGCAAAGAAAATTTTAACATCAAATCTCTGAGTTCTTGCTGTCCTCTACGGTTCAGATTGACCTGAATCTATGGATAGGTGAACAGTTATTCTTCCTCAATCGTTGTACCCAAATAGACTTGCTGCACACGCGGATTATCTGCAATGTCTTGTGGCGCACCTTGGGCGATAACATTGCCTTGATTGAGGACGTAAATGCGTTCCGAAATGCCGAAAACAACATCCATATCATGTTCCGTAAAGAGCAAACTCATATCAAATTGCTCGGTAATATTTTTGATGAGTTGGACTGTTCCCTCAGTTTCTTGTGCCGACATGCCGGCTGTGGGTTCGTCTAGGAGTAGTAATTTCGGTTCTAATGCCAATGCCAAGCCAATTTCGAGCCGTTTCTGGTCGCCTAATGCCAATTGACCTGCCATACGATTAGCTTGTTTGTCATTTAAGCCAATGGTCTCCAAAATATGTGTCGTGCGCTCATTGACGATTGTTAACTGACTTGCTGGTCGCCATAGATTAAATGTCAGTTTATATTGGCTGATGACCGCAACTTGAATATTTGCGAAGGCTGTCAGGCGCGGAAAAATATTAGAGCGTTGGAAAGCTCGCCCTATCCCACGGCGAACAATATCATGCGCGGACAGTGCGGTAATGTCGTGTCCATCGAAAATAATATGCCCCGAATCAGGTCGAATATAGCCCGAAATTTGGTTGAACAAGGTCGTTTTACCAGCACCATTGGGTCCGATAATACTCACCCGTTCACCTGTTTCGACTTCAAGACTGACGTTATTTGTAGCTTGTAATCCGCCAAATGCCTTGCTGATGTTACCGGCTGTCAGTAATGCCATGTGGTTGATATCTCGTTTTGGTTTTGCACGATTATTTGATGAAAATCGTGCAATCATGATTGAATCGCCAAGATACTGTATTAAGAATCAAGCCACAAAGCAAGCCTCTTGTGTTTGCTGAAGATAGGTGGTGTGATTCAACTTATCCATACACCTGTTACATCGCAGAGTGGGACGTGAAAGAATCACATCCCTCAGTGAAAATAGACTGGACTACATCTCAAATACTTCTGCCACTTCAACTGTACCCATTTCAAGGAACGGACAGTCCTTAACCATTTCAAGTGCAGCATCCATGTTGTCAGCCGTCACAATGGAGAATCCTGTCGAGCGGCGCTTCGAGCCATCATTATCGGACACACCATCGGCGCTCACGATTTTGGGCATTCCCAAGGGCATACCGGGGTTAACGACGGCATCGCCAAGTCTACCGAGCCATGTACGAAATTTCGTTTGGTCGCCATGTGCTTGGGTCGCAAGGTTAGGTTCAGCATAGTAGGTCAAAGCGTAATTCGTCATCTGATTTCTCCTGTTTTTCTCATTAGATTATAGATATTGGACATAATACTTAACTTCAAAGTTAAGTATAGAACAAAGGTTCAGTTTTGTCAAGAGATTTGTCTGCAAGAGTATTTTTGTGCTTAAAGGCAGAGTGTTGTAATTTCATGGGACTGGTTATCGCGCACAGAAGGAATCATGCTTATGGCGACACAATGCACAGCTTGGGTCACAGATGACATGCTGACTGATTAGCCCATGACAATTCCGCCGTGTGCAATTTTTGAATCATGATATGATGACATTCTTGAACACTTTATCTCTCAATTGAAAGCGGTATTTGTGGTGATTAAATTTCTTATTGATGAGCAGATTAATGTCAGGGTAGCGCCTGAGTTACGAGCAAAGGGACTTGAGGCTGTATCTGTTCATGAACTTGGGTTGGGTAATCAGAGCTACAAGGACGCACCTCTGTTAGAACTAGCAACCAGTCGCGGCGAGACTATCTTGACATTAGATAAGGATTTTCCACGACTTCATGCCGAATGGATGGAAATAGGAAAAAACCATTGTGGAATTTTTTATGGTGAAACAAGTAAATATCAACGCACAGGAGCAATTGGTATTTTGGTGAATTTTTGTGTGGAATGGGCGCAATTGATTGGCGATGATGATGAGATACTCAAACAATTCGTGTATAATCAAATTGAGTATATTCGGGAGTTATAAACGATGGAAGCTGTGCAGTATGTAGAAATCAATGAGCAGGGTAGTGTCGTCATTGCAGGAACAAGAATCCATGTTGAGGCTGTCGGTTTTGCCCATGAAGGCGGCAGCACCGAAGAAGAGTTGCTTGAATGGTTCGACTTAAACAAAGAGCAATTTTATGGTGCATTAGCTTACTTTTATGGTCATCGTGCTGACTTAATTGTGAGTGAAAATGAAGCGGTTGAACTCGCAAAGGAACTCTCACAGAATGGGCTTGAAAAACTCCAAGAATGGCGTAAAAAGCAATCCAAATAAGCCCACAAATCATCGGGTGACAACTAAAATTTATGACTCTGCGCGAGATGTAGATTGGGACTCCAGTTGGGACGGCGATTACGCACGCCGTTATCTCAGCCTATTGATGATACGACACTGCCACAAGAATGGGGTCTCTATCGCTTGCTCAATGCACAGACCGCTATTGAAAGCGAAGCAAACGAGTGTCAAGCGCATGGGCTACTGTTCATATTTTTTATCACAAAATTTAGTCCAAAGGTAAGCAGATGCCGTACAAAATAAAAGTTACTTTCGCAGAGGGTATTACAGAAGATGAACTCGCTCTGGTAATGCAGAAGATTGGGGTAAGTCAAGACAGCGCCCCACATGGTAGCATCAGTCACGAAGAGTCGATTGAGAATGGACAAATCGTTTTCTTTGAAGAATGGGAGTCGAAAGCGGCATATGAGGCATTTGTCAGCGATATTGCCAGTTCCGCGCTTGCACAGGCAGGTATTTCGCCGCCTGACTTAGAAGAACTGTAATACAATGTCCAACCAGATTATATGCTGGATGATTTGACTCAATTTTTGGTCAACGTGCCATTATAAGCACGCCACGAGTGAAAATTATGTGATGTAGTGTTTGAGCAAACTGTGTTGGCTAAATATTAACCATACAGCGCAAAAGTTCATTGTTATCACGGATTGCCGCCGGACATTGTACCAAAACAGCACCATCTCTGCGGATTTCAAAGATTGTTTTATCGCCATCCACAATCCAGAATGTACGCGGCGTTGACCAAAATGCAGACCGCGCAACACATTCATCGGCGGGCGGCTGGCTTGGCGGTAATTGCGAAAACTCGATACGCCAGACTTGGGTACAGCGTTCAGAGCGCAAGATATTATTCGGCAGCACCCACTCTTCAGCCAAGAATAAGACACTATCTTCGGCAGTTTCTCCAGCAAGAATAAATTGCACCCCTGTTAGATTGACTTGAGCATCATCAATATTGTGGACTATCAATGTATCGCCGTTATAGACCAGTTCGATATTTCCCTCTATGACTGGAATCGCTGTCGGTTCAGGGGTAGAACTGGGTGGAATGGGTGTCGCAGTTGGTGGTATCGTCGTCGCTGTCGGGATGAGTGTCGGTTCATCGGTTGCGGTTGGCGGTATCATTGTCGCTGTCGGGATGCGTGTTGGTTCATCCGTCGCAGTGGGCGGTTCATTGGTTGCAGTTGGGATATCTAACGGTTCATCTGTCGCGGTTGATGGAATAGTCGTTGGGACAGTCATTGCTTCATTTGTGGCTTCTTCGGTTGTCAGGGGTTCTACGATTGGGATTTCTACTGTTGGCTCAAGTGTTGCACTCACTTGTGTATTATTTGCAACAATCGTAGTGGCTGTCGTGCCATCAGAAGCAAATGGGTTAAAAATAAATAGAATAACCAATATTCCTGCAACAAGACCCGTAGCAAGAAGCCCGATGCCAATTATCAATCGCAAGTTGCTGGTTTCGGGCTTGTTGACTTGCCTAGTATCTTTGTCTGAGATATGACGAACAAACAACCTAACCTCTTGACCATCCGATTTCGGCGCTTCAATGGGCGCAGGTGTCTCTTCATAATTGTCGTCTGGTCTCTCGTTTGTCATTGCTTGGCGCAACTCTTCTGTTGTGCGAACATCATCTTGCTGGCGAAATTCATAGCAAAGACGAATGACTTGGATAATGTTTGCTTCGTAATCATCACGCAGGTCAATATATTCCATATCTGCCAGCGCAGGCAGTAATGCTTGATAGCCTTCCCCTTCAACCATCAATGGCAGAATGTCTCTACCGACAGATTTGGCTATCGTTATTTCACGCTCCACCCACTTAGAATAATTGGCACGGGGACTCATCAAAACAAGCACGACACCGGCATCTCGAATCGCCTTAGGAACTTCTCTCTTCCACTGCTCGGAACCGGGTTCAATGTGAGCGCCTGACCAAATCTTTAAGCCGACGCGCTGCAAATTAGTACGGATACGCTGCATGATGTCGTTGTCTTCACGGCTATAAGATAAAAAGATGTGTTGACTGGTTGACACGATGTTTTCCCAACGCTAAGTCAATAAAAAACCGTATCTATTCAGCTATCCGTGAGATTCTTCGGACAGGC
Organism: Anaerolineae bacterium; assembly: GCA_030950085.1. GTDB lineage: Bacteria > Chloroflexota > Anaerolineae > Aggregatilineales > Phototrophicaceae > JAUZRW01. The sequence goes on from JAUZRW010000243.1 coordinate 25,612, forward strand.
AGAAGCTGCCCCTACGAAATCATGATTTTTGAGCCGTAGGGACATGATTTTTCATGTCCGATAACACAAGTTCATGGATAGGCGAAGTGTTACGAATATCCAACATTATAGCAGTCATGCAGTCAGATAGTAATCAGAAAAGGTTTCTATGTAGGAAGAAGTCTAGTGGCACGCTAAATATGCTAACCAAAGTTATTCCGATGGCACAGTCTCAACATTAGACCACGCAACGCGACATTCCAAGTTACCGGTGCGTCCGACAACTTGCCCCCATGTATCGCACGTTGCCACCTGAGAATTGCCTTCTGAGACATTAAATGTTGTGTCTTGCTCGACATCTGCACGCCAATAAATGCCGGAGCTATTATTGACGGTTGTGCGTGCATTGCCACTACAATTCCATTCATCAGGGATATCAGAAGCGACTGCGCCGGAGCGAATCACGAAAACACAGTCACCGGGTTCTAGTGCGCTGCGATAATTCGTGCCTTCGGGTTCGCCGCTACGTCCTGTGACTTCAATATCATCTAGGAGGAGGCGTTCATTGTCGCTGATATTGGTTATGGCAAAGAAATCCGCATTATAGTGAATCACAGCGTTCACATTACCTCCATCGCCGCCGCCACCGAACATCATAAATGCCGCTACCGCTATTACCAATATCACAATGACTCCAGCAATCAGGGGTATCGGCAAGCCACCCGTTTTAGCCTTATTGCTTGATTTTGATTTCTTTTGAGTCAGTTTTTCATCTTCGGGAATCACACCCGGCACCACATCCCAACTATCGAGAACCTCGCGGCTGCTTTCGGTGGTGTTTTCAAGTTCTTCGGGACGAATCGGCAAAGTACCTTGCACTTCAAAATCATCCCCATCATCATCAATGCTTATTGTAGCTGCCTCATGGATATCATAAATATCTTCTAGCTTCTGGATAAATTCCATAGCTGTATGATGGCGTTTGTTAGCCTCTTTTTGTAAGGCTCGCATAATTTCGTTCTGAGCGTTTGATGGAATATCAGGGTTATGAGCGCGAGGCGGAGTCGGTTGTTCGGTAATGTGGCTGAGGGCGACTTCCATCGGGGTTTTGCCCTTAAACATCACCTTGCCGGTCACCAATTCATAGACAATGACTGCCAACGAATAGATATCACTTTGCGGCACTGCCTGTTGCGAATCAGTGGCTTGTTCTGGTGAAATATAGCGCGGTGTACCGAACGCCGTCCCAAGTGTCTTATCAACTTCTTCCCACAAGACCAAGCCAAAATCAGAGAGATAAGCTCTATCTTGGTCATCTAATAAAATATTAGACGGCTTAACATCCCGATGAATAATGCCGCGCAAATGGGCATGGTCGAGTGCTGCCGCAACTTGCTTAAGAATCGGCAACCACCGTTGAGCGGGCATGAGTTCTTTGCGGTCACGATACAACTTAATCTCATCCGCTAAGTCGTTTCCTTCGACAAAACGCATTGCCAGAAAATACAGATTTTCAACTTTTTTGAATTGGTAGATTGGCACAATATTGGCATGGTCAAGGTTAGCAATGGCGCGTGCTTCGCGTTCAAAGCGTTCTTTCAGAATGTCATCTGCGCCTCCCATATCCGGAGTCAACACTTTGATAGCTGCTTTGCGCTTTAAGTTGACATCTTCGCCGAGATAAATATGTGCCATGCCACCACTGGCAAATTGACGGATTAACTTATAATCGCCTAATTGCTTGCCGGATAAATCTTGTGGTGTTGTCACGCGCTATTGTCCTTTCAACGGTATCACTGCGAGAAGCCCCCAATTCATTCGGGAGGTCGCTGACCGAGATTTTTAACTAGGTATATGAACCTATTATAGCGCCGCTTCGGTATCTGACGATAAACGTTTTCTGGATTGCACCCTACGATTGCTCTATGTTGTCTTCACCGTTGTCTTCATGCCATGCCTGAAAGATGGTCATTAGTAGCCATATAATGCCCTGATACAACAGATAAAGCGTACAGCACAACATCATCCCTATCAGCAGCATGTCGATAAATTGCGCGCTCGGCAGGCGTTGATTCATCAATAGTGTTATCGGCAGGGGCAAAGCAATCAGGGCTATTAACAATCCTCGACTGTTGCTACGTTGTGGTTTTGGACTGTTCTTAGGTTTTTCAGGGAACATTCTAATCTAATTTCAGCTTAACAACAGTTACACCCATGAGCATACCATAGTCCAAGCGGACTGTCAGGAAATGTTGGGTACAAAGGGGTGCATTTCAAGTTGGTGCAAAATCTAAAACAATCCTATTTCATCTAAAACATCTTGCGTTTGTAGTACATCGCCAAAAAAGTTTTTGAGGTTTCGTAGGGGCGACAGCGTGCTGCGCCCAATCATCAAGAATTAAATTGGTCAAGTAGTAGGGGCGTACCCGCGTGTGCGCCCGTTGTTATTGACGGCGAGATGACACATGGGGCATTCCCTACAATTTATGCACTAGGATGAGATACACCCGGTACAAAGCCGTTATAGTTTGCGATATGCGATACTGCAAGGCTTCACACGTTTTTGCCATGCTGCTATAGTTCCATGCTGATGAAGCACAAACACGCTGCGAGATAATTATGACCATTCGGGAAACACTACAAGCCGCCTATCAACGCCTGTCGCATATTGATTCGGCGCGATTAGATGCCCAAATATTACTCTCGCATGTGCTAGATGTCGAGAAAGCCTATTTAATCGCTTATGATGACCGTGTTTTGAGTGCCGATGAAGCGGCACAATTTGAATCATTGCTGCAACGCCGCGCAATGGGTGAACCGATTGCCTATATACTCGGCACAAAGGGCTTTTATGATTTAGATTTTATCGTTACGCCCGATGTGCTGATTCCACGCCCCGAAACCGAACATCTGATAGAAGCGGCTTTACAATGGGCAAGAAGAAAAGAGAAGATGAGTCTTTTTGCGGCAGATATTGGCACAGGAAGCGGCGCAATCGCAGTCACTTTTGCCAAACATACGCCACAGGCACACGTTCATGCTGTGGATATCAGTTCGGCTGCATTGACCATCGCCCAAGAAAATGCCAGCCGAAATCAGGCGACAATACAATTTCATCATGGCAACCTAGCACAACCCCTCATAGATGCGAATCTTCAGCTTGATTTACTAATGGCGAATTTGCCCTATATCCGTAGTGATGAGATGCCCATGTTAGCAGTCAGCAAGCATGAGCCACATTTAGCCTTAGAGGGCGGCGATGACGGGCTTGACCTCGTGCGCGACCTATTGCGACAAGTGCCGCAAGTGTGCCATGCAGGGGCGTTGATTCTGCTAGAAATTGGAGCAGAGCAGGGTCAGGCTGTACTTGATTTTGCGAATGAGACGCTCTCCCCCAAAAATGCCACTATTATCAAAGACTATGCCGGACATGACCGCATTGTGCGGTTTCAATTGAGATAATTCCTATCTACGAATTATTCAATGACAGCGTAAATGCGCCACCCAAGAAGTAGCTATCCTCTTGCATCGCTTCATAGAAGAAGACATCGGTAGCCAATATCAAGTAAAGCCCGTCGTCTGGCAATTCTAAACTCGTGATGGCGGATGGGTCTACAGCGAGGCGGTCTCCTGCTGGACTAAAGACATGAATGATCGTCGGGAATTCGTCACTTTCGACAAGGACATTAACGATATCGCCTTGTGTTCCTTCAAAGACAAAGAAGGTCGCAGGTGTGGTATCCGCACTTTCGCCTTCAACCACCAAGCCATAATCGAGACCGATTGCCTCTAGCGTCACTTCGTTTGTGTCGATGTCACTCGGCGCAACGTTGCCTGTGACAGATACAGTATAACGTAGCTCATCACTGGCGCTATCTGTGCCTTCAAGGAAACTAAGACTCGTCGCTAAGATGAGATAGGTATTATCGGCTGGAATTTCAAAATCAGTGATTTCAGCAGCTAAGAAGACACTGCCGCTATCATCATCCATTGCCAACACTGCTCCCGATATATCGAGCAAGACAAGGAAGGGGTCAAGGTCATCAGAATCTTGTGTCATGCCAATCGTGACACTATCGCCCGCACTGGCATAAAAGGCGTAGAGATGCGTATTGATTTCAGCATCGAAAGTATCATTGATACTGTCGTTACTTTCAAAAATAGGTAACATATCCAATATCTCATTATCTTGAGCATGAACAATCCCTACTAAGCCCAAAACAATGATAAGTATGAGGATGATACGGTCTTTGCTTGGCATACGACACGCTCCTTTGCCACCTGTTTACCGCTTACGACTTACAATAATTGTACCATTGTTCTTGGTCAAAAGGTTAAATTGCCAGCAAATACCCCCAAATATGAGGGGGTCATACAGGGAACAGTGGGCGTAATTGCACAAATGGGTTGATATTGGGTATTTCTTGTTTAACAAACTATTTGCGATAACGCCCTAACACTCGTCTTATATTGCAATTTTGTGTGAGGCATGGTGAAACCCCGAAAGGGGCTTATTTGCTTATCGAGGTCATCCCAATTGCTTCGTGAGCCAACAATTTTCCAGCTTTCAGCACGAGTATCTTGTTGATTACGCTCGACTTCTATTTTTACAATATCCCAGCGTTTCATCTTCATCCGAGGATGCGTAGGATATAAGCGAATCAAGCCATGTTCATATGAATAACCAGCAAGACAAACAGTTACTCTACCATTTTGCAGTGGTTCAGGGCAGGCACGCCCTAAAATAATGAGGTCATCCAGCAGCATAAGCTAATACACCTTCAGATATGTTTTGCGCGAGACTCCTTTCTACATTAATAACCTTAATTAGCTCAAATGTCAAAACCCAAACGCGCAAATTAAAACTATTCTGTCCGTGGATTATTTTCCATGCACGTAAAAATGACTGTCGATTCTCAAAACCTTCTGCAATAGCGTCTCTATTACTAATACGTGTAATGTATTCACTATTTATTTTTTGAAGTTTGATACGAGCAATTTGTTCTTTGCCACGTCTCGGTTGTACAGCATATGTATTACCAACAGACCATTTTGTTCTTCCATTTTGTTCTTCCATTATGTAACACAACATCAATGCGATTATAACGTCCACGTACTGCAATTTCGTTATCATGTATAATCCGACGTGTTTGTGTTTTCCCTCCACATAATATTTGAGGGAGTGTATGTTGAAAAATCATTGCTTATAACAACCTTTATGATATTCTACGCAACCACTTTAACCGAAAATGTTGAAAATAACAATTAATGCTTATCGCAGAAACATGAAAAGGTTTATCTAAGTTGTTATTGTGTCTTTATCGTTTATAGCAAGACACAAGAGGTCACTAAGCAATTCATTTCACATCGGTATATAATATCAATTAGACGGAAACTCATTCATCAGAGTGAATGAGGACACGCTTAAGGAGACATTTTATGAATCCGCGAGAACTGTTGCAAGCCTTCGGGCTAAACCCTAAAAAGAGCCTCGGACAGAATTTTATGCACGACCCCAACACGATTGAAAAAATCGTTGTCACTGCCGAGATTATGCCTCATGATACGGTTGTCGAGATTGGAGCCGGTACCGGTGAACTCACGGCACGCTTGGCACAATCAGCCCGTCATGTGATGGCAATCGAAGTGGATGAACGGTTACAACCGCTTTTGGAAGAGCGTTTTGCGGATACAAAAAATGTCTATTTCATATTTGACGATGTGCTAAAAATGAATGTCGCGCAATTAGTCGGTGCGAAAGATTTTCTCGTTGTGGCGAATGTGCCATATTACATTACGACAGCTATTCTTGAGCATGTATTGACTCCTCCGCAGCGCCCGAAACGGCTTGTCATTACCATGCAATATGAAGTCGCCCAACGTATTTGTGCCAAACCAGATGATATGTCCTTGTTGGCAGTGAGTATTCAATATTATGGCAAAGCACAAATCATCAGCAAATTGAATCCGGCTGTTTTTTGGCCGCGTCCCGGTGTGAATAGTGCCTTGCTGCGAGTTGATTGTTATGAGCGTCCGATTGTGGATACCCCAAGCGATGCCCTCTTTTTCCGAGTAGTCAAAGCTGGATTTAGCCAGAAGCGCAAGCAACTTCGCAATTCGCTATCCAACGGCTTACAGATTAAAAGCAAAGCGGCCAGAGACTATTTGGATGCTGCTAACATTGATAGCCAGCGCCGCGCCGAAACATTGACTTTAGAAGAATGGGCGCGTTTGTCGCATGTGGTCGCCGATACAGGCGATATTGAATATTAGCCTCTATATAGCATGTTGCGCTTCATAGCCAATTAAATCATAGGCTTTTTGATTGCTGATGGGCGACTCGACACCGACAATACGTCGTTTACGTTCCGTCACATCGGGGAAAAAGATATCCAGCAAGGTATTCGTGTCAAAATTGAGATAATTGTTCTTCGCATTGACGAACAGCGCATGACTGCCTTCGTAATCGGCAAACAGTGCCTTATCAAAGGCTTGCGCTGAATCGACTTCGTTGATATATGTCCAGAAGTTGAAACGCTCAGAAGTATAAACGTTCGAGAGCCAATCCCCTGTATCCCACGGGGTGTTATCTTTTGATAGCGCCGCCGGATATTCAAACATGCGTTTAGCACGGTAGGCTAATGATTTTTCTCGCGCTGCGATAAATTGTGCTGTGCGTTCTTCTGGTGGCAGGGCGACAAACGCCGCCATTGCTTGCTGCTTTTGTGTCGCATTTTCTTGACGTGTCGCCATACTCTCCTCATCATTGAACCAAACAGCCGGCAAGCGAAACGCCACACTCGAAATACCTTCTCGTCGCCAGTAATAAGCGCCGATATTTTCTACCATCTGCTTCGAAAATGAGTAAGCATCGGTTGTATATAAAGGATGAACTTCATCAATAGGGAAGTAGCGAATATCCATTTCGCCAATACTCCAGAAACACCCCAGAGCATTGATTGAGCTGGCTTGTGCAATCCGCTTGATACCTTCTTGGGCGGCTGCCTCAAAGACATTAAACGTTCCAGCGACATTAATCTGAAAAACCTCATGCCCAGAGTGAGAAATCGGGCTTGGAATCGCCGCGAGATGCACAACTTTGTCACAACCTTTGACCTGCTCTCGCACACTATCGAAATCGTTAATATCGCATTGTGAGTAGCTCGCCCCATCTAAAGTGGCTTCTGGTTTGGCATCAATCACATGCACATCATAGCCTTGCTTGACCAAGCGTTTAAGCACTTCTTGACCCACGCGACCCGCACCGCCTGTTACTAAAATACGCACTGGTTCATGCCTTCTGTGACAAAGAATAAATGACGCATGTTACTTGTTTAACCTGAGCTTTGGACAAGCACAGAAAATGTGTTTTTTCGGGCGTAGGGTGCAATACATTGCGCCCCTACAACGGACTATGACCTTTTATGAACTCGTATTTTCGATGAAATCCTTAAACAAAATTCACGTTGTTTAACAAACTACCTGTGATAACCCTCTAACATTGGTCTCACTTTGCAATTTTGTGTGAGGCGCGGTGAAATCCCCGAAAGGGGTATTAATTTTCAATCTTCCATCAAATCACGGGAGAGCAATAAGGCAACGGGACTCAGGAGACTGTGCGAATAGGTCAAAGCCTCTTTGATTTGCTTGCCGACGAGTGTTGAATCACGCGCTACAGCATATGGAATACTGAGCGCCTGCAACAAGGGTTCTGTCACCATACCGCCCTGTGTATGCCAGTAATAGGGTTCGCCCATATGCCCACGATAGGCAATCAACATACAAAGTGGGATATGATACAGTTTTGCCAGTGAGACAATGCCGTTTATTGCTCCCATAAAACCATGATTTTGCAGCAGGAGAATATTCGGTTCGCCAGCAAAATAAGCACCTGCCGCAATACCGACAGCTTCTTCTTCTTTAGCCACTTCCATCATGCACATTTCGGGGTCATCATCTGCCATTTGTAGCAAATAAATCAACCATGTTTCTGGCAGAGCTGTAATAAATTTAACGCCAGCATCTTTAATCCCTTGATACACTGCTTTAGAATTATCACGCGAAACGGTCATTATTGAACCTCAATATTTATTACAAATATGGGCTAAGGGTAACGCGATTAGGTATGATAGGCAAATTCTATGGCATAGAGGCTTCCCAGATGCGCAAGTTGTCAAATGTGACATCACTGACCCCAGAGGCATTCGTCGGTTGCCCAACGACCACACCTGTGAAACCGCGACGATAATTGCCCGCATTGACCCCAGCAAGATAGTCGTCATTCACGAAGAATTGCAATGAGTTACCGACACACACTGCCCGTAGTCGGTTGATTTGTCCATCTGTATAGATTGCGCTATGTTCTTGCCAAGAAATCAATTCATCCGCAGAGGTGTTGAGTCCTTTGCGAATCGAAAATTCTCCTTTTGCAGAAATGAGGAAATAGTAGCCCTCACCTGTCCCTTGCGGACTCGAACGACAGACGATGCCAGCCATTGTCAAACGAGTGGATTCGCCGAGATTAACATCCACTTCGACAACGACATCGTTGTGCGATTCGCTATTCGTCCCCCATAGCCAGCGCCCACGCCAATTGAGGACGCTATGATAAACGCCATCTTCGACATTCAAATACAAGCCATCTGTTTCGGATGTATCCCAATTACCAACAGCATCAAAATTTTCGTCTATCAGCTGCTCACCTAACTGAAGGTCTCTTATTGAGGGCGACGAGTCATTATTGCTTGTACAAGCTGCCATCATCAAAATGAATACTAAACTATAAAGCGCGTGTCTCATCATTTTTAACCTTATGTTGCGCTGTCGTTATTGATTGCTATTGTACCAGCGATATTTGCGAATCTGATTTAGGAAGATTGCCAAGTGCATTTGATGATTATCAAATCTTCAAGTAATATAGGATAACGTTGCTACGGTTTTGCCTGATGACTCAAGATGCTAACACACGCCTACTCGCTCTCCAGCCCCCGAAAATACCGCTACAGATTCGGACTGTTACGCCCAAAGATATTGATGCTCTCTGTGCGGATTGCTGGTCACATCGCCCAGTGGCACGCAGCCGAGAACTGATTCGTATGATTAAAGAGTCTGAAAAATTTAGGCGCGGCTTAGGGGTGGTTGTCATGAATCCCGACGATGAAGCGGCTATCATTGCTTATGGTCAAGTGATGCACTGGACAAAATGTGCCGAAATCAGTGATTTAGTCGTCTCAGAAGCCTATCGTAGTCGTGGCATCGGAACGGCAATTATTCAATATCTCATCCACAATATTGCCCTAGACAGTATCCGATGTATTGAAATTGGCGTAGCACAAAAAAACGTGCGTGCGGCGGCACTCTATCGGCGCTTAGGATTCACGCATTACAGCACCATCCAAATCCGGCTTGATAGCGACGAAGAAGAAGCGGTTGATTATTTGCGAATTACACTGGAAAAAAGTGACAAATCATCAGACCAATAGCACAACTGTATCGAAGATGATATTCGGGTTTTTAGTTCACAGTTGACAGTTTTTAGTACGATAATCCACTCAATTAGCGTATCTGAACTGACGACTCATCACTGTTCTAAACATGATTGCCACGCGGAAGCCTGCGAAATCGACAGGTGCGTAACATCCGTTACTTGTTTAACAAAGTATCTCTGATAAGCCTATAGACTCTATCTCACTTTGCAATTTTGTGTGAGGCGCGGTGAAACCCCGAAAGGGGCTTATTTTCATTAATATTTCCAATTGAAGTTGAGCAACCAGAGCATCGCAAAGCCTGTGACAATGCCGGGTGCCGCGCTCAAGGCAATCACAATGAAGATGATAGAGAATGGTGCGATGAGTGTTCCTGTCGCAGTGGCAATGCTCAACGAAATAACGACCACACCGCCGACCACGTTTGCCAAGACCCAGACCCATGCCCCTTTCACATAGCGCATCAAGATACTCGCCTGACAAATACCAATGGCTGCCAATGGAATCAGCAAGAGTTGTAAGCCGAGCATCATCACGGTTTCTTGGGGCGGAATCTTCAAGTTTGAGATGAGATTCATGATTTGTTGCCCGACTGTGAAGCCCGTGATATTGAGTCCGATAATGCCACCCAATGCGCTGGCAACAATCCAACCCTTAAATGACTCCTCTGTTTTTTGTTGGAGGAGGCTTTTTTGAACACTGCCGACAATTAGCCCCGAAAACAATCCGATGAGGCTATAGACAATCACAGTGAAGATGATAGCCCCTGTAACGGTCAATTCTTGCTGTGTCGTCATGAAGAGAAAAGCAGCGACCATGCTAGACGCAAACAAAATAATCAAGGCGAGGATGGCTATTCCGTAGAATGCAATCACACTACCAAAGACCCACATCAACATAAAACGCATACTGCTTAAAACGTTGTTCATGAGTTTTCTACCTTTTATCGTAACTGCTCAGGTAGGTATAAAGGGTCGTCCAAGCAGAGCCTCATAAATAACTTGGATGACATTTTGCCCCTGTTTACGGGCAGTTGAGATATAACTGCGAATATCACAGAAAGTTTCAGCACCGAGACGAGTACGA
>JAUZRW010000244.1 GCA_030950085.1 Anaerolineae bacterium
TACAATCTTTTAAAAACAGTACAAGTATCAAATATGATTTGCTGTTAAAAGGCAGCGCCACGGCGTCGGAATATGGCGTTTCCTACCAATACAGCATTGTCATCGATCAACAGGGCATTATTCAATATTATGGCCGCTCAAATAAAACTTCTGAAATAAATTCAAAAATCCAGGAATTATTAACAGCAACTTCAATCGATAAAGAATCCGGGATACCGATTAAATTTGGCTTAAAAAACAATTACCCCAACCCTTTTAACCCACAGACAAATATCCCGTTTTCTGTGGATAAAGCGCAGGAAATCAAACTCACTATTTATAATATTTCCGGTCAGCTTGTGCGCACTCTTGTTAATGCCCGATTTGCAAAAGGAAATTTTGAAGCTGTATGGAACGGCAAAGACAATCAGGGCCAAAGTGTTTCATCAGGCATCTATTTCTCGCGTTTGCAAGGCGAAGGAACGAGCAGCATGAAGCAACTTATCCTGTTAAAATAAGGCTCCGTCGTGTAAGGGTTATAGCGCTTAATGCGATGGAATCCTTTTAATTAGTGTCCGTCTATAAATCCCTCCAGCCCTGTCATTCTGCCCGTCCCCGAGCGTTTATCGGAAAACCGTTTATGTGGCCTGCCCCCGCCGGTAGTCGGGGGAAAAATCCCATGCTACTATCATCAAACCCTTTGCTTACACAGTTTGGGATGCTTCGACACGCCTTAAAAACGGCTGCTCAGCATGACAAACCGGAGGATCCCGAGTTTAAAGAGATGCACTAATTAGTGTCTGTCCATAAAGTGGGTTTTCGTTTCAGTTTTAGTATGTTTTTATACTAAGAATAACCGGTTATGCAAGTTGTTTGTTCTTTCTTTTGGCCTTTTGGGCGCAAATACCCTAAAATTGTTCTTTGAAATAACATCTTGGACGTAGCTGTCCCTACTGTTTTATAAAATCCGGTGTTTTTTATGACGCTTAAACTTATTGTAGGGCTATTTTTGCCAGTACCAAACGGGTCATCACCCTTATGTTATAGGCGATTGCGGCCCATAACACCTTTGCGTCAAAATGTGCTTTGCCTTTCCAGTTACAGACAAACATCGCAAATTTCCGTTTGTAATTGGAAATGACAGCTTCAATGCCACTGCGCCATTTTTTGAGCCGGGTTTCCATATTCTTGCTACTTACCTGGTTCTTTAGGCTGCCGGTAATTTTATTGAAAACGATATTGGTTATGCCTTTCGCTTGTGCGGCCCTTTTATTTTCAAAGCTCGCATAGCCCCCATCAGTAGATGTATTGCGCGGGGTCACGCCATAGTTTTCTATAACCCGTTCTAAAGTGGGCGTGAATAATTTTGAGTCGGATGGGTTGCCGTCAAGGATCTGGCAATCCAATATTAAATTGCTTTTTCCGCCGGCGATATTGATTTTATGGCCAAAATGCACTTCGCGCCCGCCCTTTACTATGATGTCGGTGTGAGGTTCATATATGGAAAATACCTTCTCGCTGCTCGGAACTTTTTCCCCAAGGATTTCTTTTCGTTTTGTTATATCAAAGACCTTGCGCATCATGGCCAGATGCTCTTCAAGCCCCTGAAACAGATATTGGGCCACCAGGTTACAACTTTTTTTTTTAGGGTTGCGCAGCACTTGGTCTACCTGGTTTATGCATTTGGTAAAAGTAGTCAATTGTTTGTAAAAGAGTTTTACCCTTTGCTCTTTACTTTTAATATTGTTGATCTTGTAATAAATGGTTTTGGCCGAATTTTTGTAATTGCGTATGTTCAAGCCCTCTATTTCTTGGGACAAACGGCTTAACAGGCGCTGGCTTTCTTTAATGCAGTCCCATACCAGAGAGTTATTGGTAGGATAGTGGATATTCGTTTTTATTACGGTGCTGTCGATACGCAAGCTCGTTAAATCTTCCAGGCCTTCGGATATGGCGATTTGGTTGATGGCAATGAGCAGTTTGTTGAGGGATTCGGCGCTAATACGCGAAATATATTTTTGAAACATCTGAAAACTAAAGGGCTTGCGCAGGTCAAGCTTTATAAAATTGGCACATATCCGCGAATCGGTTTGGGCATATTCCAGCTCACGGTAATCGTAGGCCTTGAGCTCCTTATAGAGGGCCGCGCGGATAATTTGTTCTATACTGGGAGTATCGCCCCGCCCAAAACCATTTGCTTTGTTGCCGGAAAAAAGGTCGGGGGCTACGATATCGTACAATTCGGGATGTTCTTCAAAGATTGTGTCCAAGAGTCCAAACTCAGGGTTGCGCGACCAATCCGTATTTTCAAATTTGAGGCAAAAGTTGTTAAATAATTTCATACTGTATCCATGGGTTTTATTTTATATGCCCTAATTTACAAAAAGAGAATTTAAAAAAAAAGCTTGTAAACCCTTTATTTTCAATCTCTCAGACTTTATAGACAGACACTAATTACACTGATTTTCACTGATTTTTATTTGGGTTTTTTATTTGTTATTTAATGTTATGTCATTTGGCATCCCAAAGATTTACCGAACTAAAGTTCCAAGCCTGCCCCTTCAGTTGCGCATAAAGGGATAATTGACTTAATTGTCCCATTCAAAAAAGTACAACAAAAGTAGGTTCAACCATGACTATCGAAATATATTTCAAATTTTATATTCAGCACCTGTATAATACCAGGTTAAATCCTTCTCCATAAATTATGTTGGTTTTTCTAACCCACGATTTTAATCGTGGAGCAGGGAAAAGATGGTTATCGAAAATCCTTTCAAATTATTAACAAAACAAACTTTAAGTTCAACCTGAAATTCTAAAGTACAAATAGAAAAGATAAGATAAACTCCAATAAAACAATAGCTTAAAGGTTAAACTAAAACTCACTCGTTGGGTGAATTGTAATAAATTTGGATTTTAGTAATGATTTGTTATTTGTCGCTTGGATTTTGTGATTTCCAAATTCTACTTTAGCAATTTAAGTTCAACCCCGCCCACTTACGGCGGGGCAACG
>JAUZRW010000245.1 GCA_030950085.1 Anaerolineae bacterium
TCAATCTGCCCACGCATCTCCAAGATGATGTCAATCAGTTGTTCTTTATTCAGTTGTCTCAATTGCTCGCGTATCTCATTCATGTTTCAGATTGTACCATCTTTTCTCAATTTCCGTTACAATACCCCTGAGCAGTTACCTTTTATCTATTTTTTCTATTTTAACACATTTTTGTGCGCTCAGTTGCCCTTTAGACTGACTACATTATGAAGCACTCATATAGATTGCATTACGCAATTCTCAACTTCTTTGTTGCATATGGCATTTATCATATTTCTTGTCACACTGACTCAGTGCAAATCTTCATATTTCTCACGAGGAGAATACATGAAACCTGTATCATATCTTCATGAAAATCGCACGACGATTCGGTAACTTAAAAGAGGTGTGCAAGTATCAATCATTTTTATTTGGGGTCATCAGCAAGATGAAGCAAAAAATACTTCTTGCTACATTTTTACCAGTATACTCCGAACAATGTTTAAGCAGAATCACCTGCCATTTTTGCCATGCGGGTGATTTTGCTTTTTAATGGCATTCTCGTATTTTGGCGATTCAATTTCAGCATTTGTATACTTTCTTCAACTTCTGCTATTTATATATTTTATGCAACTTCTTGGTAAGGTCATTCGGTGACGATTCTTCTGTATAAACGATGGTGCAAGTTAAGAAGAGGAAATTATCACTCATGGCACAAAAATGGTCGCAGATTGAAACAAATCGACGGGTTCGCACAACTTTTGCAGGTGAGACACTAGTTGATTCTGCAAAAACGATACTCGTGCGCGAATCCGGCTATCAACTCGATTACTACTTCCCCGAAGCCGATGTCCGCATGGATTTATTGCAAGATGTCGGATATACAGAAACAACGGGCTACAAAGGCACAGCCCATTTCTATAACGTCAAAGTGGGCGACCAGATTATCGAAAATGCGGCATGGAAATTCCCTGAAACAATAGCGAATCGTCCTGATGTACGGGGGCGTATTGCCTTTGATTTTGGCAAGATGGACTCGTGGTTTGAGGAAGATTTGGAAGTTTTCGGGCACCCGCGTGACCCCTTCCATCGTGTTGATGTCTATCCGAGTTCGCGGCAAGTTAAAGTGGTGATTGATGGCGAAACGGTGGCTGACAGTACAAATGCCCATTTTTTGTACGAAACTAACACCAAAACGCGCTACTATATCCCACAAGATGATGTACGGATGGATTTACTGACGGCGGTTGAGACGCATAGTTACTGCCCCTATAAAGGCGAAGCATCTTATCATTCAGCTACGGTCAATGGCAAAACCTATGATAATGCGGTCTGGTACTATCCCGAACCATTGCCAGAGCAACCGTGGATTAAAGATTTGCTCGCCTTCTGGGATGAAAAAGATAAGGCGATTGAAATTTATGTCGATGGGGAATTAGTCGGCTAAGGTTGTAATCTATATCGTAATTTATAAAGAAGCATTAACGGGGACATATCAGACGATGTGTCCCCGTTTTGATAGAGCCTAATCCGATACCGAGAAATCGCCGCGAGTGTATTCACTCACCGGAATAGCGAACGTCAGGACATAGAATTTATCACCTTCATGATAGGGCGCATTGACCTGAAACTCGCCTGTTGAGAGCAAATACAAGCTGACACCATTTGCCGAAAACAATTCCACATTGCCATCACCTGCTACGGGAACATCTTCGCTAAAAATCAAAAACAAGAAGCTACCATCGCCATTTTCGTCGATTTTCCAAACTTGCAACATCCAGCCGTCATCATCAAAGGATAGATAGAGGGCAATTGGCGCAGAACAATTATACGGTTCTAAGCGACCATCAGTGGCGCAAGGTGGCGTATAATCGCTGGCAACAACTGTTTCACCTGCTGCTGGGGCGCACAAGCCACTAGCCGTTACGGTTGTAGCGCTCTGGCTAAGAGGAGAACTCACTGCAAATGTGATATCAATAGCTTCGCCCTCAGACACGAGAGCCGGATTCAACACAAAAATAAGTTGTCCGCTGGGAGCCGATAGTGTTACACTTGTCGTCGCAAAGGTTTCTGGGTCAGTCCCTGATGAAATGGTAACGTTAGCAGTCACATCACCACCGGCATAATCATAATTAACCCCCAGATAATCGCGGCAAGCGACGATTGTCCCGAATGAAAAACCGGGAATAGGTCCGACACCAGCTTGTGCTGGCATCAGGCTCAGGCTACCGATAAAGATGAGTAAAGCTAAAATCGTCATACGACGTATAATCGGTTTGATAATCATGTTTTCTCCACACTCCCATATTTATAAAATCATCTGAGCGCAGTATACTATTAAACTATTCGGTGATGTGTAAAAAAATGCAAAAATAAGTAAGGAAACTAAAACACCCTGCCACAGATGACAAGGTGTTTATTTTGATGGATGTCTTACTTACATATTGAGGGCATCATAGCCGGGTCCGGAGCTAAAGAAATCATAATTCGGCTGAATATCTGGTGTGAGGTCAACAACTTCGCCGCCGCTCGCTTTAACGGCTGTTTTGGTATCCGGTGGTACTCGTTCTTGGTCTGCCATCATTTCATAATCATCTTGGACTTCTTCTTCAATGAAAATGGCTTCAAACGGGCATTCTGGGATGCACGCGCCGCAGTCAATACAGGTATCGGGGTCAATATAATACCACGGCCATTCCGTTTCTGGTTGACCGGGGATAATGCACTCTACGGGACACACATCGACACAGGCACCATCACGAAGGCACAAGCTGGTAATAATATGGGTCATGGGTGTTGCTCCTTATGAAATTCGCTATTTGTCATCATCGTAACAGAGCCATCGCATCCTTTCTGTAACTTTTGTTGGATTTGAAAACAAATTTTACAAGTCATTTGGACACAGCTTGCAAGCTACCTCGACACCTGTACAATTAGATTCAGACACAGGAAATGCTCTAACAATCTATTGCATACTTAGAACTTTTGTGCTATCCTATGAGTCCATTTATGGCAGACCGCCTATTAGGGTCATACCCATCTAAAATTTAGTGAGAGAGTAAACACATGGCAAAGAAAGTTGCAAAAGTCGATAAACCGTCCAAGTTGGATGCGAAGTTAAAAGCGATTGATGCTGTGCAAAAAGATTTGACCAAACGATTCGGTGATGGTACGTTGCAATCACTCGGCGAAGCAAAAAACCTCGAAATAGATGTGATTCCCACTGGCTCAATTGGGGTTGATATTGCCTTGGGTGTCGGGGGGCTACCTTGTGGGCGGATTATTGAAATCTATGGACCTGAAAGTTCTGGTAAAACGACGATGTGCTTGCACCTCGTTGCAGAAGCGCAAAAACGCGGCGGCTTGTGTGCCTTTGTCGATATGGAACATGCTCTCGACCCGATTTATGCTGAAAAAATCGGCGTAGACCTCGAAACGCTCTATGTATCGCAACCCGATACCGGCGAACAAGCACTTGAAATCACAGAAACATTGGTGCGCTCTGGTGCATTAGATGTGATTGTCATTGACAGTGTGGCGGCACTTGTCCCACGCGCAGAAATCGAAGGCGAGATGGGCGATAGTCATGTGGGCTTGCAAGCTCGTTTGATGAGTCAGGCTTTGCGTAAATTGGCAGGTATCGTCAAGCAATCCAATACCGTCTTGATGTTCACCAATCAATTGCGCGAAAAAATCGGCATTATGTTCGGCTCACCAGAGACCACCTCAGGCGGACGGGCATTAAAATTTTATGCCAGTGTGCGTCTCGATATTCGTCGGATTCAGTCGATTAAAATCGGGGGCGATACGGTTGGCAACCGCACTCGTATCAAAATCAAGAAGAACAAAGTCGCGCCGCCTTTCAAAGAAGCCGAATTTGATATTATGTTCAATCAGGGTATCAGCAAGATGGGCGAAATCTTGGATATTGGCACCCAACTTGAAATCATCGAAAAACGAGGTGCGTTCTTCCGCTATAATGATGGTTTACTTGGACAAGGGCGCGAAAATTCAAAAGTGTTCCTGCATGAGAATCCTGCCATTGCCGAAGAAATTGAAGCAGTTATCCGCAAAGAATTTAATTTGGGTGGCGAGATGGTATTAGGTGTCGGCAATGATGGTGACGACTAACCTTTTATAGCATCCAAACAGCCTAAAGCGAAAATTCATGGTAGAGCGTCTTAATTGGCGCTCTATTTGTACTGAGATAAGGTCGGTGAGAAATTCTAACAAGATGAACCACCGAGATTCAAGTTAAAAATTTTCTTTGCGCCTTTCACTCTTTGCATTTTAGCGTTAAGCATTTTATCAAAACATAGCGAAAGGTAACTTTAGAAACTTGACATAAAGTAGCGAATTTTGTTACCGTGTAGGTGATAAGCCAGTCTAGGATACGCCTATGCAACCCGCAACGACAGCACCAACAATCACTGATGATGATGAATTGGATGTTTTACCTGCTGAAAACGCGCAATTGGTCGCCCAATTTTTCCAAGTTTTAGCTGACCCAACGCGAGTTCGTTTGGTCAAGGCACTTGCCGATGGGAAGTGGTGTGTCTCAGATTTAGCTCAAGCATTGCAAATGGATCAGCCGGCGATTTCGCATCAACTGAAATATTTGCGACGCTTAGGCTTGGTCGAATGGAAAAAGCGTGGGCGGCATGTCTACTATACGCTCGATAATGTCTTACTCCGAACAACTCTATTACAGGCACTCAAAGAGTTATAAACGTATCTATTCAGCTATCCGTGAGATTTCTCGGACAGGCAGCCAGTCCTGGCTATCAATCTTCTCGTAAAACGTAGCCGACACCTCGTACCGTATAAATGAGGCGTACTTCGTCGGCGGCTTCCGTCTTTTGCCGCAGATAACGCACATAAACTTCAATGATGTTACTGCCACCACCGAAATCATACCCCCAAACACGGTCAAAGATGATATCGCGTGTGAGTACCTGACGTGGATTCCGCATGAAGAGTTCTAACAAATCATACTCTTTTGCGGTCACATCAATCGCCCGTTCGCCACGATGCGCTCGGTGTGTCCCTGTATCAAGTGCTAAGTCGGCAAATCGCAACACTTCGGGGCGCGATATCGGGTGTACACGGCGGAATTGAACTCGTATCCGCGCCAATAATTCGTCTATCGAAAAGGGTTTGACCATATAATCATCAGCTCCCGCATCTAAACCTATCACACGGTCTTTAACATCATCTTTAGCGGAGAGCATGACAATCGGAATATTACTCGCTGCTCGCAGTCGTTTGCAGACTTCTAAGCCATCTAAACCCGGTAATATCCAATCCAGAATAACAAGGTCGGGTGGGGTATTGCGTGCAACTTGCAAGGCTGTTTGCCCATCGCGTGCGATATTAACACGATACCCTTCATAAATAAGGCTACGCTCTACAAACTGAGCGATGCGTGCTTCATCCTCGATAATGAGAATTCTTTCACCTGCCATGATAAAGCCCCTCAATGGTTCTATAGCGACCCAACAATGATACTGCTATCAGCTTTAATATCGTAAGAGTAATGCACGCGGTAGAATTTCAATATTATTGGTCTCACAAAAATCATGCAGTGTTGCTGGAATTTCTTCTTCCGTTAAGGTTGCAAAAGCATAACTTGCCCCAATAGCATCCGCAATAGATTTTCCAACTTGTAATTGTGCTTGTAAAGCCTCTAAATCATCGACATTGAAATTATCTTTACATTCTGCCATGAATAAGCCATCTTCGCGTTGGGCAAGTAAGTCGATATCTGTCGTCTGACCATTTTTGGAAACTTCTAAACCCGCTAACCACAGCGTAATTGGCGAATCTTGCAGCCAATGATAAAGTGTCAATAGCACGGTTAATGCCCCTGATTTACTCGCTTCCATCAGTAAACGATTCGGGCGGAAGGCAAAATCGAGTTCTAACGGTAGCTGAAATGGAATGCGACATCCCAGACAAACGACATTTTCTGCGATATCATCTAAGCTATACCATGTGTCTATATCGCAGGTTGGGCATTGCAGGCGATACCCACGAATGAACGCTTCTCGCTGAGTCAGTTGTGCGATTTGTTCTATGAATCGTGGCATCGCATCGTCTGGCAGCGCAATCTGAGCGAGTTGCTGCAATGTATAGGCGCGTCCTTTGCGAATCTGGGCATGGCTAAACAAGCGTACCATGTATTCATCACGGAGAATATCAAGTGTATACTGCCCACCCAACAACGGCACTAAGCCTTTCATATAGCGCCCTTGTGATACTTCGCGCACGGCATACGATTGATTTTCTAACAATTCTATGAGCATATAATTCCTCACTGCGATTTTCATTGTTTGGGCGACTTAAGTAGCCAGTTGCAAGTGTTCAGAATTGTAGGGGAGTGCCGGCGTGCGCTCCCGAACGGGCGACCACACAGAATTCGCCCCTACTAATAAACTGTTTTCTATGTAACATGCGTTACTTAAACAAAATCTTCAACGCCTCATTATCCAATTCTAATAATATCAGCAAAGCAGCGTAAGGGTCAGCATTTTGGATGCCAAGATAGTGAGCGAAAGCAGGTTCAGTTTTTAGACCTTGTCGTTTTAATTCCCGAATAGCCTGACGCAGTGCTTGACCACCGATTTCAAGCAGCCTGTGTTCAATCACCATATGGTGATAGGCGACTTGTTCGGATGTCGGTTTTTGTTGGGCAAATAATTCAAACTCGAAGCCATGTGCAAAAAAATTAACCACCCACGCGGTTGATTCAGCCATTGTTATGTTGCGATAACGAAAATTCGTATAATGTGCAAAGTGTGGGAATAACACCTGTGCAAATTGAAATCGGTCAGGGATTTCTAGCAATATATCTAAATCGCTACTCTCAATATCAATATCAAGCGGAATCGTCCCGACCAGTAAGGGGTCAAAATCTGCCAGAATACGACCAATACCAACATAACGCATAGCACGATAGGCAGCCTGTTGTCGCTCTGTGCCATTCAGCAGGTAATTTATGTTACGCCAATTACGCATCTTGCTGTCGCTTATTCACTGATTTTATATAATGCACAACGCACCCGAACCTAATCTTGTAAGGGAGTGTCTGTGTGCGTTCCTGAACGGGCGACCACACAGGGTTCGCCCCTACGGATAAGATGTTTTTTGTGTAAGGTGATTACATAAAGTAACTTTCGATATATTTTTACAAAATGCGTAACGCAGAGGCACAGAGAATCAGAGACGCAGAGCATTATTTTGAATAGCAATCTTGGCGTTTTGGCGGTTCATCTTTTTTTGCAATTATTTACCGAAGGTTACTATTACTCGACCAATTTAATTCTTGAAGATTGGGCGCAGCACGCTGTCGCCCCTACCAAACCTTAAAAACTTTTTTGGTCATGTACTATTACTTGACCAATTTAATTCTTGATGATTAGACTTGTGTTTTTCGGGCGCAATGCCTTGCGCTCCTACATAAAAACTTTTTTGGTCATGTACTATTTGTGGAATCTGGAAAGTCATTGTCAATAAGAGCGTGTCTTGAAAAAAGCCCCTTTCGGGGTTTCGCCGCGCCTCATACAAAATTGCAGTGTGAGACAGGCATTAGAGCATTATCACAGATAGTTTGTTAAACAAGCATAACGCAGAGAATCAGAGGCACAGAGATTTTGAACTGCAATCTCTGTGTTCTCCGTATTCGTTCCAGTTCATCCTGAAGTTATGCACATTTGAAATTGATAGCATCCTGCCCCAAAAGCTAAAGCATTTGGCAAACCTTTGTCGCAGGAAGCGCACTAAAAGGCGCTTTAACCTGCTTTTTGCCCCTTTTAGTGGGCATGGCTTTTGGATAGCTGAGTGGTTTTAACCCTCAG
>JAUZRW010000246.1 GCA_030950085.1 Anaerolineae bacterium
AAGTTATTTATGAGGCTCTGCTTGGACGACCCTTTATACCTACCTGAGCAGTTACAAAACTTTTTTGGTCATGTAATAGATATGAGCGAAGAGGCACAGAACTCACTGCGCCTCCACAAATGATTACTCTGTGACTGTTGCATCAAAGAAAACCACTTGACCGTTTGCTGTTCCAACTGCAATCTGTGTGCCATCGGGTGTGAACGCGATACTGCTTACATTTGCACCTGTCGTATAGGTAGCAATGTCGATTCCTGTTGCACTATTTCGCAAGATGATTTCATTGCCTGTACTGGCTGTGACAAAGCGTGTGGCATCCGAGTTATAGACCACCCACTGCGCCGCCGCGAATTGATGCGATTCAACTGTCCCCAATAAGGTCGCATTATTGGCATCCAACAAATCAATTCGCCCTTGTGTGCAACTATCGCTTGTCGCGGATTTACATCCGGCAAACAATACTTGTGAAGCATCAGCATTAAAAACAACATCGTACATGGGGTTCGTGACAGTATCGCCGACACTATAGAAACCTGATTGTGTACCATCAGTCACATTGATAAAAACGACTCCGGCATTGCCAGCAATCGCAATACGCAACCCATCACGACTAATCGCAAGTGCATTCATCACGGTTGGCAACGTATTAAACGCGACTGTAAAACGCTCTGTGCCATCAATGGTATTGAGGACGCGCAATTGACTTGTACTACAATCAACTGTGCTACATTCCAAAATAGCGAAATAGCTTCCGTCAGGACTAATGGCAAGGTCAGGTGCAAGCGACAGTGTGGCATCAAAAGCATTATTGACAATAGCGACAGACGGTAAATCTGAGGCTGAAGCCGTGTAGAGTGTCACCACGCCACTATTGGCAGCAACCATGAGCAAATCGGCTTCGGGAGCATAATCGAGGGCGACGATTCCTGTGGGAACATCAATGCGCCCCTCTGATGTGGACTCGCTCATATTCCATACACTGACAAAGCCATTGACAGCATCTCCAAAACCGGCTTCTTGTCCGCCAGCGAAAAGACGCGAACCACTACGGTTGAAAATGAGCGCAGTAATCGGATTTTCGTTAATCATGATGGCGTTTTCGTTAATGGCTACTGATGCTGTACTATTTGTTGTAATTGGTGGCTCACCATTGAGAGGTTCAAGGAAATAATCGTTTGTTGCGACATTCGATTCCGCCGTCCAGCCTGTTTGACCATCAAATTTGACTAGCCACCAGACAAAACCTTGATTGCAAACGGGTCCACTCATCACGCGGTCAATCGTGCGTCCGAGTTGAATCACACCGAGGCGTTGCCCGATACTGTCATCGACATTGGGGTAAGAACGCAATGTATTGGGTGTGCCACCTATTTCGATTTGGGCATTGGCGAATCCAACTGATAGGCGCGGACGCATATAGCCCGAAAAATCAACTGCACAGGGGTATTCTGCAAGAGCGCGAGCCACTGATTCGTCTAAATCGCCTGCTAAATCTGAGGCGAAACCTGTACCGACAATATTGTCATTGACTGTCACTGCAGAACAATTGCCAACTTGCACCGTGACTCGTGCGGCAACCCATCCCGGCTGAATATAATACCAATCTGAGGGCGTGTTACGGGCAGTTACTTGATACAGTGTATTCTCGAAGATTTGCGCGACTTGTGCGCCTTCGACAGTCGGTTGTGAGCGGACATTAGAGAAAGCTGCCGCCGCCGAAATGAAGCAGACCGCGCCGCTATCATCTGGTGCAGTAAACGCCGTGACAGGTAGGCTGCTACAATCGCCTGTGAGTGTAATTTGCTCGATATCGACCCAGCCGATACCGACATCACTCGCTATCTGAAACCATCCGCCATCTGATGAGCGCCCGAAAGGTTCATAAGCTGTACCCGCATTAGCTGTGAAAATGCCCACGACGCTATTATCAGGCGCAGCATAAGCCGCGATAGCAGCAATCGGTGTCAGCATACAAGCATTAGGGTCAACTGCAACTGTAACAGGGCTAGTCATGGCAGCGCCAAATTTGCTATCACACAATTGCACCTGACGACCATCTGCCGAGACATGCACCACATAGACACCATCGGCATAAATTAGTTCCATACGATAAGGCGTGACTTCAATCGGCATAGATTCGCCTTCAACCAATGGACAACCCAATGCTGAGTCGTTAGTGGGATTTAGTACTTGGAAACGCCAATTTGTGGAGCGCACCCCCAAGACAGCTTCTGCGGCATCTAAGGCAGCTTCACGGACGGCGGGCGGCGTATTATCTTGAGCAGCAAGCGGAATCACTGTCAGCAGCAAAATTGCCATGAGCCAGAACCATCGTTTTTGCACGCGATTTCTCTCTTTCTGTATGACCAAACAACACCGACAAGTGTAACGTGTTTTGGCGCTGCTTTCATCCGACTTTTTATATTTGTCCGATTATTCGGATTTGACTTCAATTGTGATTGTGCATCAGGTATGATGGATGGGGCAAGATTTCTAGCAGTGCATATTTGATTTAGGAGAATTTCATGGCAAAACAATATAGTGGCTATCCAGAAATGGTCATTGACCTCGCAAAAACCTATGTTGCCGTTATCAAGACCAACAAAGGCACGATTAATGTGAATTTGTTCGCTGACCGCGCCCCCAAAACGGTCAATAACTTTGTCTTCCTTGCGCGCGATAAATTTTTTGATGGCATTACATTTCATCGTGTGCTTGCTGATTTCATGATTCAAGGGGGCGACCCGACAGGCACAGGGCGCGGCGGTGCAGGCTATCGTTGGGATGATGAGGCATCAGCATTGAATATCAAGCACGAAAGAGGCAGTCTCAGCATGGCAAATGCGGGTTCTAACACCAATGGCAGCCAATTTTTCATCACGCATATTGTCACCGATTGGCTTGATGGCAAACATGCAGTTTTTGGTAAAGTAGTGGGCGATGACGACCAGAAAGTGGTTGATTCAATCGAAGAACGCGATGTTATCGAGAGCATTGAAATTGTCGAAAGCTAAGAGCATTTCAGTTTCTTAGCATTTTCAGCAAGTCAGAATTAGGCGTACAACTGGTACGTCTTTTTCTATTCCACAATATCTTCAATATGGGCAATCGGCAATGTAGCTTTGAAGATGCTGCCGCCATTGGGATTATCATCAATCCAGATAGCGCCGCCATGCGCTTCAACCACCAATTTACAGAAGGTCAAGCCTAGTCCAACCCCATGTCGAACCGTTTTGCGCCCTTCGACTTGTACGAAGCTATCAAAGAGACGGCGTTTGTACTCATCTGGTATACCGGGTCCACTATCGGCAATGGCAATTTGTAAATAATCTTTGTCGATAACAGTCGCACGTACAGCGACAATGGCTTTTTCTGGGCTATATTTCAGGGCGTTATCGACCAAATTCAGCACCATTCGTTCAACTTTGTCGCCATCAATATCGAGTAAGGGTAGATTTTGCCCAAGTTCTGAAACAATCTCGACTTCCAATTCTTCAGCGAGGGGTTTCAAATCGGCACGAACACTATCGACTATCTGTGCAATGGGTGTCGGCTCTTTATCGAGACGGATTTCGCCACTTTCCATTTTAGAAATATCCAGCAGCGAATCGACTCGTGCTAAGACCTTCCGCAGCGCCCGTCGGCTGGCAGTCGTGGTCTTATCCACCAATGGACGAAAATCACTGTCCTTCGGCACAAGTTCTCCTAAAAGATAGAGACTCGTAGTGACAGCCGTTAATGGACTCCGCAGGTCATGGACAATCATCTGCGAGAACGATTCACGCGAACGGGCTAATTCACGCTCTTCGGTTTTGTTGTAGAAGACCAATAGCAAACCCATAATTTGCTGACTGTCATCGCGCACAGGGGTAATTTGGCGTTGAATATAGCGCACACCAAATTCATCCCCATGAACTTCATAACTGTGCGGTGGATAGGCTGTCCAATCATCGGAACGCAAGTTGGTGAGCAAGTTGCGAAAAGCATCATTATTGGCAAAGCCGAGTTTTTTGGCAAATTCTAGCTCAGCTGCTTCTAAAAGCGTATCAATGACTTGGTTTTGTACGGCATCAACACTTAGAGCAATCAGGTCAATGCGTGGATTAACCAATGCGATTTGTCCGCTGACATCTATCAGGATAACGCTTTCTTCCATCGCATTAAGGATAACTTGCATATTGTCACGGGCTTCACGAATACGATGGAATAACTGCGTATTATCAATAGCAATCACCGCTTGGTTGGCAATTTGGGATACAAAATGACTATCACTCTCGCTAAATGCGGCGATGGCATCGCTTTCGAGCATAATCAAGCCGACGACATCGCGCCCTTTTAGGATGGGAACAATCAACAAAGAGCGTGTATTCGGGATGAGGGGCAAATAGCCTGTTTCATTGCGAATATCCGTTGTGCGAATCGGTTGTCCATTTCTCAAGACGCGCCCTGTTAAGCCATGTTGCAATATCGAGGTATCTTGGAAGGTATCTTCGGGATAACCGCGTTGAGATGGCACGCTGAGATAGCCTGTGCTACGTTTGATAATCACGACTCCGCTGGGCGCTTTGGTCGCATCGGTGGCATAACTCAAGACCAAATCATAGATTTTGTTCATATCCATCGTGGCATTTAACAAACGCCCCATAGCAGCAAGCGCATAGAGTTGTTCAACCCGTTGTTCGAGTGCCTCATCAGTAGAGGTGAAGCGCCGAGCATTGCTAATTGCTTGGGCGGCTTGGGTGGCAAAGGCTTGGATTAAGTCAATTTGCTCATCATGAAAAATTTGCGGCTTATCGAAATACAAGACCAATACGCCAAGATTAAGACCTGTCATTACCAGTGGATTTTCAATAAACGCGAATTTGCCCTCGTCTTTTAAGCGTTGCCGAATTAGTCCTAATGCGACATTGGCATCCTCAACATTGCTGACAACCATAGATTGTGGTTTTAGGAAATGTTCGGCTGTCTGCGATAGTTCATCTGTGAGAATGGGCATAATGGGTTGATGATGATAAGAATCGCTCAAGCCGGCCTGACGAAGTAAGCGCAATTCAGCGATTTTACCTTCTGTGAATAGAAAGACCGCAACAGCATTCGCTTCTGAGATAATCGAGGCAGATGATATAATGGTATCCAGCACTTCGCTCGGAGAGAGTGTCCCTGTGAGCAAAGCCATGACTTGATTCAGTGTGGCAAGTTGCTCGGCACGAATACTTTTTTGATGATAGAGGCGTGCATTTTCAATCGCTATACTGGTGCTAGACACAATAATATTGAGCAAGCGTAAGTCGTCTTCGTCAAAAACGCGGCTATCATAAGATTGGACGACAAATGCTCCAATAGACTTGTCTCCACCCATCAAAGGTACACCCAGCCATGATTGAATCGGATTATTCGGTACTTCGGTGGCAAAGTCGCGTGCTTTAGCAACAACGTTGTCTCGAATGAGTAAGGGCGTGTTGTTTGCCATAATGTGTTTGATGAGTCCATAATCATCAGGAAATGCCCCATCTGATACTTGAATTTCTTGCCCATTACGGATGACAAGTGGAAATATGGTTGGCATTTGTGTTTCGCTAGTGAGGGCAACCGTAAAATTTTCGGCATCCATCAATTGGCTTACTTGGACAAAGGCTGTTCGCAACACGCCATTTAATTCCAAATTATTCCGCAGAGCGCGAGTCGCTACTGAAATGGAGCGCATTTCATCGAGTTGGCGGCGTAAGCGTTCTTGAGACTGATTCAAGACATAGAGACCTAAAATAATGAAGCCGATGCCAATAGTGGTAAAGGTGAAGAAGACAATCGACTCATCTGCACGAGCGACACTCGCGCCAATATAAGCAAAGGGGACCGGCAATATCAGCGTAATTGTCAGCGAAACGATATTCTCTTGTACAAGGAGACGTGTTTCGCGGATATGAGTCTGAATTTCAAGAATCAAGCTAAGGAGCATCAAGAGGACATAAATAATGCCATAAGCAATCAATGGAATGAGATTTTCTTGAAAATCGGTGCTGCTGCTAATGGGAAGTGTCGCCTGAAAGAGAGCCGTATAGAGGCGACTCGCTACAAAAAATGATAACGTGACACGGGCGACAATATGGATAATTGATATAGCAGTCATCGGCGCATGGAATCGTCGATGGGAGCGTTGGTGAATCTGCATCAGTATCAGACTACCCAAGATGCTCCCAATAAAAATAACAATCGTCATCGACGGGGCGACAGTACTATCCAAGGATAAAAAGGCAATCATGCCGATAGCATGGGCAATACTGAGTTCACCTTTAGATAAGGGGACACTCAAGATAAGGGCAAATGCAGTGAGCAGCATATAAACCCCTAATTCGAGGAAACGTTCCGAAATGACTTGGATAGATACCTGTGGCATACTCACAACCACACTCAAAAGGGTTAGGATAATCAGAACGCCAGCCGTTGTATTCTTTAGCCTGTCTTGTGACATGGTTGCCAATCCCTTGATAGGAGAACATCAACATAAAGAGCATATCACCTTACATTTTCTACTATTGTGGGGGAAAATGGCAGTTTCTGCCAATGATTTATTGCAGGATTGTTGTTTTTGGGGTGGAAAAATGCAAGTTATCAGATTATTTATTCGTCGTGAGACCTATTTGTATTGTTGCTGTCTGTCGAGGGCGAGTTGCATAGCAATGTAAAAGCGAAACATGCACCGGATAGCGGATTGTCATCTTCGACCCAAATGCTACCCCCATGAGCTTCTAGCACCAATTTGCAAAAGTTTAAGCCTAAACCTGTTCCTTTGCCGCCGGCACGCGGTCTCTGCCCTTCAATTTGTACAAATTGTTGAAATATGCGCTCACGATGTTCTGTAGGGATGCCCATGCCACTATCACAAACACGCACGCGCACATAATCGGCTTGTGGGCTATCAGAATCGACGATGATTAAGATGTGACCATCAATCGGCGTGAACTTCGCTGCATTGTGGAGCAAATTGGTAAAAGCGCGTTGAATGAGGTCATTGTCAACTGTAACGGTTAGTCCTTCTGGAATCTCATAATTGAATGTGATATTAGCCTCTAATATCAAACCGGATGTGAGTTCATAAGCTGTTGTGACGAGTTCCTGTACGAAAACAGGCTTGGGCTGAATTTCCATTTGGGTAATCATCGGAATATCGCGTAGAGTCTCAACTAGATTCATGAGATTTTGGGCGCTTTTCACAGAATTTGCCAGTGAGGGCAAGAGTGCTTCTTGGATTGGCTTCGTGCCGGGATATTCGACTAATTGGATTATCCAGTACAAATTACTAATAATGGACGTAATGGGACCTAACAAATCATGTATGACCATGCTCTGATTGGTTTCACGGAATTTTTCAAGTTCTTTTTCTTCTGTGATGTCGCGCAATAAGAGGACATGCCCCGGCTGATTATCGCTATTTTTAACCTGTGTCACGAATATTTTGATGATGATGTCTTGGTCGTTACTACCAGAAAGCAAGTATTCACATTCATGCAGGGTTTGTGGGTTGTGTCCATAAGTATTGCTGAGGTCAACCAATAGCGGATGATGACTCACAATATCTTTTAGTTTGTTTTCTAGATTCTGGCGTAATGGGATTCCGAGCAAATCTTCGGCGGCTGTATTAGCATCCAATATACGCCCTTCGTGGTCAAGCAAGATAATACCGTCGCGTGTCGAATTCAAAATAGCTCGCATTCGTTCGATGTTGGTATTGAGTTCTTCGACAAGATGGGCATTGGAGAGACTCACTGTGGCGTGTCCTGCCAAACTCTTGATGAAGTTCACATGCTCAGAGGTGAAAAAGTTTGTTTGTGTGCTTTCAATATCCAACACCCCGATAACCTGCTTGCCTTTCAGTAGTGGAACAGCGAGCGACGAACGATACGTTGTCGGGCTATCGGGTACGGGTTGATAATTATTTGATTCTTGGTTATTTTCAACAATCACCACTTCGCCACTATTCGCTACTTGTCTGATAATCCCTTGCTCTAATGTCACGGTGAGGGTTCGGTGTTCAACACCTGTTTTAACTTGCTGCTTGAAGATAATGTCGAACAAGTGGGGTTCGGATGGATTAAGTAATGCTAGTGCTGCAAACTCAGCTTGTGTGGCACGTATCGCCGCTATCAGCACATTATTAATTAAGCGGTCTGTATCTAATACTTGAGAAACTTGCTGGGCGCTTTCTTCTAGCAGCGACAATTCTTCTAAGCGTTTTAGCAATGTTTCTTCGGTAAGCGTATGGATGCGAGCATTATGAAGATGAACAGCAATCTGATGGGTTGCCATCTCTAGTAAGCGATTTTCATTGTCGTTAAAGAGACGATGGTTTGCATCGCCTAGCAAAAGTAATCCCATATTTTGTTGATTAATCTGTAAAGGCAATACAGCGAGGGTTTCATCATCGTTCTCCGACATATAGACATGCAATGCGTCTGAATAAGTCGGCACATCTGCATAATAAACGTTTGATGCTGCGCCAGTATTTCCTAGCAAGACTTCTTCTAGCTCAGGAATGCCACGCAGAGGCATATCTGTCTTTTTCAGCAGTGAATCACTCATTGGCATATAAAATTGGAGGCGCTTAGTCTCTGGTTCATGAAGACCGATTTCGGCTCGTTGCAGATCCATCATTTGTGCCAACATGCTACAGGTTTCGTAGATGACACTTTCCAAATCAAGGTTTACGGTAGATGTGCGTGATAGGCGAAAGAGTTGCGATTGTTCTGTGGCATACAATTCCAAGGCTTGCAATAAGTCTCCGTTATCCAGTGCTGCCGTAATTTGATTTGCCAGCATAATAAGCAGATTAATTTCTGGTGTTTCATGGAAATGAATAGCCTGATGATAGACACACATGCAGCCCACCATTGTTGTACCAGACCGCAGGGGTATTTGGACAATCGACTTAAAGTTGGCATCTTGGGCATGTTGTTGCAGCAGTGGGTCATCAACATCATCAATATCCGTAATGATGCGTGGTCCATCACGGAATAGATGCGGTTGATAGGGTAAGGAAGCAAATCGGGGTTGACCCTCAAAACCGAGCCATTGTGCCAATTCCAAGCGATTATCTCGATTGGGCTGAAGCAGGAAGAATGCCGCTTTTTGGGCATTCGTCACTTGTAAAGCCACTTTGCAGGCACTTCGCATCGCATCGCGCCGATCTAGATTGAACATGATATCTTGGAGCGATTGGTTAATGAGCGATAGATTATGTGCCAAGTTGACACTTCGCTTATAGAGTGTGGCATTGCGTAATGCGAGACTCGCTTGGCTGGCAATTGTTTGTAATAAATCAATATCATTGTCGCTAAAGGCTAATGGATTGTTTTGATGCGCGACAACTAATACACCAATTAACTTTTCGCCAAGTAGTAAGGGGATACCAACATAAACCCGTGCCGCTAAATTAGACGGTTCAATATGGAGTGTTTCTAGCTGGCTTTTGTTCTGTGTATCCAGAAAAACAGTTTTGCGGCTACGCACAATGTAGTCCGACAAACTGTTACCCAATTGGCGCGTTGACCATACCTCTAGCTGACCGTTCTTAAACGCTAAGGGAAATTCGATTGTTTGGCGGTCATGATTATAGAGTGCAACATAAAAAGTCGTTGCATTGACCAGATTACGAATTTCCCGATAAATACTCCCTAAAACTTCATCCAACTCAATACTAGAGGCGATATTCTGGCTGAGATTGTTAAGCAAGGATATTTCTTTCAGGCGACGCATGAGATGATTATGGGTGTCGCGTACCTGATGGTGTCGGATGGCTTGTGCGCCTGTTAACCCTACCATAATCACAAATGCCATTGAGCCAATGCTGGCATCAATTAAGGGCAGAACAATCGTGACCATAACCAACAATGGCTCCATCAACAAGCCGCGTCCAGCACTCTTAAATCTCCGTAACGGATTAACATCTGTCACTGCGATGCCGATAACTTGCATAATGAGGTAGCCAGAAGCCAATGGCACAAGCAAGGGCAACATTTGTTGGACACTAGCATTGCGAAATGGGATAATACCATTAAAGAATTGGAAAACCCCATGAGCGACTAATATCCCATTACCAGTAATAGCGACACGCCCCAAAATCTCGCCTAATATATCGTATGAGATATCGTTTTTTTCAGTATAAAACCAATAAATGGGTAAGGCAATCAGTGTCCCAACCACTATCAAAATGAGGGCTAATAATAATCCCCCCGTCAACCATGTGACATACGCAGCGAGAGCGACATAGCCTGTCCAAAAACCGCGTGTTAAACGTCCCGCCAAGACCATTACAGTAATATTTAAGCCTAATAAGGCAATTATTCCAAGAGTGTGGGCATGTATAATGGGTGTTTGCATCGCTCGGATAATAATTGCACCCATGGGGATGAGTGCCAAGATATAGGCAAAGCGAAGTGATGTGCGTAACTTATTCAATGACAGGCATCCATTATATTTGACAAGCAACGTCTATAAGAACCAAATATTTCTAAAAATGGGGGGGGTATGCTTTCATGCACTCCCAAACAGGCGACAACCTACTTTGTTTCTTCCGCTTTAGGTAAATCTATAGAAGACTGGGTATTTGCTTGTGTTGCAACCACATATTGCGCCCCAGCAAGGCCCACGAGCCACCATAAGATGAAGCTAAATCTATCCCACAGCGTAATAGCATCGCCCACGCCATATACACTATGAGCGACCAATCCTCCAAAAACGGCTACCGCGATAATTCGTCCATAAGGATGCTGACTGCTCCAACCCTTCCATAACATCCATAGTATAACAAGCTGCATGGTTACAAACATAAGAAATCCGGGGATGCCCAAATCTGCTCCTATTTGTAGCCATTCATTATGAGCATGAGGCGGTGTCGTGCCGCGTTGGACATAATAATCTATGCGGTAAGCCTCTTGGTTCGTGGCAGTTCTAAACATCGACATGCCCGTACCAGTCAGAGGATAGTCGAGCATCATGCGCGTGGCACTTTCCCATAATTCAAAGCGTGTCGAGAATGTATTTTGGTCACGACTCGAAATGCCAACAGTGGCGTTACTATCCCCAACTGGCGCGAACAAGTTGAAGAAGATGGCTGCTTGAAATAAGACCATAATAGCAATCGTGGCAGCTGCCACAAATTTCCATATACGCCCTGAAATAAGTAGAAAAACGACAAGACTCAATGCACCGATAACACCCGCAATTGCAAAACGACTTTGTCCCACTATCAAAGAGATCATTGACACAGCAAAAGCAATCGCCGCCATAACTCTTATGCCAAGCCAAATGTGATTTTGACCATGTTTGTCGCTGCCACTTTGGGGGCTACCGATAGCGAATGCTGCCATTAAAGGAATCACAAAAGCTAAAGCACCTGCCACCTCGTTTGGATTGAAACCAAGCCCCATATCTTGGATAGGTGGAAATAGTGGCTTAGGCGAATCAATTGCACGCCAATCAAAACGGGGGAGTGCCTCAATAATAAACGTTAAGTCGGCAGATTTTGATGTTTCCCAAACTGTTGTGGTTAATGATGTGACTCCCACGAGTAAACTCATGCCAACTGTTGCCAATGCCAACCACTGCATCGTCTTCCATGTAGCCGCATGGTCTGTGAAGTACACAAATAACCACATTCCTAAGAGGGGTCTACTGATGAGGACAAGATAATCGCTACGTGAAAAAGGAGCAGTAGCGAAGTTAAACGCCGTTAACAAGATAAAGGCAATCAGCAGATTGTTGAGAGGTGTTTCTACCCACAGGCGGCTGCGGATGTGCATTCGTAAACGAAATATAGGAATCGCCAACCAAAATAACCAAACCCACTCATCACGAATCGGCGGAGAATGAAACCAAAACGTGTAAATCATTAACAAAAGAAGCAATGGTTCTGAGATTACGAGTAAAGTTGTTAGAAGTCGTTTCATTAGCACTTAGCATCAAAATTGGGTTGTCAGACGTATTTATTAAACATAGTTTTTGTCACAGTGCTGGTAGCTTAACCGTAAATTGACTCCTTGTAAAGAGTATGATACTATCCTTGTAACGTATAAAGCTCCTAAGCCAATCTAGGTAGAGCTGTGAATTTGATTATTACTTCGCATATGTAAAGGGTATAATAGAATGCTTATTCAAGATATATCTGGTATCTCAAAAGAGAAATTTTTTGAGATGACTCACAATAAAAAGATAATTATATTGTATCCAAGAACGACTTATCGGAATCTTTTTCTATCGTATATTCTTGATGATAAATCTAAATCCGTATTATATTATCGCATTGATGGTGAAAATATCACATTAAGCGATTTTATAGCCAATTTGATAACAGAATTTTCAGAGACTGTTGCCGGTTTTGGGTCGCAAACAGCAAAGTTGCTGGGCAAAGGGAGTCCATCAGAGTTGGCAAAGACTCTTGTTGCAGATATTAATGCCGCCACTGCTAATCAAAATTGTGTTCTCTATCTCGATGAATTTGATGCTATCGAAATTGGGAGTGCTATGCGAGAATTTGCCGAGTCGCTCATGGTAAACCTAGGCGATAATTGCCAGCTTGTGGTTAACGCAAGGGTGCTTACTCTTAATCCTTGGGCAGCCGCTATCGAAAAAGGAATCGCTACGGTTGTGGGTACTGCATATCATAAAAATGACCTCATTTATACAATTGACGAGAAGCATCGCCCACAAGTAGAAATTTATGCTTTTGGGCGCGGACATGCTATTGTTAACGGTGAAAGAATTGAGACTTGGGATGGCGCACTCCCTCGTAATATGTTCTTTTACTTTGTTGATAATGATTTAGTGACAAGAAACGAGATTTTTGAGTTATTTTGGCCAAAATTGCCTGTCAAAGAGGCAACCAATGTATTTCATGTGACAAAGCGTAAGATTACAGAAAGAATGAGTATTAACATATTCGGCGGCGGTAATTACGAGCTAACAAATTATTCAGGTGGTTTTTATACCCCTAGCGATAGCATCGTTCGTCATTATGACGTAGCAGAGTTCGTTGAAGCTGTCGATGCCGCGGCGATGACATTTGATGATGATGAACAAGCTGTATTATATGAACGGGCTGTGAATGCGTACCGTTCGCCATTCCTCATTACGATTAATATGCCTTGGGTTCATGAGCGGCGAGAAAAATTGCAGCGTATGTTTGTTGAAGCATTGGTCGGTCTAGCACGAATTCACAAGGCTGCAAAACGTCACGAGGAAGCCTTAGGATACTTTGTCAGAACGCTAAAAGAAGAACCGCAAAGAGAAGATATTTTCCGTGAAATCATGATGTTGTATAGCACGATGGGTTATAAAGACGAGGCATTGCGCCAATATAAACTATTAGAAACACGGTTACGAGATACATTAGGCGTTCCACCAGCAGAAGAAAGTCGCGCTGTATTTGACCAAATCTCAGGTTCATAATTAACCTGTGCAATGTTTTGAAAAAGCGTAACGCAGAGAAACGGAGAATCAGAGACACAGAGCAATTTTTGAAATTGAATCTCTGTGCCCTCTATGTTCTCTAATTGGTGCATCTTTTTTTGAATTTCTTTCCAAATTCCACATCAGAACTTCAGACCACACATGCTGTTATCTTTATTGTATAATGTCCATATGGCGACTCAACGAAGACCTAACCAACAAAGTAGAACACAGTCAAGAACTCATAATAATAGCAACACACCCTCTGACCACGTTGGGCTATTAGTGGCATCGGTGCTGATGATGGGCGGCGGATGGTACGGCTTGTATTATCTGATGACGACTTCTCTACCGCGTATTGGCGGCGAGTTGTGGCTCTTTTTCCTCTTATTGCAAATTGCGATAGCTGGGACAGCACTGCCGATTGTGCGGTATCTCAATGTGCGCTTGACACCGAAAGATAAAGACGTTCCGGCAAGTGGTGTCATTGTGCGTCAAAGCGTATGGATTGGCTTATTTGTCGTCACTTGTGCATGGTTGCAGATACCGCGTGCCTTGTCGCTGCCCCTCATCATTTTTATTGCGCTGGTATTTGTGGTTGTAGAAATTTTCTTGCGTACCCGTGAAATCGCATCGGAGAGGGATTGATGCAGCAGCCAAAAAAAAATTCTCTTATTGTGCAAATTATCGCCACCACGATTCAGTTTGGGATTGTTGGCTTGCTTGCTACGCTACCTCTCGCCTTTATTATTGCCCTCATATTCAATGCAAGTATCGGTGGCGAGATATGGCTACTAGGGGCGGCATTAGTGGGTAGTTACTTCCCAATACGCTCCTTGATAGGCTCTATTTTGCATGGCACGGGCAATGTGAACTACATTCCAGCCCATCTGAATTTGCCACTGCTGCTCTTAGGCGCGATGGCTTTTGTCATTGCGAGTCCTATTCTGTGGATGGCAACTTTTTTCCCGATGATAATCGGTCTGATAATTTATGCTTATTTTGGTCAAAGTTTGTTATTGGCATTATTGGTCTCCATGACTATTCAAATCATCAGTGCTTATCGCCAAGTCAAACAGTCACCACAAACAGGGATGAGCAATATCTTCACTGTCAACCTCAGCGATTTATCACAGCGCATGGGGCAAGATACGATTATCATGGATAGTGATAATCTGCATCCTATTGAGGCTGAAACAATTGAGGCTGAAATAGACGATGAAGCCGATGTTATTTATCATTTGCCAGAGCGTACATCGACAGCATACAACTTGCCGCAAGATGACGAAGAAATCATTATTATTTACCCCGATGTTAGTAATGAACAAAGTCAACAGGATTAACTGATGACCATACCTCAAGACCGTTTACGTCAACTGCCCGCAGTGGATAAGATGCTCCAACTTGAGGCGGTAACAGATTTAGTGCTGCGCTATGGTCGGGGTAGTGTTGTCAAGGCGCTACGGGCAGAGTTAGAGTGTGTCCGTCATGCCATACTAAATAACCAAGCAGCCGCTATAGAAGCCGAGTCCATTCTTGCCCAAGCAGCACAGCGCCTCAATCAACATTTTTTACCCTCGCTACGTCCGGTGATTAATGCGACAGGCGTGATTATTCATACCAATTTGGGACGGGCGTTGCTCTCACAAGAAGCGCAGCAAGCCGTGACCGAAGTTGCGGCTAACTATAGCAATCTCGAATTTGATTTGGACACCGGCAAACGCGGCAGTCGTTACATCCATGCCGAAGAATCGCTCAAAGAATTGACAAATGCCGAAGCCGCACTGGTCGTCAATAATAATGCTGCGGCTTTATTTTTAGTGCTATCGGCATTAGCAAAAGACCATAGCGCGATTGTCTCTCGCGGACAATTGGTCGAAATTGGTGGTGGTTTTCGCATACCCGATATTATGGTGCAAAGTGGCGCACGTCTGATTGAAGTTGGGACAACGAATCGGACTCGTATCGCTGATTATGCCCATGCCATAGTTGACGATACAGCCATGTTGATGCGAATCCATGCCTCGAATTTTCGCATTGTGGGTTTTGTCGAAAATCCAACGTTGGAAGAATTGGCTCATCTAGCACATGAGCGCGGTATCTATTTTGTGGATGATATTGGCAGTGGCGCAATGCACAATACCGAAATCTATGGCTTATTGCATGAGCCGACAGTGAGTGAAAGCATCGCGGCGGGTGCTGATTTAGTATTATTCAGTGGCGATAAATTGCTCGGTGGACCCCAAGCTGGAATCATCGTTGGGCGTAAAGTTCTGATTCAAAAATTGAAAAAACATCCATTGGCGCGTGCGATGCGTGCCGATAAGATGTGTTATGCCGCATTGAGCGCCACGCTTGACCATTATCGTAAAAATGAATTTATGGCAAAAATCCCTATTTGGCGCATGATAGCCGCCTCTCTGGATGAATTAGAAGCACGGGCGTTAAGCTGGTCACAACAAATTGGGCAAGGAGAAGTCATTCGTAGTGAATCGGCGGTTGGTGGGGGTAGTTTGCCGGGAACCACATTGCCGACTGCTGTACTTGCCATTACGCCTACGCCTACGTCTACAGATGGCTTTGCAGCAAAATTACGAGGTGTATCGCCGTCTATTATTGTTCGTATCGCAGAGGGACGGGTGCTACTTGACCCCCGTACTGTTTTACCAGAACAAGAAGACCGTCTCGTTAGTATTTTGAAAGCAATAATAAATGACCCTCTTTGAGCAAACTTTAATGGCAGCCGCGAAAGTCGCTTCGGCAACATGGCCGGTAGCCGCTAAAATTTTCCCTGAGATACTCGAAGTCGATGAGAACAAATCGCTGTGGGCAACTTATACGCCCGATTATCAAGCCGGTGACTCGCTCAAAAAAGATATCAGTGTCGATTTAGCCATTATTGGTGGCGGATTCACAGGGGTTTCGACAGCTTATCACTTTAGTCGCAGCTACCCTGAAAAGCGAGTGGCGCTATTTGAGGCAAAAATATTAGCGAATGGCGCGAGTGGTCGCAATGGTGGCATGATGCTCAATTGGGTCACAGACCATTTGCAATTTGCCAGCGATGACATGACACAACGAGTCTATAACACAACTCATGATGGCATAAAAACGATACTGACTATCATAGACCGACATAATCTCGATGTGAGTTTACGCCATGATGGGTCGTTAGAAGTTTATACTGATTCTCAACGTGCTGAAACTGCTCATGCTGAGGTAGAGCATCATCAATCGCTGGGGATTCCGGTTCGATTCCTAGATGCGGCGGATTTGAAAAAATACATCGGCTTAGAAGGGGCTTCTGGCGCTGTATTAGATCCCAATGCCGGACAAATCAATGGCTTACAGTTGGTGCGCGGCTTGCGTCCGGTGTTGATAGAGCAGGGTGTTGAGATTTATGAGCAAACGCCTATTTTGAAAGTGCGTGAAGGGCGCGAAATTGAACTAGAAACGCCTCATGCGACGGTCAAGGCAAAGGCGATTGTGCTGGCAACCAATGGCTATACAGGCAAACTCGGTTATTTTAGAGATGCTGTTTTTCCGCTTCATTCGCATGTATCCGCTACTGCCCCGCTCACAAAAGAACAGCAGCAGAGCATTGGTTGGCATCAGTCGTCGGGTTATGCCGATGATTATGACCGCATTTCCTATTCGGTGATGACGAAGGAAGGCAATCTGGTTTTTGGAGGTGGCAGCAATGAATCCTATGCTTATCTCTTCAACAATCGTACTGCCTATCCCGGCACACCTGAATCTGCTATGTCGTCTTTCAAAAAAATGGAAAATACACTCTATGATTACCTGCCCAATAGCAAAGCATTCCCGATTAAACATCGCTGGACAGGCACACTCGGAATCACCCTTAAGCGCAATAATCTAATGGGTGTGCGCGGCGACCATCGTAATGTCTTTTATGCGGTGGGTTATTGTGGACATGGTGTGACGCTGGCGAATCTATCCGGCAAGGTTATCACCGATATCTATTCGGGCGATGATGGACAATGGCGCGGATTGCCATTCTATCAACCTGACTATGCGCCGATTCCGCCTGAACCCTTCCGTTGGCTGGGCTACCAATTTTTCACGCGAGTCACGGGCAAATCGCCGCGTGCTTAAACCCGAAGCTGCTTGAAAAGCATGAACCACAAAGCCACGAAAGACACAAAGATTGACGTTCAGAATCATGCTCTGCGTCTCTGTGTTAGGCTTTTTAGGCGATATGACCACAACTACAACTTGAGAAAAGGCTCAAACGATGAAATCTGATATTGATGCACTGATGAAGGCACGAAATTTAGATGCAATATTTGTCACAGGCGGGGAGGGGCAAAATGTCTTGCGCTACTACATGACCAACGGTGCAGCCCTCTCTGGTGGCTATGTTATTCAAAAATATGGCGAAAAACCAATGTTGATTATTAACCCGATGGAAGCTGAAGAGGCTAAAAAGACAGGATACGCCATCAGGAATTATAAAGAACTCGGCGCTTATTCACCGTATTATCTGCCAGCACAAGAGCGCGTCGAATTTTGGGCAACCTGTTTACGCGAAGCTGGAATCGAATCAGGATGTATTGGCATTTATGGACAGGGTGAACTCGAAACTTATGTTGAACTCGTAAAATTAGCGAATTCGCATTTTGTGCAATATCAGTTTGTCGGCGAAACAGGTCTCACATTATTTGAAGAGGCATTTGTCACTAAAGATGCCGATGAAATTGCGATTATGCTATCGGTTGCCGAGCGCACGAACGACGTTATGGCTTCAGCATGGGATTTTATCGCCAGCCATACAGCCGACGACAGCGAAACAGTCATCAAAGCTGATGGGTCGCCATTGACGATTGCAGATGTGAAAAATCATGTCCGCGTTGAACTTGCGAGACGGGGTTTACAAGATAATGGCATGACATTTGCACAGGGGCGTGATGCTGGCTTTCCGCATAGTCGCGGTGAGAATTCAATGGCGCTAAAATTGGGTCAGTCGATAGTCTTTGATTTGTTCCCACGCGAGATAGGCGGTGGTTATTATCATGATATGACGCGGACGTGGTGTATCGGCTATGCACCACCGCAAGTCCAAGAGGCATATGATGAAGTCATGCAGGCATTCGATATTGCGATAGAAGATTTTGCGATTAACAAACCTTTGT
The DNA here is from genome assembly GCA_030950085.1 of Anaerolineae bacterium. Classification (GTDB taxonomy): domain Bacteria; phylum Chloroflexota; class Anaerolineae; order Aggregatilineales; family Phototrophicaceae; genus JAUZRW01. The sequence continues at coordinate 18,597 of JAUZRW010000246.1, forward strand.
ATACCATGCAAGAAGCGGTTCAAGATTTCTTTGAAGACAAGGGGCATCCTACGGCACGCAGTCATCCGAAAACAATGGAAGGTTACGTGCATGGGCTAGGACACGGAGTCGGACTCATCATCCACGAACGCCCATCCATTAGCCATATTTTGCGTGATGATGTGTGGCAAGTGGGCAATGTCGTCACGATTGAACCGGGTTTGTACTATCCCGATAGAGGCTTTGGCGTGCGTGTGGAAGATTTTTTTGTGGTCAGCGAAAAAGGCGAGTTGATGTCACATACACCCTTCAAGAAAGATTTGGTACTGCCCTTGAAAGATTCATGAATCGAGCCTGTCCTTGTAATTTCATAATGTAAGGTGAATTTTGTTTAAGGATTTTATCGTATCTATTCAGCTATCCATGAGATTGTGGAGAGCGAAAGTGAATAAAAGAAGTATACTAAAGTCATGCTGACAAAACGAGAAGAACTGGAACAACTGAATAAAGAAAGGCTTATTGACGACTATTTGCTACTGGAAA
>JAUZRW010000247.1 GCA_030950085.1 Anaerolineae bacterium
CAATATCATACTAAGAAGTTAAGAGTGATTGAGGAGGTCACGATGCCATATGCACGGATTATCACGATTGATGGACCTGCTGGCTGCGGTAAAACCACACTCGGATATCGCTTGGCAGAAGAATTGAATTACTCTTTCCTCGATTCGGGCATTTTGTATCGTGCCATTACACGCCATGTAATGAATGTCGGCGCTAAACCTCATCAACTGGACTCTGTTCAAGCCTATACCGAGACGTTGACGCTCACGATTAAAAAGTTGCGTCCCCGCTTTCAGTTTGAAATCAACGGGAAAAAAGTTAGCAAATTGAATAGCTTGCAAATTGATAAATTGGTACCCATCATTGCTGCCTACCCCTTTATCCGCGAAAAAGTGCGTGCTATGCAGCGCGAAATTGCAGCACAGGGACAGGTCATCATTGCCGGACGTGATATCGGGACAGTCATATTGCCCGATGCTGACCTAAAAATCTATTTGGATGTCAGCTTAGAAGAACGGGCAGTACGTCGTCATGCCAAACAAAATACAGAAGAACGCTCGCTAGACCAAGTACGCGAAGATATGCGACTGCGTGATATTGCCGATGCCACCCGCGAAACATCGCCCATGCGTGCTGCTACTGATGCTGTCATTATCAAAACTGACGGACTGCATGTAGATGAAGTCGTCGCTACAGTCTTGCAACATGCTTATATTGAACCAGAAAATGAAGATTGAAGAGACAAGAGGCAACTTGTTCATTAGGCAGATTAGACAAATTCTGAACAACATATAAACAGCACTTGCCCGAAGATAAGATTTTAGTGTTACACTCTTAGCGTATCGTTGGTCTCAATTTTGGGTTTTCAATATTATAGTTAGAAAGTTTATAAGGAGATGGGCGTATGACACACACTCTCTATCTTTTGATTGTTGTGCTGGCGAGTTATCTTGTTGGGGCATTACCAACAGCCTACCTTATCACTCGATTTGTCTACAAAGTCAATATTTTTGAGTTGGGTAGCGGCAATATGGGCGGTACAAATGTCGCTCGCATCATGGGCATACCTTGGGGTATTGCCACGGTGCTTATTGATATTTGTAAAGGAATAATGGCAGTCTATCTCGCACAATTAATGATACCTGATTCCACACTTTCAGCTTCTATGCTGGCGGCTGTTGCGGCAATTGTCGGTCATAATTGGTCAATTTTCGCCACATTGCTGTATCGTTATTACCAAAAAGAATTCAAAATCATCGGGGGCAAAGGGGCAGCAACCGCTTTCGGCACGATGATACTGCTTCTACCTTATGTAGTTATCGCTATTCTACTCATTACAGGCATTGGACTCGCTGTCTTAACCCGTTATGCGTCTTTAAGTGTGCTGGTTTCGTTCTCGACTGCTCTAACATGGACGGCGGTTTGGGCGATTCGTAATGGGAGTAGCGATGGCACAACGTCGATTTACTTGCTGTATGTGACTTCGGTTGCTGTTCTCATATTATGGCGCTTCCGCGAGAATATCCAACGTTTGCTGGCTGGCACAGAGCGACGCATTGGCGAAAGAGTCTAATATTTGCCAATGACATCCAATCACAGCACAGTAAAAACCATCATCATCTGCTAAAATCAAGGCGATAAAAACAAGATATCGTCTTTTTCATTTTCTTTTATCCCTAAAGCACTGTAAAGTCTGAAATAATCAGAAAAAGGATGAACCGCAAAGGCGCAAAAAACGCAAAGAATCCTATTCAAAATAATGCTCTGTGCCTCTGATTCTCCGCGTCTCTGTGTTAGGCTTTTTCTCAACAATTATCAGACTCTACAAATCTTCGGTAAGTTTTTAGAATTCTGTCATAAGGGCGTAGCGCGCTATGCCCCTACAAAATCGAGATTCTGTTTTTCATGATTTACCTGTTCTTACTTCTACAACAGGAGTTAGCAGTTAGGATAACAACACAGAAATTATGGTCACTATACTTGGAATTGAATCATCATGTGACGAAACAGCAGCAGCAGTTGTGATTGATGGTCGCATCATCGGCTCGAATGTTGTGGCATCACAAATTGACCTCCACGCAGAATTTGGTGGCGTTTTTCCAGAAGTCGCCTCACGCGCCCATGCCGAGGCGATTAGTGCCGTTGTCGAACAAGCCATAGAAGCTGCTGGAGTCGGCTTCCATCAATTAGATGCTATCGCTGTCACTCGTGGACCGGGGCTTGTGGGCAGCTTGCTTGTCGGCATCAATTATGCCAAAGGGGTTGCCATGATGACCGACAAACCACTTTTAGGCATTAATCACCTTGAAGGTCATGTCTATTCTCTATGGCTGACACAACCATTCCGCGAAGTTGACTTCCCTGTGCTGGTGTTGATTGTCAGTGGCGGACATACCGAATTGCTCTTGATGCGTAATCATGGTGAATATGAGCGATTAGGTGGCACACTGGATGATGCAGCAGGAGAGGCTTTCGACAAGGTGGGGCGCTTACTAGACTTGCCCTTCCCCGGTGGGCCCCATATCGAACGTGCCGGACGACGTGGCAATGTCAAATCCTTTGATTTTCCGCGTGCTAAACGCGACAGTAGCTATGATTTCAGTTTCAGTGGCTTGAAAACAGCCGTCATGCGCGAAGTCACCGTTCAGCCATCAGCAGCCACACGCAAAGGTCGTAAAAAAGGGGCTGAGAAACACGCTCAACTGCGGTCTGATATTTCTATCAATGATGTCGCAGCCAGTTTTCAAGCCGCAGTCACCGATATTCTGGTAGAAAAAGCTGCACGCGCCGCACAAGAATACGGTGCAACAGAAATTTTTATAGCGGGCGGTGTCAGTGCCAACCAGATGTTGCGCCAGAAAATGAGACAAGAAACAGAATTACCGGTGCGCTACCCACCTCTCAATTTATGCACGGATAATGCAGCAATGATTGCAGCAGCAGCCCATTATCGCTGGGAAATGGGTCTCCGCACGTCCTTAAGTTTTGATGTGCGCCCGATGTGGGCATTGAATAATGAGACGTATCATGATGACTAGAATCACTTTTCGACTAGCGACGGCAGATGATGTGGATAGCATGGTTTATCATCGTCATGCCATGTTTGCTGAAATGGGACTCGGCGATGAAGAGACACTCTCGCGCATGAATACTGATTTTCGTGTGTGGGCGCTTGACCACCTTGCCAATGAGACATTCTGGACATGGTTTGCTTGTGATGGCGATAAAATTGTCTGTGGTGCAGGTATCTATCGCTTGGATTGGGCTCCCGGTCCAACAGACGGCTACTTACCACGTGCTTATATCTATAATGTCTATACAGAAACAGATTATCGCAAACAAGGCATTGCACGTCGCTTGATGGAGCATGTGCTGAATGATTTGCGTGAACGAGGCATCCGTACTGTCGGCTTACACGCCAGCGATTTCGCCCGTAGTTTATACGAAAAACTCAATTTCATAGCGAGTAACGAGATGCAAATCATATTATCCTAGACCAACACTGACAATGTTAGGTCGTCAAGCCATCAAGCAGATTAGCCTGCCACGCATAGAAGACAAGTCCTCCAATAATAGCGAGGAAAATAATCCAACGTAACAGGCGAAACACGCTAAATGTCTCGCCAAAGAATAATTCAAAGCAACTGATTTTCTCTTTGCGTTCGATACGGTCTAGTGTTCGGTCACGCTGGTATTCGTCATTAAGGGTAAAACTGAGCAAGATACTCCAAAGCAAGCGCTTGATTGAACGTTTTGCATAATCACCGGTGGCACGTTGTATTTTGGGTGCGTAGGCATCCACCATATTTTGCGCGAGGCTGGTATCTTCTGTTTCAGCATCCAGTGGATTTTCTTGCGATAAATCATCAATCGGTTTTGGCATGATTTCAATCTCGGACTTGTCTATTGGGCTACAGTATTGATTCATCTTTCAAGAAAAAGCGTAACACAGAGCCTCAGAGAATCAGAGGCACAGAGGGGTTTTGAATAAACTTCTTTGTATCCTTAGTGTCTTCCCAAGTCAGACAAGAATCAAAACGGCGCACAATGCACCATTTTGATATGATTATCCCATTAGTCTCGATAGACCTATTTCTCATCATCTTCAGGGTCTTCTAAATCCAAATCCAGTGAGTTCACAAAATCAGAAAAAGAACTCAGTTGGCTTTCATCTACCGCTTCGATTTCTTCCGCTTTGACAGCATCATCCCCAACATCGCTGCGCCTCTCGCCACTCTCGCCACTCTCGAAACTGCTACTGAAACTGTTCTCAATCGCATCTAAATCAATATCTTCTTCAGGTTCAACACTATGCTTTTCCAGCACAGCCTCATTGACGAAAATCGGCGCTTTGGTACGCACCGCAATCGCAATCGCATCACTAGGGCGCGAGTCAATTTCGACTTGTTCGCCATCTTTTTCTATCACCAAACGAGCATAGAAGACATCGCGGCGCATATCATTGATGAGAATGTGAATCACTTTTCCGTTCAAATGCTCAATCACTGATTTAATGAGGTCATGCGTCATGGGGCGATTAATGCGACGTGCGTTTTGCAATTCAAGATTAATCGCCTCCGCTTCAAAAGGACCAATCCAGATGGGCAGATAGCGGTCTGCGCTTATGTCTTTCAACAGAACAACGCGCTGTTGATTCATAAGGCTGACGCGGATGCTGCTGACTTCAACTTCAATCATAATTTTTTCGCTTTATAACAAGCCTACCGTACTATAATAGATTATACACCAGCATGGGCGCATAGCAACAAATCAATTTAAGGTTTTTACATCTAGCACAAAGCATCTAAGCAAGTTCTAATGGAGATACGCGATGAATGATGAATTAGCAGGGCAACTCACACAAGATTGGGAAATTCCGGCTTATGCTCGCACTCGCTTATGGCTTGATAGCGAGACAGGCAGTAGTCAATGCGAGGGTAATCATGGTTTGTTTGAACTGGATGCCCCTACAACTGAATTAACACTGCGTTGGGGTAGTGCTGATGGTGCGCCGTTGAAACGCCTCAAATGGCAAGCTGATAATCTACAATGGGATGGCAGTGTGGCATTAGGCGGCATGGTCGAAATGTTGCACCTCACAGAATTACCCACGCTGGATGATTTGCCTGTCTCTGTCGTGCATTTTTCCGCACAACCCCTCTTAGCCGATGCACGCCCCTATCCTGATGCCAGCCAACGGCACTTAAGCGAATTTCCGATACCGTATTACGTGGATAGCGTCGATGATACGATGCGCCCGATGATGGTGACGCTATTAACGCTCAGTGATAGCCCACTGACAAGCCATGCACAAGAGGCGATGCTCCAGAAAATACCGATGCACATTTATGGTCGTCTCGCAGATGAGGCACAGGGTTGGCATCGGTTCTTCGCCTTGCCGATTCTGTGGGAATCAGTTTCTTTGTTTGCACCATAGCCTATAGTAGGCAAGCGCCCATTACTTGCGACACGTCATGAAATGGCACATCATTACAACAAAAACAGACAATTTGTGCTACACTTGTCACAAATGATGCTGTTGAATTTGAGATAAATCATGAGCGTTCCGCATCCGATTCCTTATCAGGGGAGTAAGCGCAATCTCGCACATATCACCGGCACTGGTCGCACGACTTGAACCAGAAAGTACACCTCGTACTCATCAGCTAGAACTCTTCGGAGAGTTGGCGTGACCAAGCCTGATTTATCATCTGAATTTATTGCGTTTTTGAAGCAGGTAACAGGTAAGCGTGCGTGAATTGTGATAGACCATATTTTGGGACATGGCTTCATCACCACCATATGTTAAATCTATATTGCAAAAGCATCTCGAAAACGACTCTACGGATTAAAGAAGACTCCGCCATCGGTGCTGTGCGTCGAAATCCATGATTGCACATTACGCGCATTGGAGACAAACCACCATTCGTAACCATCGGCAACAAAGGGACCCGCGAGAACGGTCACATATTCGCCGGGATTGACGATATTGGTAATGCCGGCTGCGATACTCGGCTGTTGGCGCATATTCCGTGATACACCGCCTATGTATTGAATCTGCTGTCCGGCATTGTAACGACTATTGGCGACGACTCCGCTAGGGGGCGACCCACCGCCGCCGCCATCGGTTGTTTGTCCGCCAGGGGCGCTACTGGTATTGACACGCACTGCCCCCGATGTGGTCACATTGACAATTGCGCCATTACTGGCATTGACACTCACTTGTTGTCCGCCAAAAGACAAAACCGCTTCGGCATAATTCCCTGCCCACTGGATTCTATCAGGGAAGCGATTGCCAATAAAGCCACTGAGGGCTGTCGCTCTACCGCCATCAATGCGATAGAGTTGCAAGGCACCATTTAAGTTGCCCGGACGACCTAGCGCGACAATCTGATTATTGGGACGACGCACCGCATCTGCAATAGCGATTCCATTCCCGTTACCATCAAAGAGAATACTTTCCATAGCATTATTACGCACATTGTAAATGCCAATAAACGTATTGCCGCCATTTTCGCTGCGTCCACTCACGAGGATACGGGCATTATCAAGCCACTGTGCATTATCGAAGCGGTACATGGGCGGCGGATTTTGCGCGAAATCTTCATTCGGAATCGCATTGGCAATGAAAATTGCTTGTCGCCCTTCATCGGGCAGAAAAACTGTAATCAGCGCACGGGTACTATCCGGCGACCATTCCACATCGAGACTTTGCCAATGATTCGCTGGGCGCGTCAAGTTGCTCTGGCATGAGGAGTAAAAATCTGCTGGGCAATCATGCAATAGCGGATAAGCTCTTCCACTGGCTGCATCCCAAAACCATGCGCCCGCATTTTGATAATCTTGTCCGTCACGGCGAATGGGGTCAATCACAAAACTCAATTGCCGTCCATTGGGCGACCAGACCAAATCTCGGATGAAATTTTTGTTTTCGGCTGCTGAGTTAACGGCAAATCCAGCAAAATAGGGTGATGAAGACAGTGTTTGTTCACCGCCACCAATCGGCGCGAAATACAACATGCCACTGCTATCCGTCCGCGCATAACTACCGCCGCCTGCCGGATTCACAGCAAAGAGTGTCACACTGCCATTGATAGTCAAGCCATTGAAGGTGAATCCGCCTGCTCCAACATTGAAGGTATAGGCACTGGTATTGGCATTGTTGAATGTCGGGAGTATCACGACAGGCTGCGAACGCACTGTCACCACAATCGTCGGCGGAATCTGCGCTTCTGGGAACGGTGTCGGGAAGATAATCGGTATCGCTGTAGTAGGAGGGGCATTTGTCGCCGGAATAGGTGTCGAGAAGGATTCTGTTGGCGGCGTTACCGGAGTCGGGATAATACCCTGAACAGGAGTCGCGGTAATGATTGTCGCTGTGACATTGAGTGTCGGCGGAATCAGGGTGCTGGTCGCGGATGCTTGCAAAACAGGTGTGAATGTCGGAGCAGCACGAGTCAGCTTAATTTGCGACTCAAGTGTTGCCGTGAAATCCGGCGTAAAAGTCTGTGTTGGCGTAGCGGTCACTAATGGAATCGCCGTATTGGTCGAACTTGGCACAATCGTCGGTGTTTGCGACGGTGCAAGTGTCGGTGGCGGTAAGGGCGTGACTGTCAAAGTCGGTGTCAAAGTCGGAGGCAATGAGGGTGTAATCGTCGGCAAGGGTGTATTCGTGACGGTTGCCGTATTCGTCGGAATCGGTGTATCAGTATCGACAATTGGAATCGGTGTCACAGTCGGGGGGACGGGTGTGAGTGTATAGGTTGCTGTTTTACTCGGAATCGGTGTATCCGTCGGCAAAGGTGTATTCGTGACGGTTGCCGTATTCGTCGGAATCGGTGTATCCGTATCCACAATCGGAATCGGTGTCAGAGTCGGTGCTTGTGTCGGTGACGGTGTGACTGTATTAGTTGGCGTATCTGATGGAGTCAATGACGGTGTAGCAGTTGGCGAAGGTGTTATCGTTGCTGTCGCTGTATCCGATGGTGTGACGGTTGCTGTTTGTGTGCCTGTTGGGGTATCCGATGGCGTAAATGTTGCTGTCGGGGTATCCGATGGCGTGACGGTTGGGGTATCTGTCGGTGATGGTGTCATCGTAAATGTTGCCGTGTCCGATGGCGTGGCAGTTGCTGTTTGTGTGCCTGTCGGCGTGTCCGATGGTGTAAACGTTGCTGTCGGGGTATCGGTTGGTAAGGGTGTCACAGTGGCAATCGGGGTAATCGTCGCTGTCGCAGTGAAGCGAATAATTGGCGTGCGTGTCGGTTCAATCGCAATTTCAGTTTCAGGTGGCGGCGTATCGGTTGGGGCAACAGTGGGCGTGGCTTGTGGTGGTCCCAAATTACAGCCAGCCGCGAATAGTATCACACTCCCCCAGATGATAAACCGCAAATGCCGCATGAAATCCCCTTACTCAAATCGTTCTCCCCTCATTATAACGCGAGATGACAATTACGCCGCATACGCTTAGGTGACGAATTCCCTACGCTATATCAGAGATGACTATCTGTTCCCACAAATCGCACCTGTACAGATGCGCCAAAATGCCTATCATCTACGCCCATTCAGATAGTTGAGAGGGGCAACATATGAAGCAACAATGGCACAATGCGCTGATAACAATTCGCAACATGATTTTTCGCTATAGCGCCTTGACGATTGGGGCATTAATTGGCGCGGCATCGGTGATGCTCTTTCTTGCGCCGTTTAATATTGCGCCGAGTGGAGTCGGTGGCATTGCTGTATTGCTCAATTACACCATTAAGACACCGATTGGTCTGATGGTCTTGCTGCTCAATATCCCGATTCAAATCATAGGCTTCTTTATGCTACCCGGTGGTTGGCGTACTGTTATACGAACAATTTTCACCGTCGCTATTTTCACGATAGGGCTAGAATTTTTTGGAAATTTGCTACCACCAGAAGGCATCAGTGATGAACGCTTATTGAACGCCTTGTTTGGGGGTATCGTCGGCGGTATCGGCAGTGGCATTGTCATTCGGGCTGGCGGGACATTTGGCGGCACATCGACACTTGCCCGCATCATTCAACGGCGAACTGGAATGCCCCTCAGTTCGATTTATCTCTATACCGATACTCTGGTGATTGGCGCATCGGGGCTGATTTTCGGTTGGGAAGCGGCGCTCTATGCGGCTGTTGCGCTTTTCATTGATGGCATGGCTGCCAATTATGTACTAGAAGGACCCAGTGTCGTTCGTACTGCAATGATTGTGACCAATAAGCCCGATGCAGTCAGTCAGATTTTGCTCCATCAATTGGGGCGCGGTGTCACCAGTTGGCAAGCGAAAGGCATGTACACCGGAAAAACGCGCCATATCTTGTATATCACCATTGGGCGTTCACAGGTAGAAGATTTACGGCGTTTGATTGCCCAAGCCGACTTGCACGCCTTTGTCGTTATCGGACAGGGACATACGGCACATGGCGAAGGTTTCCAGCGCACCAAACCAGCACTCGACACGGTACTTGAAAAATAGCTTAAATACTCGCGCTGCCTTTGCGCTCTAGGGTTGCACCAATCAAAGCCTCTATCATGCCTAGATGCCGATTCGCATGGGTGAGCTGATACGTGAAATCTGCTATCAGTGTCGTTTCAGCACCTGCGGCATAGATAATTCGTTCGCCATCCATTGCCCATGTTGCGAAACTTGTACGTTTGGATTGTAATGCCTCAACATCAATATCGTGCAGTGCGTCTCGACACGCATGAAACGTCAGCCGCGCATAATCCACCAAGCGAACATGCCCTACTTTTTGCACAAGTTCTGTCGCCATCAGAATCGGCATCCCCATACCGCTTTCCATCGGACCCAATAATGTTGTATCTAGCATCCATTCGACAGCGATATTATCCCGTTGCCAAATTTGCTCTCGCTTCGGAAAACTAGCTTGGAAATGGTCTGCCCAGCGTGCAATATGCCACAAATGCCAGCCAATCGGCGGTGCAGTCTGCGATATTCGGTGCGTCATGTTGTCATTGCTGAGAGGCGCACAACTTTTCAAGATATTATCATGCGTGCGGTGGATACGTTCAACAAGATTGCGACCTATCAAGTCATGCATAATAGCGATTTTCCTTTGTTTATTGGGTTATGTTGTCAGTTATAATATTCAGAGGACGAATTTACCTCTTTTCGCTCATGATTGCTGCTTCATGTTTTCTTCTTGGGGATAATCTGACTCTGCTTCATCATAGTCATCATAAGCAAGATTAGACTCCGCTTCTTGTGTATTTGTTGCCTCTAAGCCGCGTTTGAGAGGTTCTGCCCGTGTCATGCCAAAGAGCCACACGAGCGTTAATGCCATGACTGCTCCTTGTAGCAATCCTGCAAAACCAAACGTCCCCACTAATGCCGATTCACTAAAAAAGTCCGCATTAACAAGCGGTACGCCAAATGTCGCGGCACTAGCAATGGCAGCGACAGGCCACATCCAGACTCGTTTGACACGATGGCGTAGCAACCATGCTTGCACGAGTGCCTGACTGCCAAAAATATAACCAAATACCAGTATCACAGCGACAATTGGGTTATTAACCTCAAACGGGAAATCGACCCACTGGAAAATTTGGAATGAAGCCCCTGCCAAAACCGCCGCGAGTGTTGTCCAGAGAAACCACCAACGAAAATTGACAGCGAATTTCCAGCGCATTAGGAGTTGTTGCGCGATGCTATAAACAAAGGTCGGCACGGCAACTGCCAACATGATATAAGCAATATCCGGAAACCAATTAAACACTTGTGGGAAAAACTCATTCGTGATGATGCCGCCTAATATCACTGTCGCCCATCCTAAGCCATAGGCGAGTGTCCACAATATCGTAAAGGGGGTTGTGCCGAGTCGATTGCGAGTGTTTTTCTTCTTGTCTGACATCACGATTGCTCCATATTTGCTGACACTGTGGCATGAGATAGTCGCCTTCTACTATCATGATAGACGATAAAGTAGAAATTATGGTTTCATTTTGGCGATAGTCGTAGTCAAAGATAGGGTTAATGTATCAGCATAGGGAAGGCGTTAAAAATGCACTAGCCCCGACATTATCGAGGCTAGTGTAGGAAATAGGGGGATTGAAGGGATAGATGACTTTTTATAATAAAGCCATCTTCTATAGGTGATACGTTGTTATTATCCCAATTGGATGATTTAAGCTGGGCTAGGAGCTTTTTCTGGCGCTGTTGCTTTAGCAGGGACTTTAGAGGGTGCGGCTGCCATCAAGAAGCCACTGTACATCATCACCGCCGCGACTAATTCTCCAATGTATAGATATTCGCCATAGCCCAAGCGTGCTAACGAACTCGCAAAGCCAATAGATAATGCGCCGGCTGCAATCAAGACATTGCCAATCACGCGATTCGGCAAAACCCGTTTACGCCAAAACAAGAACGCTGAGTAGAGCGCCCCACCGACCAGCATAATCAAGCCATAGATGTTGAAGAAAGGTGTTGTCAGGCGGACTTTTGCGCCTTCTGGCATGATTTCACGATAAGTATTGCTAATCGCCACGCCAGTTTCATAAGCACCGCTATTTAATGTCAATTGTAGCATCATAATTCCGGCAATCACGCTGCCGATAACCAGCAATACGGTTAACACAGTCACCCACCGTTTTTGGACAAGTAATGCTAATGTGCCGTGTCCGAGCCACGCGGCATTTAAGGCTGCGCCGAACAAATACCAAACAACGAAAATAGCAGAATTCCACTTTAAGACAAGAAATGCTTCGGCAAAACTGCCCGCACCGAACATCGCCAAACCAATTCCCCAATACAAAAACGCCGGATTGCGTCGGACAGCATAACGCTGAAACACAGAAATCGTGAACAGCAACATAATCGCTGTCGAGATGAACGGCAGCATATTGTTAAGCGACATGAGAAACCTCTCTAATTCATTTGATAGTGATAATTGATGTTACGCACTTGTCGATTTATCAGACTTTCGCATTGCAATGGTGTTTAACACAGTGATGAGTCATCAGTTCACAGTTTACAGGTGCGCTAATTCCTTAGACTATCGTACTGAAAACTGTGAACCGTAAACTAAAAACTCGAATGTTATGCTAGGCACAGTTGTTTGATTCTTCTGACGATCTGTTCGTAATGCGAGTTGATAAATAGATTTATGCCCAAGCGATAAGACCTGTCAAAATACCCACTGCAAACAGAATGAGTGCGACGGTCACGATGGCGAAGAGCAGCAAAAGTGTTGGAACAATACGGTCATAGAAGAAAGATTGCTGCGGCATTTTATGGATTTTGAAACGGTTTAGAAAATTCATGCGATGCCCTTTACATATATTTTCAACGTATTTTATAGATTTATGTAGATTTTAATAGATTTTCAGGAAGATTACAATAGTTTTTGCTACAGAGTACCAAATATAACAGTCATTCATGACATTTGACTATAGGCGTTATGCGTAACAGTGTTTATTCGCAGTTCAAGAAAAAGCGTAACGCAGAGATACGGAGAATCAGAGGCGCAGAGTGGTTTTTGAGCTAGGAATCTCTACGGTTCAAAGAGAGTATTGTAAACCATGAAAGACTAGATGGAGATTATTTTGCGACAGCCGCCGCGATATAGGGTAGTGTGATGATGAATTTTGTGCCATTTTTCGGGCAACTCTGGACATTAATTTTGCCATGATAGGCATCTACAGCGCGTTTGACGATGGCTAAACCCAAACCTGTGCCGGGCAATTCATCGACATTACTAGCACGAAAAAAGCTCTGGAATAGATTCTGCTGTTCCTCATCAGGAATACCAATACCTTGGTCAGCAATGATAATGGTTATTTCTTTGTGACTTGCGTCTAAGAGGAAACGAATCGTGCCACCATCTGGGGAGTACTTGATGGCATTGGATAACAAATTGAGAAGGATATGGCGTAGTAGTTTACCATCGAACAAGGTATCGAATCCATCTCCCTGCTGCTCAAATATGAATCTCAGATTAGATGGCGCGAAAAGCCGTGTTTCTGACACAATATCTTCGCAAAAAGCTATCAAACCATCCATATTGGGATTGAACTCTAAACCAATAGCATCCGATTTTCCTAAAACAAGCACATCTTCAATGAGCGCGTTCAGATACTTGATTTGCCCTCTGATTTTCCCGAAATAGTTGCGGCGTTTGTGTACGTCCAACTTAGCATCATATTTTTCGAGAATCTGGCTATAGGTCGAAATCGCCGTTAAGGGTGTACGAAATTCATGCGATATGGTCGAAACAAAACGTGATTTGAGCGTGTTGAGTTCTTTTTCTCGTGTTAATGCTTGCCGCATTCCATCAAAAACTTGGGCATTTTGCGCGGCAATCGAAATCAACTGCGCCAATGATTCGAGAATCGGTATATGGGCATCGCCGTAAAAATTCTTCTGAGTATGCAGAACATTAAACTGCCCGACAAACTCGTCATTAATCAGAATCGGTGCCGATGCCCAAGATTGTATCCAATAATATTCCTGTTTTAGATGCCAACGTTTATCCTTATGAATCTCAGAAATGACAAGCGCCCGTTTTGAAGTCATAATCTCGTGCAAAATCGGGCTCTTGTCTGGCGACAAAACAAGGTTCTTTGCCTTGTCATGAGCGTTAAACTTGTCATATCCAACACCACAAGCCATGCGTTCAAGTCCATCATCACCCATCAACCAGACACTTGCCGCATCATAGGGTAAGACACGGGCCACTTGGGCTAAAATTTGCTCCAGAATTTGCCGAAATGAATGGCGGCTTGTCAGAATTAGGCTAATGTCATGGAGGGTGTGCGCGAGTTTGCGTTGTTCGCGCTCTAATTGAATGAGTTCTTGTGTATGGGCATGATGCAACATGATAGCTACCCGTTCCGCAAAAACAGCTAGTAAACGGGCTTCAACTTCAGAAAAATCTTGTTTTCGTGCCACGTATAACCACCCCAGCCGTTCTTGTCCAATACGCAGCGACAAACCCGCCGCCGGCATATCATGGGCGAAAGGGCGTGGCTTGGCTTGTCCGCGATTCTGAACTGTTTCATCAGGGTCAGGTAAGTAATGAGGCAAAGTAATATGTTTCATGCCCATTGATGCGTGGAATACTAGCTTACCTCTGTTCTCAATATAGAGTACGGCAGCCTCAATCGAAAATAATTCGATAGCATAATCTACCAAATGTGGAAAGACAGCATCGAATTCATCCACTTCAATGGGGATGGCAGCGATATCATACAAATATTGGATTTCGTTGACTGACATTTGTCTCCTTGCCCACAGAGTAAGGTGTGGTAAAACCTTTTCTTATGTTACCCCAAATCATGCCGCAAAAGCATAAACATTTTTCAATTTCCCACTCCTTAAAGATATCTACCTAATATAGCGTTGTTATTGTACCTAATGTTGCAAAATAATTATTGTTAGGTTGTGTTTACATTTGTGAAATTTTAACTAAGGCTTGACCTCTAGCGACAACATCCCCTGTCTTGACCCGTAATTTTGCCACTGTACCGTCATGAGGTGCGCTGATGCGTATCTCCATTTTCATCGCTTCTAGCACCAGCAGCACATCGCCCGATTGCACGCTACGACCTTCTTTGACGCGCACATCAATCACCTGCCCCGGCATTTCAGCAATTAAATCGCCACTGCGAGACGAACCCTTACCCCTGCGGCGACGGTTTTCTACTTTTTCTAGTTTGAATTGTGTCCCATTGAGATGCACATACTGAGCCTCGCTATCGGATGCGGTGTGAGCAAGGAATCGTTTACTATTAATGTGCATCAACCAGCCGCCGCCTGCTATTTGTGATGCCGTGACGCTGTATTCACTGTCGCCAATAGTCGCTTTCATCTGACCATCTGCTTGCCGTTCCAATTTGACGCTAACTGTCTCGCCGTTGTATTCATAGCTATATTGCATCACTCACCTACCCTAAAATTATCACTGCGTTGCCACGGACTGTAAATATCCGCATTGGAATGGTCACTATTGGATACAACTTGCGCCTGTGTTTGACCGTCCATTTTGGCGAGTGCCGCCGCGATAAGTGCTGCATGAGGGAGTTGCGCGACATCCGGTAATAATGTTTGCAGATTATCATCGACAAATTTCGTATCGACTTGACCAGCAACAAAAACAGGATTTTGCAAAATAGTTTGCAAAAAGTCAATATTAGTCGTTGTACCGAGAATTACGATTTCAGCTAAGGCTCGCGTCATGCGCTGGAGTGCTGCCTCGCGGTTAGCATCATGAACAATGACTTTGGCTATCATTGGGTCATAATGAATTGTAATCATATCGCTCGCTTGAATCCCACTATCAACACGAATACTGGGTGCTTGTGGCACAATAAATTGCTGAACCGTGCCAATGGCAGGTAAAAAGTTATTCCGTGCATCTTCGGCATAAATACGACATTCAATCGCATGTCCGTTTTGTGTGAGGTCATCTTGTGAAAATGACAAACTTTCTCCGGCAGCGACCCGAAATTGCAATTTTACAAGGTCAATCCCTGTCACCATCTCTGTCACCGGATGCTCAACTTGTAAGCGCGTATTCATTTCCAGAAAGAAAAATTCACCCTCTGGGGTCGCAATAAATTCGACTGTTCCAGCATTGACATAATTTACAGCTTGGGCGGCGGCAATGGCTGCATTGCCCATTGTTTGCCGCATTTGTGCTGTGAGCAGTGGCGACGGCGATTCTTCGATGATTTTTTGATGACGACGTTGAGTGCTACATTCGCGCTCAAAGAGGTGAACTGTGTTGCCGTGCGTGTCAGCGACTACCTGTATTTCGATATGTCGCCCGTCTTCGATATAGCGTTCGAGGAAGATACGCGAGTCGTTGAATGCTTTTTGTGCTTCGGACTGTGCGCCTTGAATTGCTTCTGGTAAGTCGGCTGGCTTATAAACAACACGAATCCCCTTGCCGCCGCCACCCCCTGCCGCTTTGACCATGACAGGATAGCCAATATGCTCTGCTGCCGTAACAAATTCATCTAGCACGGCATTGTCACTTTGGAAACCCGACACAACAGGAACACCTGCTTTTTGCATGAGAGCGCGTGCCTCAGTTTTGACACCCATAGCACGAATCGCATCAGGCGAGGGTCCAATCCATATTAAGTTAGCATCCATGACCGCCTGTGCAAAATCGGCATTTTCCGATAAAAAACCATAACCGGGATGCACACAATCACAACCTGCTTGAGTGGCAGTCCGTATCAGGGTTTCGCTATCGAGATAACTTTGATGAGGGGGCGCTGCGCCAATATAGTAAGCCTCATCAGCAAGTTGAACGTGTTTCGCATTAGAATCAGATTCGCTATAGACAGCAACCGCTATCATGTCCAATTCATGGCAGGCGCGGATAATACGAACGGCGATTTCTCCGCGATTGGCAATTAAACACTTTTTGAGGGTAATCATGTTGTTCTTTCAAAATTGTGTATGTCACACCTAGTTTAGCGCAGGTGAAGGGAAAGATAAAAGGACACGGATAGCCATTTATCGTGTCCTTTGTAATGGCATTGATTAGCGCCAATACTCCTCGCCGAAAGTCTCGACCAAGAGTTGTGACAGTAATTCACGGTCAGGGACGCGCACACGTTCTCCACGATAGCGGTAGGTGAAACTGTATTGTTCATTGAGCGAACCCGATGTAATATCTTCGGCATCTAAGCGTACCATGCCTAATCCTAGTCGGACGATATCTTCATAGGCGATGTTGGTATAGAAATTAGAAGATAGCGCATCAAACAATTGCGGCGCATTTTGCACCAAATCTGCCAATGCCGATGCTTCGCTGAGACGGTCACGCACTGCCATCACCACATCTAATTGCCGTTGTCCGCGCAGATAATCATTATCATTGTGACGGGTTCGGGCGTAAGATAAGGCGGTTCGCCCATCAAAATTATTGATTCCACGCCGAATAAGCAAAGGGGCATAACCGTAATTCATATCTGGGAAATTTGGGTCGTTGATAGTGACAGGTACATCGACAGTAATACCACCAATTGCATCAATAAATTCGATGAAGGCGACAAAATCAAAGGCGATATAGGCATCAATATACATGCCAAAATTGAGTTGTATCGTTTGCATGGCATAATAGGGACCAAACCCTTCTGCCCGACTCTCACCGCGCACGAGTAAGGTATTGACACGCACCATTTCTTCATCAATTTCCAAAATTGCCATGTGCATATCACGCGGAATATCGAGTATGCCAAGTGTCTTCGTTTGTGGGTCGAAGCTGACCAGCATGATGGCATCGGTACGCGCATTGAGGTTATTGCGTGCGCCAGGTCGTCTATCCATACCGAGTATCAGCACATTAAAGCGCGATGCACCATCCCAGCGAAGCGCATCTGTTGGGATAGTGACATCACTTTGTTGGGCATTTGTCGGAATAATACCGATAGAAATGATAAGCAGCAGTAGCGTGACGATAATTTTCTGCATGATAGCCCTCTTCTTTGATGATTGAATCATGTTCTCATGATAGCAAAGTTATAGCCCATGTTACCTGACGACTTATCAACGCTGACCAATTTTATACAAGTTTGTTACAAGTTTAACGCATCAATGCGACATAACCCTCGCCAACCCCCACAAGAGCATAAACCAGCGATTTTCCGTTTTCCATTGGCAAAACACCTGCCATTGCGCCCGTTGCCGATACATCGCTACCAGAAAGTGCATAATCGTATGCTGTGAACATGAAACCACTATCGCTTTCTGCTGGCGTGAGTCCATATGTTGCCAATGCTGGATACGTCTGCACAATGAGGTTATAAGCGGCGCTGCTATTGCCGACTGAACCATCAACATACAGTAGATAAACGCCCATAGAAGCTGATGTGATATTGACTTGCAAGTTATCAATGGAGACTGTGCAAGTTGGCTCAGAACAATCATCACCTGTATACACAGAAGCCGCGCCATTCGATAAGACAGCCCAATAAACGATACCATCCGCCGATGTGACAATTTGTTGCAATTCAGCAGGTAAATCAGCAAGTACCTGTGTCAACGCAGCCGCTAAGTCATCTGAACCTGTAGTCGTAATTTCATCGGCATACAATGGCTCGACACTACGCCCAAGATACAATTGTGCGAAACCGACAATCCCGGCATAGGCAGTATCCGAACTACCACCTAAAGCCAAACTCTCCAAATCCAAATCAACAGGCAATGCCATATCTGCCAACATTGCCTCTATATCATCGGGCGAAGTGGGCAAATTATCGGGTATGGTGATATTTTGCCAGTCCTCTGGTAGCTCAAACTCAAATGGCATATCACCCATAGTACCGCCAAAAGATCCTGATGGCGTTCCGACAGGTTGAGCTTGTCCGCTTCTATCGTCTGCTGTGCGCGTTGGACGGTCTGTGCCGTTGCCGCCTCTACCACCGCGCCCTTGTGCAGCAACTAGCGTCACTGACATCAGCAAGGTAAAGAATAGGATGAGTACGAAAAATCGGCGGTTTATCATAGAAGTTCTCCCTAATGATGATAAATGATGATTTTAGTATAGAGGCGAATCGCAGAAACGAGGCTAAAGAATGAGAAGACCTTATAATATCTGACCAAAAAAATTTTTATGGGGCGCAAGGCATTGCGCCCGAAAAACACAAATCTAATC
>JAUZRW010000248.1 GCA_030950085.1 Anaerolineae bacterium
TATGGAAGCCTAATCGCCAAATGATATTGGTTTTAGGGGCAGTATATAGTGCAATGTTGGTGGTTTTTATCCGATGGATGACTTTCTTCGACTTTCTTTCCGCTAGGTTAACTTATCCAGCACATTTGGCACTCGTGCTGCTCGTTATGATAGGGATTCAGGGTGGTTTTCAACGATTACACAAAGTATTCCGTGCAATGTTAGGAGGCATCGTTGTCTTTATTGCCATCGTGATTTCTGGCTACATAAGCTATATACAAATTTTTGGTGTTATTACCTTTGCACCAGAAAAAACAATTGCATTACAGGGAGAGCCATTTCAGATTGGGGATATAGAATTCATGGGATATAGCCTTAATCCACCACAAGCACAACCCGATGAAACGATACAAATGACACTGTGCTGGCGCTCATTATCCAGCGAAAAATTACCTGTTCCCTATATTGTTGCCATCAATGTTGTGGATACAGAAGATACCAAATTTTATCGTTACGAATCTTACCCTGCAAGTGGGGCATATACTGACTGGCAACCAGAGCGAGCATTTTGTGAACGTTTTGACTTGATATCGGAAAATCGCGTTGAGCAGGGTCGCACCTATCTCATTCGGCTTGACCTTATTGACCCCATCACTCTTGAGCCACTCCCATCTATCCGAGAAACATCTATTATTGGCAATCTTGTGGTGTCGGGAATACCACGTACTCGCCCACCAGTTGCGGACTTTCAGGGCATTTACCTGCTCGATTACGAGGTATCATACCCAAATGATAATCGAGTCTCTCTATCTCTGGATTGGGGTACAGGAGATTGGGTAGCACAACCCGTCACGCTCTTTGTACACCTCATACAAGATGGTAACTTAGTGGGTCAACTGGACTCGCCGCTTGGAGTTCCTGTACATCCAAGCCAATTCTGGGGGCAAAATGTGGAAACTATCCGTACAACACATACGCTGGATATACCCGACGGTGATTTTCAAATTTATATGGGTCTCTACAATACAACGACTTTAGAACGCCTGAATCTCACAATCCCACCTAATGAGACTGCTTTAGATAATCGTTTGTTGATAACGTCTGGCGCGAATGAATAATAGGTTTCATCTCGCCTCACACAAAAAAGTGAGAGCAAGGCTTTACAAAAACAGTACACGACCAAAAAATTTTATGTAGGGGCGCAATGCCTTGCGCCCGAAAACACAAATCTAATCATCAAGAATTAACTTGGTCGAGTAATAGTTTGTTAAATTAAGAAAGGATGATTATGCAAGCCCTACGACTTTATGGCAAGCAAGATATTCGTGTTGATACCATTGACCCGCCCAGCGAACCGAAGACGGGCGAAGTTCGGATTCAGGTAAAGGCTGTCGGCATCTGTGGCAGTGATTTACATTATTATCAAGATGGCGGCATCGGCGATATGGTTATCGAAAAACCGATGGTTATTGGGCATGAATTTATGGGGCAAATCGTGGCTATCGGAGATAATGCACTAGATGGTGAGGGGCAGCCGCTTCGTGTTGGTCAACGAGTGGCAGTTGAACCCACTTGCCCCTGTTATCATTGTGAATGGTGCGAACAAGGACACCCGAATTTGTGTCCGAACCATACATTTTATGGCGCATACCCGACAGATGGTGCGATGCAGAGCGAAATGATTGTTTTAGCCCGTAACTGCTTCCCGATACCCGATAGCATCAGTGATGGTGGAGGGGCGCTCTTGGAAACATTAGGCGTGGCGATTCATGCTCATGATTTGGCGCATCTAAAAATTGCCAATAGTGTTGCTATCATTGGCTGCGGACCCGTGGGATTACTCATATTAAAAGTGGCGAAACTCGCAGGGGCGAATCCCATTTATGCCACAGATTGTTATGATTGGCGCGTCAAGAAAGCAGTCGAATGGGGCGCAACAGAGGCATGGGTCGCGGATGAAAATAGTGTCCAAAATGTGCGAGATGCGACAAATGGGCGCGGTGTCGATGTGATATTTGAGGCGGCATGGGCTGACCATAGTATCCAACAAGCGGCTGAAATGGTACGCATCGGTGGGCGGATTGTGCAAGTTGGTATCCCCAGTAAAGACGATGCACTGCATATTCAACATTCTACTGCGCGGCGCAAAGGATTAACCATTACTGTTGTGCGCCGTATGAAGCATACTTATCCGCGTGCTATTAATTTGGCAACGAGTGGCGCTATGGATTTAGATGATTTGGTCTCGCATCAATTTTCGCTATCCGATGCTCCTGATGCGTTTGCGATGAATGCCGCTTATAAAGAGGGTGTTCATAAAATTATCATTAAACCGTCTTAACTTCAGCAACAATAGGTGAAATAATATGTACATTCTGCATGGCACATGGCTACCCAAACGCGGTTTATTCGCTTTATGGGGAGAAGACACCACGATTACACCCAGTTTTCGTAAAGGGCGGCGTGGGATGATTGCACCGCACCCCTTTAGTTTGTCGCATGATTTATGGTTCGTTTACCTCACCCGTCATATGACCGCCCCCCAACCCCGTGCTGAAACTGTAACGTTGTGGTTGCCGGGAAAGGGTAAAAAAGCACAACCCTCGCCCGAAGCGATTGATGCTGGGTTACTCCCTCTTGATGAAATGGCATTACTGGCATGGGAAATCGACGCAATAACGCTAAACCCAACAGATGCCTTAGATTTGTTCATCCAGATGCCAACACAAATGCGCGGTAGTTTTTATCCGGCAAGCGATTTGTTATTCTGGCAATCTGCTGCCCTACTTGCTATGAATTGTCTCGTAGAAGGGCGCTATATTCCGGCGTTATCACAGCAAGGCAGACAATACCGTGCTCATTGGGAAGCGCGTCCTGATGAAGTCACACTGAATCAACTAGCCAAGCATATGCCGTCCTTGTGTCGTGCCATGATTGATATTGTCGATGAAGCTGCCAATCCTGATTATCTACTGCACCACTTTTTATCGTCAAGCATTGATGCCTTCATTCGTGAACAATACGAAACGCAAAAAATACCCCCTCAGCCTTGGCTACGAGCATTAACAAGCGCAGATAGCGTTGTTAAGGGCGATTGGAATCATAATCGCCGCACCTATCAAGCATGGGAAGAATGGCAAGCTGTTGGTAGCGGCATGTCGGGGGCATTTCGGATTAGTTTTCGCCTTAGTGAACCCGAAGAAAATAAAGATGACTGGCAAGTCGATTATCTTTTACAAGCAACAGATGACCCTAGCTTGCTGGTTGAGGCTGATATCGTATGGTCGGCGAAATCTGGCAAATTAGAATATTTGGAACGGCGTTTCAATAAGCCACAAGATAAACTGTTGGCTGGCTTGGGCATGGCATCGCGCATATTTGAGCCGATTGAACGCAGTTTACGAACAGCGCGTCCGACAGGGGTCACACTCAATCGGGAAGAGGCATTTACGTTTTTGACGCAAGCTGCCCCTGTTTTAGAGGCGAGTAGTTTTGGTGTTCTCGTGCCGAATTGGTGGGGCAAACGAGCGAAACTCAAAGCGCGGGCGAAAATCAAAGGGCAAGGGAATCAACCGATGGGCTTTTTAACCCGTGATACGCTACTCAATTATGAGTGGCAAATGTCATTGGGTGAAGATTCTATCAGCAAAGAAGAATTTGAGGCTCTTGTTGAACTCAAACAACCTTTGCTACGTTACAAAGGCGAATGGATAGCCCTTGACCCTGACCAAATCGAGGCGGCACTCAAATTTTTTGAGCAAACCGAAAACAAAGAAATGTCTCTGTTGGATGCCCTCAAAATCAATGTCGATGATACCGAAATCGACGGCATAGAGGTTGAAGACACAGAAGTTGTCGGCTGGCTACATGATATGTTCCAGCAATTATATAATCCCGAAAATGCGATTATCCCTGATATACCAGAGGGACTCAATGCCACCTTACGCCCCTATCAAGAACGTGGTTTCGGATGGTTGACTCAGATGCGAGAAATGGGACTCGGCGCGTGTCTCGCAGACGATATGGGGCTGGGTAAGACTATTGTTACAATTACACTTTGGATTTATGAGAAATTTATATTAAATTCAACTAAACAGAGATTGCTCATTTGCCCCACATCAGTCGTCGGCAATTGGCGGCATGAGATTCGGCGCTTTGCTCCTGACCTGAGATCCATGACGCATCAGGGCGCAGACCGTTTACAAGGTGAGGATTTCTTGAAAGCTGTTGAAAATGTCGATGTGGTACTGACAAGTTATGCTGTTTTACGGCGTGATATTGACCTCTTTAAGCAGATTGAATGGTCTGACATGGTATTGGACGAGGCACAAAATATCAAAAATGCCTCAACGAAACAAGCGCAAGCAGCCCGTTCTGTCACAGCAGATTTCAAACTAGCACTCACAGGAACACCGGTTGAGAATCGTCTGACGGAACTGTGGTCAATTTTCCAATTTCTGAATCCGGGTTATCTGGGTTCACAAAAAGTCTTCAAATCTAACTTTTCGACTCCTATTGAACGTTATGGCGATAAAGGGGCGGCGCAGTCTCTACGCCAACTGACTGCCCCGTTCATCTTGCGTCGCGTCAAAACTGACCCTAACATCCTTCAAGATTTGCCCGATAAGTTCGAGAATAAGGTCTATTGCACACTGAGACCCGAACAAGCCACTTTATACGAAGCCGAAGTGCGCGAAGCATTAGAAGTGGTTGAATCGGCGGATGATGATATGGCACGACGCGGTAATGTTTTACGCATGTTGACTCGTCTCAAGCAAATTTGTAACCATCCGTCACATTTCCTCAAAGAAGGCGATGCCGCAATCATGGCAGACCGTAGTGGCAAACTTGACCGTCTGGTCGATATGCTGGGTGAAATTCGGGGTAATGATGAACGCGCCTTGATTTTTACACAGTACGCCGAAATGGGTCACTTGCTGCAAGCGTATCTCAAGACGTATCTCGTGGAAGATGTATTTTTCTTACACGGCGGTACACCTGCCAAAAAACGCGATGAGATGGTACGTCGTTTTCAATCGCAACATGGCGTGCCAATTTTCATCTTATCACTGAAAGCCGGCGGTACAGGCTTAACCCTCACGGCTGCTAATCATGTTTTTCATTTTGACCGTTGGTATAATCCGGCGGTGGAAAATCAAGCCACTGACCGCGCCTATCGTATTGGGCAGACAAAAGATGTGCAGGTGCATAAGTTCGTCTGTTTGGGTACACTAGAAGAGAAAATAGACGAAATGATTGAACACAAAAAGGCACTTGCCGATTCTGTTATCGGTAGTGGTGAAGGCTGGATTTCTGAAATGGATAATGACGAATTGCGCGATTTGGTCTCATTGCGAATGGAGGTTACATCATGACTTGGTGGGGTTACGACGATGATGAGTTCTACGAATATGATGATAATACCTTGTCTGATTATGATAGACCTGCCGAAGCCATCGTCATTGAGGGACCTATCCGTGCTGAAAGTAAACGCGGCGACATTGGGCGCGAATGGTGGGGGCAGCAATGGGTTCAAGCAATGGAACACATGGGACTCACGGGGCGTTTAGGACGTGGTAAACGCTATGCTCGTAATGGCTCAGTCCTCAGCTTAGAAATTTCACATGGAATCGTCTATGCCGAAGTCAAAGGCAGTCGGCGTACACCCTATCGCACATCAATTTATCTCAAAACATTGGAAGATGAGCAATGGCAAGAGGCATTAGATGCCCTCTCTGAACAAGCGATTTACGCGGCGAAATTATTAAATGGTGAAATGCCCGGCGACATTGAAGCGGTGTTTCAATCGGTTGGCTTATCACTCTTTCCAGAAAATAAACGCTCGATTGATTTTGTCTGTTCGTGTCCCGATTGGGGCGACCCCTGTAAACATGCCGCCGCCGTCTATTATCTCGTCGCTGAACAATTAGACGAAGACCCGTTTATCTTGTTTCATCTACGCGGACGGACACGCGATGCTGTTTTAGAGAAATTACGCGGTACAGCTTCAGCACTTGATGAGGACGATATCGAAGAGGAAGAAGAAATAGCGCCGTTGGATGCCGATTTAGAGCAATTCTGGTCAGGCGATGCCAGCGCCCTGATTCGCCGACAACCGATTGCGATGCAAGAACCCTTTGCCCTACGACAGTTAGGCGACCCTCCAACAATGAGAAGAAGATTAATCACAACAATCTACCAGACCATTAGCGCAGAATCTCGACGCTGGTTAGGCTTAGAATAGATAGTATCATGCCATTATGCGAGTAACATTTTAGGAGCGAATCATGACTTACGAACAGGTTTATCAGGCATGGAAAAGCGACCCAACAGGTTTTTGGGCAAAAGCAGCAGAGGACATTGACTGGTATGAAAAGTGGGATTCCGTACTAGATGAGAGTCAAGCGCCGCTTTATCGCTGGTTCACAGGCGCGAAAGTTAATACTTGCTACAATGCCCTAGACCGTCACGTCGAAAATGGACGCGCTGACCAACTCGCGCTGATTTATGACTCACCTGTTACGAAGTCATTGCGACAATTTACCTATCGAGAATTGCGCGATGAAGTCGCAAAGCTGGCAGGGGTTATTCGCTCAATGGGTGTCGAAAAAGGCGATAGAGTCATTATCTACATGCCTATGATTCCCGAAGCAGCAATGGCAATGTTAGCCTGTGCGCGAATCGGGGCTGTGCATAGTGTCGTTTTTGGTGGATTTGCTGCCAACGAACTCGCCACACGCATTAATGATTCCAAGCCAAAAGCCATATTATCTGCTTCTTGTGGCATCGAACCCAGTCGTATTATTGAATATAAACCGCTATTAGATGCCGCGATTGAATTAGCAGAACATAAGCCCAAAAAATGTCTGATTTATCAACGTCCACAAAGTACCGCAAGCATGATTGAGGGGCGCGATTTAGATTGGTACGATGCAATCTACACAGCAAAAGCAGTTGATTGTATACCTGTCGCAGCGACTGACCCCTTATACATTTTG
Organism: Anaerolineae bacterium; assembly: GCA_030950085.1. Classification (GTDB taxonomy): domain Bacteria; phylum Chloroflexota; class Anaerolineae; order Aggregatilineales; family Phototrophicaceae; genus JAUZRW01. The sequence continues at coordinate 6,978 of JAUZRW010000248.1, forward strand.
TATACTTCCGGCACGACAGGCGTACCTAAAGGTGTCGTGCGCGATAACGGCGGTCATCTTGTTGCCCTCAATTGGAGTATGGACAATATTTTTGGAGTCAAGGCAGGTGATGTTTATTGGGCAGCATCGGATGTGGGTTGGGTTGTTGGGCATTCTTATATTGTTTATGCGCCCCTGTTCAAAGGGTGTACATCCATTATGTACGAAGGCAAGCCCGTTGGCACACCGGATGCAGGGGCTTTCTGGCGTGTGATTGAGCAACATAAAGTTAATGTCTTATTCACTGCCCCCACTGCTTTTAGAGCGATTCGGCGCGAAGACCCACAATCAAAATTGCTCGGCGAATACAATCTCAAGCATTTTAGAGCCTTGTTCCTCGCAGGTGAACGTTGTGACCCCGATACTCTGTTATGGGCGCAAGAAAAACTCGGTGTTCCTGTTATAGACCATTGGTGGCAAACCGAAACCGGCTGGCCTATCTGTGCCAATCCTCTCGGCATTGAACAACTGCCCATCAAGCCCGGTTCATCTGCCAAACCGATGCCCGGCTATACTGTCGCCGTACTAGACCCGGCTGGTAAACCTGTCGCCAATGATGAGATTGGCAGTATTGTTGTCAAATTACCACTTCCGCCCGGCGCATTACCGACATTATGGCAAAACGACGAACGCTATATCGAAAGCTATCTCAGTCGCTTCAAAGGCTATTATCTAACAGCCGACGCTGGTTTTCTCGATGACGATGGTTATCTGCATATCATGTCGCGCACCGACGATATTATCAATGTTGCCGGACATCGCCTCTCGACAGGTGGCATGGAACAAGTGCTTGCGGCACATAGCGCCGTTGCAGAATGCGCTGTGGTGGGTATTCATGATGACATCAAGGGCGAAGTTCCCGTTGGATTACTTGTCTTGAATACAGATTTTGCAGGAGATAAAGCCGATGTTGTACGCGAAGTCGTACAGATGGTACGGGAGCAAATTGGACCCGTGGCAGCCTTCAAAAAAGCAGCAATCGTAGCAAAGTTACCCAAAACACGGTCTGGTAAGATTTTGCGGCGCACAATCAAGGCAATTGCCGAACATACCCCTTACAAAATGCCAGCAACCATTGATGATACCAGCGCATTAAACGATGTTGAAAGTGCAATGAGTGAACTGGGGTATCTATAAATATGTGTCGTAAGACAGCGAATCTTTTAGCACAATCACATCAAACTGGAAAACTATCATTTCCGAAAACTAGAAGGCATTCGGCAAATCTCTTAGAAACGCCGTAAATGACGCTGAAATGAGCGCCATTCTATGGTGCTTACAATTTCTTTTGCCAGATGTCTTTCGGCATCTGGTGTTAAAAACAGTCTCATTGGATTTGATGCGATTGCCCTAGCTGGCTTCTAGCATCTCAGATTATGATTCATCGCGGCGATAATAACGCTTGTCAGATAATTTTTCTGGCAGATTACTATTATTTTCTCCACGTTTACCATAACCGAGTTCTTTCATGAGTTTTGTCGGGGCATTACGAAGGTGCATCGGAACTTCCAGATTACCATATTGCTGCACATCTTCTAGCGCACGAAAGTATGCGTCTCCGGCTGACCTATCTTTGGGCGCAGTCGCTAGATAGACAACTCCTTGTGCAAGATTATATTGTGCTTCGGGCATCCCAATCGCTTCGACTGCACGAAATACTTCATTGGCAACAACTAAGGCTGTTGGTAAAGCTAACCCGACATCTTCACTCGCAAAAATAACCATGTGCCGTGCAATGAATTTGGGGTCTTCGCCAGCATCAATCATCCGTGCCATATAATACAAGGCAGCATCAGCATCGCTCGCTCGCATACTCTTGATAAAGGCGCTGATGGTATTGTAATGTTCATCCCCTGTTTTGTCGTAACGCAAATGTTTGGATTGCAATGTTTCTTTGACTTGTTCCAGTGTGATTATCCCACCTGAGCCATATAATCGTGCCGCATTATTGAGCAGATTTAATGCTGCCCGTGCATCCCCATTAGCATAATGCGAGAGAAAGTCCAATCCGACTTCAGCCATGTCGATTTCCATATGACGCAAGGCACGCTCAATAATTTGCTTGATTTCATCTGGTGTCAGTGAATTGAGTACAAAAATTTGCATCCGACTCAGCAGCGCACTAATCACCTCGAAACTTGGGTTTTCTGTCGTTGCCCCTATCAGCGTGATTGTGCCATCTTCGACATAGGGCAATAGAAAATCTTGCTGCGCTTTGTTGAAGCGATGGATTTCATCTAAAAATAGAATCGTCCCGTTCTCATTCTCATCTTCTTCTGTATCAAATAGTGTGCGCGGCTTCTTATTCTGCGCCGATTTCACCACTTCGCGCATATCCGCCTTCCCTGCTGATACTGCCGACAATGAGAAAAAACGTTGATTGGTATGATTGGCGATAATACGAGCCAATGTTGTTTTCCCAACACCGGGCGGACCCCACAATATCATCGACGGCACTTGATTATTCTCAATCGCAATCCGTAGCGGCTTATCGACACCCACAAGATGCTGTTGCCCCATAAAATCCGCCAAAGATTGTGGGCGTAATTGTTCTGCCAGAGGTTGCGATATTTGTGCCATAATAGAGATACCCTTTATTGCAAATTTAGAGAAAAAGCATTATACCAGTTTAACCTATCCTACCATCTGCTGCCTACCACAAAGAAAGCATAAACACATAGTTTTTCATGCTAAAAACTTCATGCTTTCTCTATTTGACAGCCTAAAAATTATGCGTTACTATTCAATGAAAGTGCTTTCATGATAGTAGTTACAGAAGATTTGCTATGCCGAAGAGGGCGAAACCAACAATCTATGATGTTGCCCAAAAAGCAAGTGTCAGCATCGCAACCGTGTCTCGCGTACTCAATGGCTCACAACAAGTACGAGCGGCGACACGTCGCAAGGTATTGGACGCGGTAGACGCATTAGGATTTGTGCCAAAGGCAGATGCTGTTGCTAGAGCAAAGTCCATGAGTGGACAAATAGGCATTATTTCGCCATATTTTACAATCGCTTCTTTTGGACAACGAATGCGCGGTGTCGCACAAATTCTCGCTAACTCACCCTATGAACTCGTCATTTACACCGTTGACTCCATGCACCGCTATCAGAGTTTTTTGGCGCAATTATCACTTAATACGCAACTAGAGGGTCTCATCATCAATGCTTTATCGCTAAGTGATGCAGACGCACAACGTTTAAGAGCCAGCCAATTGGAAACAGTGTTGATGGAATCGTCACATCCACTCTTTTGTAGCATCCAAATTGATAACGAATATGGGGGTCAATTAGCCGCCCAACATTTGCTTGATAAGGGACATCGGCAGATGGGCTTTCTCGATTACAGTGTTCCTGATGACCATGCCATTCGTCCGGGCAATGCGCGACTTCGTGGCTTTCGTCAAGCATTGCAAAACGAGGGTATCGAACTAGATGATAATCATATCATTTATGTGCCTATGACCAATATCGACGAAACACGTCAGCAACTGAGAGCATTTTTTAAGCATCCCAAACGACCCAGTGCCATATTCGTTGCTGCCGATTACCTTGCGCTCTATGCCATGCGAATCGCGCAACAATTTGACTTAAAAGTACCCGACGAGATAGCCATTATCGGCTTTGATGATTTAGAAACAGCCGCCATGATGGGCTTAACAACGATTAGTCAGTCACTTGATGAAACCGGACAGTTAGCGGCAAAATTATTACTGAATCGCCTCACGGATGCCGATGAACCGATGCAAGATATCACGGTTCAATTACATCTAGTGGAGCGCGAAACAACATAAACGCAGTGAATAAATCCTGACAAACAGCCAAACTATTGTGCAAGATGCCAGTAATTTTTGCAAAAATACTTTTAACGTGTCAAAATATTAGCTGCAACATACTTAATGTTGATACAAGTGCGTTTTTTTATTTATATAGAGGAGTTTGTAAATGTCCAAAAACAGTATTCGTTTGTTTGTAGCTTTTGTATTGCTACTCACTATTTTAGCCGTCCCGACAATGGCTCAGGATGACCTCGTTTTCCCGATTGGTGAGGGCGACTTCCAGTGGGATGCCTTGCAAGAATTTGCCGATGCCAATGATTTCTCCGGTGAAGAACTCTCAATCCTCAGCCCATGGCTGGGTCCTGACCAAGAATTCGTCGAAAGTGTATTGGCGTATTTTGAATGGGCAACAGGCGCAACTGTGAATCACGCGGGTTCTGATAGTATGGAACAACAAGCTGTGATTGACTGCCAAGCAGGTAGCCCGCTTGATATCATCGTCTTCCCACAGCCCGGTCTCGCAGCAGACCTTGCATCAGATGGCTGTCTCGTTCCCCTACCCGATGGCAGTTCCGATTGGATGGTCGAGAATTATGCGGCTGGTCAATCATGGGCAGACCTCGGTACATACGCTGGAGAAGATGGCGAAGATGCTTTCTATGCCTTTGCTTACAAAGTTGACGTGAAGAGCCTCGTTTGGTATTCACCCGATAACTTTGATGATACCGGATACGATATTCCGCAAACAATGGAAGAACTAATTGCCCTCAGTGACCAGATTGTCGCTGATGGTGGGACACCGTGGTGCATCGGTCTCGGTAGTGGTGATGCGACAGGTTGGCCCGCAACTGACTGGGTAGAAGATATCCTCTTACGCACTCAACCAACAGAGGTTTATGATGGTTGGGTCACGAACGAAATTCCGTTCAATGACGAACGGATTGTCAGCGCAATTGAAACCTTCGGCGATTTCGCCAAGAACGACGCATGGGTCAATGGTGGCGCAGCTTCTGTTGCCTCAACTGACTTCCGTGACTCGCCACAAGGTCTATTCTCTGTACCGCCAGAATGCTACATGCACCGTCAAGCTAGTTTCATCCCAGCCTTCTTCCCAGAAGGAACAGAAGTCGGTGTCGATGTAGACTTCTTCTACTTCCCCGCTTACGAAAGCATGGATTTGGGTACACCCGTATTGGGTGCTGGGACATTGTGGGCGCGTACTACTGATAGCGATGTCAGTTCCGCTTTCTATGACTTCTTAGAATTGCCTGTTGTCCACGAACTTTGGATGGCGCAAAGTGGTTTCCTGACCCCACATAGTGGTGTCAACACTGATCTCTACGCCAACGATACATTGCGCGGATTGGGTGAGATTCTACTCGGCGCAACCACATTCCGTTTTGACGGTTCTGATTTGATGCCGGGTGCCATTGGTGCCGGTTCATTCTGGACAGGTATGGTCGATTATGTCAGTGGAGCAGAAGCACAAGATGTTGCCGATGCTATCCAAGCCAGTTGGGAAGCTATCCAAGATTAAGTGTAATTAGTAGCATCTTACCAACAATCTCACTGTAACTTTTAGGGTGACTACATTGTCACCCTAATTGCACTATCCCTAAATAATGTAGAATTTTTAGGAGATTTCTTGCTATGGGACAAATTATTTCCGCCTTAGTTGCCATCGTACTAGGGGTCGGGGCATTGGTGCTGTATTTCTTTGGCTCAAATTTGATATTGGACACGCTAATCCCTGACCGTGCCGAACCGGACGGGCGCGTCTTAGAAAGCCGTGAAAAAGATAGGGAACGGATTCGCCCGTGGCTCTTTGTAGGACCCGCACTCATCCTTCTCGGTATCTATTTGGTTTATCCGGCTATTCAAACATTCATCCTGAGTTTCCGTGATTCAGATGGTGAAGGATTTGTCGGAATACGCAATTACACATGGGCTTTAGAGAATCCAGAATTTCGTACATCAATTCGTAATAATATTCTGTGGTTGCTCATTGTACCCTTCTTAAGCACCGTCTTCGGTTTACTGGTAGCTGTCCTTGCTGACCGCGTAAGCTGGGGAAATTTCGCTAAATCACTCATTTTCATGCCGATGGCGATTTCTTTCGTCGGCGCGAGTGTCATCTGGAAATTCGTTTATGATGCCAACCTACCCAATCCCGGGCAACCCATTCCCAACCAAATTGGGACACTGAATGCCGTTATCACCAGTTTGGGCTTCCAACCTCAAGCATGGATTACAGTCCCCGTCTGGAATAATATTTTCTTGATGATCATTCTTATCTGGATTCAAACTGGGTTTGCGATGGTCATTCTCAGTGCTGCTCTGCGTGGTGTGCCAGATGAAACACTTGAAGCAGCACGGATTGATGGTGCTAATGAAGTTCGCATTTTCTTCAACATTATGATTCCACAAATTATGAGTACAATTCTGGTTGTCTTGACGACGATTACCATTACCGTATTAAAAGTCTTTGATATTGTACAAGCCATGACAAATGGACAGTGGGATACCAACGTACTGGCGAACCTGATGTATAATCTGATGTTTCGGGGTGGCGGAGACTTCGGACGCAGTAGTGCGGTAGCATTCGTACTAATGATTGCTGTGATACCGATTCTCATCTGGAATATCCGTCGCTTCCAGCAAGAGGAGGCTATGCGATGAATACCAATGTTCCCGGTATCAATATCACGATAGGCGGCTTGTTAGCGCGTACAGCCTTGATTGTGCTGGTTATCTTGTGGACTTTACCGACTTTTGGCTTGTTTGTCAGTTCGCTACGCGATAAAGACCAACTCATTGTTTCTGGCTGGTGGTCTGCTCTGAGTACATCGCAAGAAAGCGAGCAAGGTCGTACTGCGACATCAGATGTCGAAGTTGAGCGTGATGGCACATATGTCATTGCAGGCAATATCTTTGGCGAGAATACGTCTAAATCTGTCGATACATATGGTGGCGGCTTCCTGCCAGATACCGATGATGTCGAGTATGCCGAAAATGAGCAAGTTGGCATCCGCGATTATCAAGCAGGAGAAACGGTTGACTTAGGCGATGGTGTAACGTTCACACTCAATACAGATGGTTCGTATGAATGGGTCTCCCCTATTCCGCTTGAAGAAGGGCGCGGCAAACGCTTCTTTGTTATCACAACCATTCCACCCACCTTCTCACTGCAAAACTACCGAGAAGTGCTAGATTCTGAAGGTTTCGGTCAGGCATTCATCAACACATTCACCGTGACAATTCCGGCGACAATCATCCCGATTGCAGTCGCGGCTTTTGCAGCTTATGCCTTCTCGTGGATGGAATTCCCCGGACGACAACTTTTATTTGTTATCGTTATCGGTTTGCTGGTTGTCCCACTACAAATGTCGCTGATTCCTTTGCTGCGGCTGTATAATTCCATTGGAGAATTTTTTGGCGTTGCAGCGAAATCTTATCCCGGCATCTGGTTAGCCCATACCGGATTTGGCTTGCCATTAGCGATTTACCTGCTACGGAATTACATTGGCGGTCTCCCGCGTGAAATCATCGAGTCGGCAAAAATTGATGGAGCATCGCACTTTGATATTTTTGTGCGCCTCATTCTGCCCTTGTCGATTCCAGCATTAGCCTCCTTTGCCATTTTCCAATTCTTGTGGGTCTGGAATGACTTATTGGTTGCCTTGGTCTTCCTTGGCAAAACAGATGACCAAATTGTCATGACTTCCAAATTGCGTGAATTACTCGGTTCTCGTGGTGCCAACTGGGAAATCTTGACCAGTAGTGCCTTTATCTCGATTCTAGTCCCCTTATTGGTTTTCTTTAGCTTGCAACGTTACTTTGTACGCGGCTTGCTGGCAGGGTCAGTCAAGGGCGGTTAGACCCGTTTTTTCAGTGTCAACAATTCTCACGGCGGCTGGAGTAATCTCTCCGCCGTGTTTTCCATAAAGCACTTCCCTGTAATGCGGCGCTTAAATGTCTCGCTTAAATGTCTCAAAGAGGCTCTGCACGAATCACGCCCGATTGATGCTATGCAGCCTTTATTGTGTTCGATGATGTGGTTTGGTCGCATTTTTGAAAATCCAAGCCGATTATGACCGCGCTGTCATGCTCTGGAGTTGTGTCAATCTGCATGAATCTGTCGATAGTGAAACGCGCAACCATATCGAATTGATGTTGGCAAATGTAACCGAAAACTCTCTACAGAGGTTTTTGCAACTGCCATCAATGCCAGAAAAGCTACTGATTTAGATGCTGTTGTGGATGATTTACTGGATTATTAACAATGACCAAAACGAAAAGAGACTGTGCTGCTGTGCGAACACTCATTTCGCAACCAGTTTACAGCCTCTACAAAATGTTATTACGTTCAACATCATATTCGATACAATGAGTGGTGTCAGATAAACGTTATAGAGATGTGGTGTTTGCACCCCTGCCAGAAAAACCTTACGCACCCCGTAAGAAAATTCCGACATTGAACATCCATCCTATACGCTCTGGCTTGCATCAAATATAGTATTGTCCGTTGGTTTTGTGTCTTAGGACAAGACCGTAATTGGGGTGTTGTGTTTGCAGCACCCCAATCTCATCCCAAGACACACGATAACTATAACGCACTCTTGACAATTCCACAAATTTTAATATCACAGTTTTTATAAAATTTGTTCTGCGTTAGGCTTTTTCTAAACGCGCCAACGTATCCACAATCGCCTCTTCTAAGGGTGTTTCATAGATTGTGTCGAAGTGGCTATGTAACTCTGTTGAATCAAAACCCTGTGGAAATGGCAAGATATTCTCTTCGACTGTAATTGATACATTCGGCTTATGCTTCATGATGATGTCCGCTACCGCTTGCACAGACACAGGCGTTGTCCCCATATTGAAGGCATATGCCCCATCAAGCGGATTATCTGCCGCTTCAATGAATTGCAAAGCGACATCCGACGCATAATGAAATTGCATTTCCCCACCGAACGTAATGTTGTAATCTTCGCCTTTGACTGCTGCAACCATGGCTTTTGTCGGCTCACTCGTCAGTCCTTGGTCACGTCCGACACCAAAAACAGTATAGGGGCGCAAGGCGGTACTCGTGATGTTGTCGTCATCGAAATAAATTTGTGCTGTTTGCTCATTGCAGACTTTATACGCGCCATAGAGGGTATGTGGCATTTTGGGCGCATCATGGGCAAGCAATCCCGGCGGATACTCATCCGCCGAACCATAAACCGCAATTGAAGACGCATATACCACATGATGGACTGCGGCAGCTTTAGCCGCTTCAAAAATATTAATCGTGCCAGTCACATTGACCTGTGCGCCTAGTACCGGATTGGCACGGCAAAAGGGGACTTGTAGTGCCGCAAGGTGAATCACATGGCTGATGTCATTATCGACAAATGCCACCTTGACTTGTTCGGTCTGAGTCAAATCGCCTTTAACAAATGTGATTTTAGCCTGTTCATCAGCCGTCATCAACGCATCTAAGCGATGGCGGTCTTCACTGATATCAAAATTGATAACACGCTTGCCCTGTTGCAAGAGATGAGATATCACCCATGCACCGATACACCCCATACCACCTGTAATCAAATAGGCATCGCTCATCTTAACCTGCCACCAGTTTATTCGTCAGTCGTCCAAGATTGCCAATTTCGACAGTGTATTCGTCGCCAACCTGCATCCACTGTTTTTCTGCCATACCAAGAATCACCCCTTCTGGCGTGCCTGTCGAGATGATATCACCCGAATAAAGTGTCATGAAACGACTCGCAAAAGCAATCGCTTCGGCTACTGTGAAAATCATATCGGAGGTATGACTGTCTTGACGTAATTCGCCATTGAGCCAGCCTTTAATCGACATATCTTGCGGGTCGCCCACCTCATCAGCCGTGACGAGATAGGGTCCAATCGGCATGAATTTGTCCGGTGTTTTACCCAGTAGCCACTGTCCGCCGGGCATTTGTAATTGCAAGGCCCGTTCGCTCAAATCGTCACCATTGCAATAACCTAAAACGTAGTCTAAAGCATCCGCTTCGGAGACATTTTTCGCCTCTTTGCCCATCACAACCACGAGTTCCGCTTCATAATCAACTTGTTTGTATTCTGACGAAAATGGGATACCTTCGTTGTGGGCGGCAATGGCATTATTGAACTTACTAAACAAAACAGGAGACGACGGTTCAGCCATACCGGATTCGGCAGCATGTTTACGATAATTCAGCCCAACACAGATAATCTTGCTGGGATGCGGTACAACGGGCGCTAGTTTCAGTGAATCCTCAGAGATAGTTTGTGATGGCTTATCGAGCAAGACACGCATGGCATCTAAGCCTGCATTGCCAGCACGATAAAATTCATGCGGCGTGATACCTGTCTCAATCACACCCTCCTCACTCACTAAACCAAGTTTGATAGTATCCTCTGCATAGTATGTCAAAAATCGCATTGATACAGCCTTTCTATAAAAGCCCCTTTCGGGGTTCATCGCGCCACAAAATTGCAAAGTAAGACCGATGTTAGGAGGTTATCAGTGATAGTTTGTCAAACAAGTAAAGCACAAAGAATACTCGTCATTGTGCCAGTAAATGCTTCTCACAACCACGAACCATTAATATCCACTATTCGCCACCGTGTCGCGTTCAGACAAAATGACAGCTATTACCCTTTCACTGCGCCAATCAATAAACCGCGTGCAATGAAACGCTCCAAAATAATAGCGAGGATGATAATCGGTGCAACCATCAACATCACCAGCACAGAGATATTCCACCACTGCGGACCCCGAGTCGCATTTTGGGCAGCGACTAACAAAGGCATAGTTTGAGTATCCGCACCTGACAAGAACAAGGCTAGCACATATTCATTCCACGCAAAAACTAGCACAATCAGGAATGTGGCAACCAAACCCGGTACGGATAGTGGCAAAACAATTTTTATCAAAGTTTGATAGCGATTCGCGCCGTCAATAAAGGCACTTTCTTCTAATTCAATCGGAATACCGGAAAAATAATCACGCATGAACCAGATAACCAATGGAATGTTCACGGCTGTATAGGTGATAATCAGTGCCGCATGGGTATTGAGCAAACCTAAGCGTTGGAACAAAACATAAATCGGAATAATCACCGCTACAGGGGGTAACATACGCTGCGAAATAATCCAGAACGCGATATCATCATTCCCCATACTGCGCTCAAAGCGGCGACCAATTGTAAATGCTAGTAAAAAATAGATCGAAAGTGCCAAAACAACTGCAATTATCCAGTGTAGTTTGGCAACGACAATCAGCAGAATGGCTAATAAGATACAAGCCAGAAAGGTCATAATCAGACCAATTTTTGGGCGATAGGTAAACCGATTCAACGCATAAGACGCAGCAGCACCAATAATCAGCGCGAAAATCGAACTCCATATCGCAACTGTCATGGTGTTGATATATGGGCGCGTCACCAAATTGCCCGATTCAGCCAGTAAGTAATTCCATGCGTGCGTTGAGGGTTCGTAATCGCCATAAGGCAAAAAGCGCGGACCCACATTAACATCAATCGGCAACTTAAAGGCTGTCACCACTACCCAATACAAGGGAAACAACACGACAAATGACCATAGACCAAGAAAAATATACGAGATAATCATTGAACCCGGTGCCGGCCTAAAGGGGTCGGAACTGGAAAAAAGACGCTGAATGAACGATACCTGAGTCTGCTCTGTTTTATCTGTCATCATCAAATCAACTCCAATAAACGCCGCCGAATAATATTCACAAAGGCGAGGGCAATAAATGTCACCACAAATAAGAGCGCATAGGCAAGTGCTGCCGATGTACCTAAGTCCAACGCTCGCCACAAACTATAAGCATGAAGTGAAACCGATTCAGTGGCAGTGCCGGGTCCTCCATACGTCAACACATTGGGCAAGTCAATAATCTTGAAAGACTCAATCAAGCGAATGAGAATCACTGTCGTACTCACAGGAATCACTTGCGGCATAATAATATGGCGGAACATAGATAAGCGATTTGCCCCATCCACCATAGCAGCTTCAAATATTTCGCGGGGGATGCCTTCTAGTGCTGCCAGTAGAATGATGAACATGAAGGGTGTCCATTGCCATGTATCGCCGATGATAATGGCTGTCCGTGCGCCCCACGGCGTTGCCACAAATGAGAAATTAGCCAAGCCGATGTTATACCAAATATCTGCAAAGGGTCCTTTTTGAGTATCGACTATCATGCGAAATAAAAAGCCGATTCCGACAGGGGTTATCATCATTGGCAACAAAAACATCACGCGGAAAATGCGCTTGCCCGGCAAATTCTGAGTCAGCATCATTGCCAACCCTAAACCAAGTAGATATTGCAGTGTTACGCCGATAAAAACAAAAATCAGTGTGACAACAAGCGTACCCGGTAATCCGCTTTCGGGCGTTAGGGTCGCTACAGCTAAATAGGCAAGTGCTGTTGCGATAATAATCGTAATCACACGCATCATTGTACTAAAGGGATTAGCACGTTCACTACGAATATGATTTAAGAGCATCACAAGCATGAAAGCAAGAAAAGCGAAGAATAACACCCACCCGAATATCGTCGGGTCTTCAATGCGCCCTAAAAAGCGCCGTTGCTCGCTGCCAAAAAATATTTTTTTGAAATTCGCTAATCCAACATAATTAATTTCAAAGCCACCCGGTACAAATCTAATCCGTGCGAATGAGGCAAATAACGACACAATTAACGGAAAGACCGAGAGAAAGAGAATGATTAAGATAGCCGGCATCAACAAAACATTACTTGCATCAGTCCAGCCGCGAATACGCTCTTCTAATGTGATATTTTTTTGTTTAGGTCTCTTAGGTTTTCCATGGGTATCCGGTGCAACTTGCATACCATACCTCCTTCGACGATTTACGGTCATACTGCGGCATACAGCTTACTTACGAATATGGGGAATAGTTGATTCGCAGTATGCCATTTAAGGGGACGAATTCATATTCAATAATTCATGATATAGGAGCGAGACAGACCTCACAGTAGCACCACACAACAACGTAAACACTCGAAAATGCACATGGCAGACGAGATATATCTCGTCCCCCTTACAAGTCATAATGAGTAGGGACGGCATACATGCCGTCCGCTGCCCACCAACCTGTTATAACGCTATTTAATGGTCGTACCCACCCTCATCTCGCCCCTACATTTAATTTAGAACAATCTAGTCAGCGCCAATTGTGCCGCGATAGGCTTCTAGTTGGGCATCACGTCCGAGTTCATCAGTGATTTCTTCCCAACGGTCATAGATTTCTTGTGCGGCTTCTTCGGCAGTGAATTCACCAGCAAGGAATTGGCTCAATACGGTATCGAGTACAACACCTTGATAACGTTGATTCTGCGGAATACGCAAATCAAGCACCATATTCGGGCTATTGAGGCTGTCTTGAATCGCACCAAGATAATTCTCGGCACTCATTTCATCAAAGCCAGCATCTAGCCACGGAGCAAGTTCTTCAAACTGTGATGTCCGATACGGATTGAAACCTGTAGAACCAATTGTCACATCGACATTAGCTTGTGCCGGCGCACTCATGTAAGCAAACAGTGCGTAAGCTGCGGCTTGTGTTTCTTCATCGGCAGCCGCACTGACAGCACCCGACCAACCACCAAAGGCAGCAAACGGCGCATGATTCACACCGTCAACGGCGTAGGGGCAAAGTTCTTCAGTGCAATCCACCAACTCGCCTGTGGTACGGTCAACAATTTGTGTTGAACCCGGCAAAACCACTGCGCCGACCAAACCATTGACTGTCGATTGTTCTGGGTCAACGGCTAATGAGCCAATATCGCCCCAATCGAGAGTCAAAGCACAACGTCCGGTTACAAATAGCGAACGGGTATCGCCGACATTGAGAGTCTGTTCGTCGGGGGGACCATATTGATTGGTTTCTCCATAAATTTCGAGCGCACGGATGAAACCAGCATTATTGACCAGTGGTGTGAAGTCTTCTGTGTCGAAGAATACACCTTGCGATGTTCCCTGACTTTGAAGCATACCGGATGCAATCGAAGTAATCCACCAATAACTCTGTTGGCTACGTGCCTTCGAGATACAACTGCCATAATCTTCACGACCATCATCATTCATATCTGTACCATTAGCCGCTGCCGCAATTGCTAAATAATCATCCCATGTCTCTGGCGGCTCCATACCGAGTTCTTCCAAAACATCGGTGCGATAGTACACAATATGGAAGTCGCCGTCTAATGGAATCGTATAAACACTGCCCTGATAACTGGCACTGAAGTCACGGAAGAAGCTGCTGACATCATCCCATTCAATCGAAGCATCATCAGCAATGAAGCCTGTCAAGTCAGCGAGATAGCCCGGCACAACATAGTCTACCATCCATTGTGGCGCAAAAATGAAGGCATCAAAGCTGTTTGTGCCGGTGGCTTGGTCAGTGAGGATACTCTGATATAAATCAGAGAACGGTACGGTCACAACATTAACTTCTACACCTGTCAGTTCAGCGAATTCTGCACCACGACGTTGCAGTGGTTCAGCAATTTGTGGTCCTGTGAATGTCACCACATCGAGGGTAATACCGCTAAAATCCATTTCTTGGGCGGAGGTCAGGCTCAGGCTGCCAAACAATAACAACATGAACATAGCCAAGACGACAATAGGTCGGTAGCTCTTCATAAAGAAATTCTCCTCAGTAAACATATTATATAGAACAGATTGTGTCATTTTCTGACACACCATGGCATCGGTACCACACATTTACAAATGCTTTCTGCAAAATTGTGATACAATCTATGGTATCGGTACCATATACCAATGATTATACCCATAAAACAAGATAGCTGTCAAATAATTTTTGAGATTTCGCCAACCTATGAAAAAAAAGCGTCCAACTATCCGTGATGTTGCAAAACTTGCCGGAGTTGCTGCTATCACAGTCTCCAGAGTTATTAACAATTCTGGCTATACCAGTGATGAAACTCGTGACCGTGTAGAACGTGCCATCGCAGAGCTCAATTATATCCCTAACAGTCTCTCACAGAGTTTACGCTTCCAGACAACCAACACTGTTGCCCTCATCGTTTCCGACATCACAAATCCATTTTGGACAACCATCACTCGTGGGGTTGAGGATGTGTGCAATGACCATGATTTGCACGTTATCCTCTGCAACACAGATGAAAAAGAAGCAAAACTATCCAAGTATGTTAATATGCTGCTCCAACGTCAAACAGATGGCTTTATCCTCGTGCCAACCAGTGCAGCAAGCATCAACAATGTGACGACTATCCTGCAAAAGCATGTCCCGCTTGTTATCTTAGACCGTCAATTACCACAGGTCGATGTTGATATTGTGCGCGGTGATTCTGTAGAAGGAGCTTATCAACTGACGCGCTACCTCATTGAACTCGGTCATCAACGGATTGCGATGTTCTCTGGTCCCATAGAAATTTCGACCAGTGAGCAGCGTATCGAAGGGTATAAACGCGCCTTACAAGAGGCTGATATCGCTATTGATGATGAACTGATTACCTTTAGTGGGTATACCGAAGCAGGAGGACGTAAAATGGCGCTGCATATGCTAGGAAATGTCCAACCTACCCCAACAGCCCTCTTTGCTGCCAATAACTTTATTGCCGTTGGGATTCTACGTGCCTTATACCAATTGGAACTTCGTGTACCACAAGATATATCAGTTGTCAGTTTTGATGATTTGCCATTCGACACCTTGCCCGAACCCTTCTTAACAGTCGTCGCCCAAGCCCCCTATGAACTCGGTATGAAAGCGGCTGAATTATTGATTGGACGTATTTCTGGGGAGCGCACCCATACCGAAGAAATCACCTTACCTGTCGAAGTCATTGTGCGGAAATCTTGTGCGCCACCTAAATCTCAAATATAGCGCCAGAGAAGCGTTCTCCATCCGACACTATCCATGTTAGCGCGTAATGGTCACTTTTGTCAGTCCTTCAGGATGGTCTACATCATGCCCCTTAGCCTCTGCCAGACGATAAGCAAACATCTGACCCGGTATAACCGCACACACCGGACTCAACCATTCCGGCATATCCGGTAACTTGACCGATTTGACACCTAATGAACAGGCTTCATTATCATTGCTAAAAACAATACACTCAGCTTGACGTTCCTGATTGAGTTTTTTCAGCAAATCCACCAATAAAGGCAGTGTTTTCCCTTTGGGAGCAATGACCAAGACCGGAAAACCGCGTGAAATAATCGCAATGGGACCATGCCGAAAATCCGCTTCACTATATTCTTCACCGACGACATAACACAATTCTTTGATTTTCAGCGCCACTTCATAAGCTGTCGAGTAGTTGAGACCGCGCCCAATCACTGCGATGCGTTCAATATAGCGATAACGCTCTGCCCAATCATTGATAACCTGTGCATTGGTCAACGTTTCAGCGACAAATTTCGGTAGATGGGCTAAGTCTTCTAACATCGTTGCATCATCCACGAGATAGGCTGTCAACATAGCCAAAGCTGTGAGTTGTGCGGTATAAGTTTTTGTCGCCGCGACAGATTGCTCTTCGCCACAACGCAACCAGATATGGTATTCAGCCGCTTGTGCCATGTGCGATTCAGGGTCATTGGTAATACTGAGGGTCTTCGCCCCTTGCTTACGGGCATCGGTCACAATTTGGGCAACATCAACTGATTTGCCGGATTGTGAAATGCCGATAACAAAGGCTTGAGACATATCAATTTGCGCTCCATAGAGTGTATGCGCGGAAGGAGTCGCCAGTGCAACCGGCATCCCAGCAAAAATCCCTAGTGTATATTGTGCATAACGAGCCGCATTGTCTGATGTTCCGCGTGCTGCTATCATCACAAATGTCGGCTTTGCCTCGCGGATAGCTTGTGTAATCTGCTTGACATTCTCAGCCTCTTCGGTCAGCAACCTTTGAATCACATCCGGCTGCTCATGTATTTCACTGTGCAAATACGACATATTTTCCCCATTGTTTTTTATATATTCCGTGTCTTTTCGCATGTTATTTGTGCCAGTAATGCCGCCCCAACCATCGGCGGATACTTAGCCTGTGGATGTTTTGGCAAGTTCAATTTTTCAAGCACTTGTGAACTTAACAGATTTTGCGATTCTAATAAACCACCTGCAAATGCAATCTGCGGCTTGTCCATATCTAATTGACGAATAGTCGCTTGCGCGAGATGCACCAAATCATTGGCGGCTATTGTGATAATATCTTGTGCTTGTTTATCCCCGGATTCGGCTTCTTCTAGCACAAGCCGCGATAATTTTGCAATATTCGATACAGGCATTTGTTTTTGACCATACAACCACGCGAGTATCTCAGTAGATTGTGTGAGATTCAGTTCATCCATAATCCGTGGCTTAAGACTCGTTGTATCTTCTAATTGCCCATCAAATGCTTTGGTCACGACCCGTAATGCTTGCATCCCAATCCAATAGCCACTGCCCTCATCGCCGAGTAAATAACCCCAGCCGCCAACTTGTACTGCCTCACCATCGGCATTGATGCCCAAGGCGACACTGCCTGTACCTGCTAATAACAAAATCCCTTCTCGCGCTCCATTAGCACCCACTAGCGCAATTTCATTATCAGAAGCTGCCGCCACAGGCACATCTGCTAACACGCCATGAATCACACTATGTAACCAATCCCGTGCATAAACTGCTGATGCCCCTGCGATACCAATCCCCACAGCACAAACAGATTCGTCTATGTGTGAAAGAGCCTCACGCATCGCACTATGAATCAAACTTGTCGCTGAATCACGCCCAATGATACTCGGATTCGCTGTGCCGCGCCGTGTTATAACCTGTATTTGCATTTTCTCGTCTACAATGGCAACACGCAGATTACTACCGCCGCCATCAATACCCATAAACAGCGTCATCACTGCCCCATATTTTATCTATCAGGAGTTACGCGCTTCAATACAAAAATCATCGATATGATAATGTGTTACGCTCAAAATAACAATCAACTGCGCGAGTCCTAAGATTATAACCCTTAAAATCACAAAAAACGTAGGGGCAGCCGAAAATAGGCGTATATTTTCATCCACCACCCCTAGAATTATGAATTTCGGGTACAATAGGCGCATTAAATCTTGTGCTGGAAAAGGGTTGATGATGGCTTGGTATACGAATGCGATTTTTTACCAGATTTATTTACGGGCATTTCGTGATTCTGATGGCAATGGGCATGGTGATTTTGCAGGTCTGCGCGAAAAAGCCGAATATTTGAAGTGGCTCGGCATTGATTGTGTGTGGTTGATGCCGATTTACCCCTCGCCGCTCAATGATGATGGCTACGATATTGCCAGTTTCTATAGCATTCATCATGATTTTGGTCTCTTAGAAGATTTTCGCATGACTGTTGACGAATTGCATCGACACGGTATCCGCCTCATTTGTGATTTAGTCGTTAATCACACCTCCGATGAACACCCATGGTTTATTGAAGCACGGCGTTCCAAAGACTCGCCCATGCGCGATTTTTACGTATGGAGTGATACCGATGATAAATACAACGAGACTCGTATCATCTTCCTCGATACTGAAGAATCAAATTGGGCATATGACGAAGAAAGTCAACAATATTATTGGCATCGTTTTTATAGCAGTCAGCCCGATTTGAACTATGACAACCTAGCCGTCCAAGATGAAATGCTCAATATCATCAAATTTTGGATGGATTTAGGCATTGATGGCTTTCGTGTCGATGCTGTGCCATATTTATTTGAGCGTGAGGGGACAAATTGCGAAAATCTGCCGGAAACACATGCTTATCTCAAAAAAATGCGGCAGTTTGTGGATGAGAATTATCCTGATTCGATGTTTTTGGGAGAAGCTAATCAGTGGGCAAAAGACCTACTGCCCTACTTTGGCGATGACACAGGCGACGAATTTCATTTGTGCTTTCATTTTCCAATCATGCCGCGTCTGTATATGGCACTCGCTAAAAAAGACCGTAGCAGTGTTGTTGATGTGCTGGCAGACACGCCGCCGATTCCTGAAAATGCACAATGGGCGACATTCCTCCGCAATCATGATGAACTGACGCTCGAAATGGTCACAGAAGAAGAGCGCCGATTCATGTGGGATTATTACTCACCGGACCCCAATCAACGGATTAATCTGGGGATTCGCCGTCGTTTAGCGCCTCTGATGGGCAATGACCGCCGCAAAATCGAAGTCATGAACTCAATGCTGTTTACGCTACCCGGAACCCCTGTCTTGTATTATGGCGATGAGATTGGCATGGGCGATAATATCCAGCTTTTTGACCGTAACGGGGTACGAACTCCGATGCAGTGGGATGATAGCCATAACGCCGGATTCAGTAGTGCAGCAACAGATTCGCTGTATGCCCCACCGATTAGCGACTCCGAATATGGCTATCACACGGTCAATGTGGCGGCAAAACGCGCCGATAAAAATTCGATGCTCTACACGATTCGTCAGATGATAAGCCGTCGCAAAACAATGGATTTTGTTGCCAAAGCCGAGTTGGTCTGGTTATCGGATTTGCCGAATCATTTGCTCTGTTTCTGGCGTGAATCGGACAATCAGAAGTTACTCGCGCTGCATAACCTCAGTGATGAGGCAGTGACTATCGACTTGCCGAAAAACGTAGAATCTTATTCTGACGCGCTGTGGACAGGTAAGCCTGTCGAAAATAGCACAATCACTCTAGCGCCCTATGGTTATCGCTGGCTGCTACCTATTTCATAAGATAATTAGATAATTGACTATCCGCCTTTCAAGAAAAAGCGTAACACGGAGAATCAGAGACTCAGAGGTATTTTTGAACTTGACTCTCTGTGTTCTCGGTGTCCTCTGTGGTTCAATTTATAACTTCTCATGAATGGGTGAATTTACGTTATTTCACTTCGGCAATCATCTCGATTTCAACTGCAAAATTGAAAGGCACAGTGAGACCAATAGCACTACGAGCATGTAAGCCAGCATCACCAAACACTTCACGCACCAAATCACTACAGCCATGAATGACACCCGGCGTATCGTCAAAGTCCGGCGCAACATTGACCATGCCGAACACTTTCACGATGCGCGTTACATTATCGAGACTACCTGCTACATTTTTAATCGCCTGAAAACAATTCAGCGCACATAATTTTGCAGCCTCATAACCTTCTTCAACGGTCAAATCCGCCCCAATTTTGCCCTTAATCGTTTTATCGCCCCAAATTGGCACACAGCCCGATGTGAAAACCAGATTGCCTGTTCGCGCTGCCAAGACAAATTTGCCGTTATCCAAATTTATGGTCTCCAGTGTGTAACCCATTGCTTGCAACTTTGCTTCGTAAGACATCATCGCTCCTTAAAGTGCGCTTCAGTAAAATTTTCACTTTGGAGAGTATAGCGATTCCAGCATGAACTACAAAATGACAAAGAATACCAAGATTCAAAAACATCTCTGCGCCTCTGATTCTCCGCGTCTCTGCGTTACGCTTTTTCTTGAAAGATGAACCAATATCAGTTGGGCAAAAACTCATCTCCTGTGTAAAATCTCAGCACTATAGATACACAAGAGGATTTTTTATCATGACAGAACAGTTACGAATCAACAGCCAACGGTTGTGGGATAGCATCATGGAAATGGCGAAAATTGGTGCGACAGCAAATGGTGGCAGTCATCGCTTGACTTTAAGCGACGAAGATAAGCAAGGACGTGATTTGTTCGCCGAATGGTGTACCGCAGCCGGATGTACGATTACCGTTGACCGTCTCGGCAATATGTTTGCCCGTCGTCGCGGCAAAGATAATTCACGCCCCCCTGTAGCAATGGGTAGCCATCTCGATACACAACCCTATGGTGGAAAATTTGACGGTGTTTTTGGAGTCCTCGCCGGATTAGAGGTCGTTCGTACCCTTAATGAGCATCAAATTGAAACCGATGCACCACTTGAGATTGTCAACTGGACAAACGAAGAAGGGGCTAGATTCGCGCCGTCTATGCTGGCATCGGGTGTTTTTGCTGGACATTTCGACCTTGAGTTTGCCCTGAGCCGTATCGCAACGGATGGTGCAGAATTCGCCGCCGAATTAGAGCGTATCGGTTATGCCGGTGATGTCATCTGTGGCAATCATCCATTTACTGCCTTCATTGAATGTCATATTGAACAGGGTCCCATTCTTGAACAACAAGGAAAGTCTGTCGGTGTTGTCACACATGCACAAGGGTTTCGCTGGTACGATATTTCCTTAAGTGGACAAGCAGCACATACAGGGTCTACGCCGATGGTCGGACGACGCAATGCCCTCTTAGGCGCAGCGCATATTATCCACGCAGTCGATGAGATTGCCCAAGAATATGCGCCGGATGCACGCGCTACTGTCGGCAGCCAATTTCAGGTGACACCGGGTTCGCGCAATATTATCCCCGGCAAAGTGGATTTTACAGTCGATTTTCGCCATCCTGTCGCGGAAACAATCGCCGCCATGGATTCGGCGCTGCGCGAAGTCTGCCAGCAAGTCGCATATGATATCGGTCTCGACCTGAGTTTAGAGCAGATTTCATATACGCCACCCACACCATTTGACAAAAAATGTGTCGCAGCTGTCCAGCAGGCTTGTGACCTAACAGGCGTGAGTCATCAGCAAATTTTATCGGGTGCCGGACATGATGCCTGTTATATTGCCCATGTATCGCCCACCAGCATGATTTTTGTTCCCTGCAAAGATGGCATCAGTCATAATGAGGCTGAAAGTGTCAAACAAGAAGATTTAGAGGCAGGTTGTAATGTTCTCTTACACGCAGTTCTCGAATTAGCACAGGCATAGCAAAACAAAAACACGTCTTTGCCGAATACACCAACATTTGGCAAGAGACGTGTTTATTTTGGAGAAAATGTCTTGTGTCAGTCCCGTAGTATAACTGACACGCCTAAAACACACATAAACAGTATCTCAGAAGCACATGCGACCTTTATACTGCATATTGGGATAAGATTTATCGGTCTCTCCACTAAAAAACACCCCTGTTTTTCCAGTTTCAAGACCGAAAAGTACATAAAAACCTATCCCAAAAAGAACATGAGTTCAATATACTGTTCTCGTAGTGAGTTTCAGGTAACACTGGAATGCTTTGTAAAAGGGTGCTGTTGGTTCAGTGCCCTTTTGCGTTCCAGTTCCCAAAACTACCCTTGACTATAGCACCTCTTTCTGAATTGTGCAAATTTTGGTTTTTGTATTGAAACCTTCAAGGTTGCTCGATGCTAAACGGCAGTAAGACAGGTTCGAGGCGGTCAGGATAACCCTCTTCTTGATAGCCCATCACAAAACCAGAAATACTGTCTACCTTGAAGGGCCACGGGTCAACTTGAATCAAGCCATCTGCCTTAAGCCAATATTGCACTGAAACACGCTCCATAGAGCCGACTTTGTAGCAAATATCCATGCTTCTTTGTTTGGGCGTATCAAAACCATAGTGAAAGGCTATGGCATCACAAAAATTGGTGATGCTATCTGCCCATACGAATACATCGTGTTCTATGCCAAGCTGATTGATAGCATCGTTAAGCATCTCATCTGCCATTTGCCGCAATTTGTCGCGTTCAGGAGAGGATGCTAAGGCAAGCAAGCGTCGGACGTGCATCCAGCAAACAATATTGGTCGTCATATCATCGCAAACACGCAGCAAACTCTGACGCATAATAGAAAGCCATGTTGTCAACGATACGCCGTCTATTGGGGCATTATCAAGCACGTCATAGCCTCTATCATGAACAGCAACGCCTTTTACGAATGAATCAAAATTGATTGCCGGACGGTCAAAATTTGTATTGCCCCACTGGTACGCTAAAAGCCCTGCTAATCGGGCATGTTCGGATTGGGGCAAAACAATTGGGCGCGTTTTCGATTTGAACATAAGCTCACTCTGGTTGTCCGTAGGCGACATGCAAAATCAAGCCACCGATGCGAATCGTATCTTTATCACGGATGACACGCGGTTGCTCTGGGACAAGACGATACCCATTGAGGAATGTGCCGTAGATAAAGTGTAAAAATGACTATGACAGGTTGTAAGAGCGCAATCGTTGTGCTGCGCCCCCACTTACTGAAACCGCTAATTTGTCCGAAAAACTTGTTTAACAAACTATTTGCGATAACGTCCTAACACTCGTCTTATATTGCAATTTTGTGTGAGGCGCGGTGAAACCCCGAAAGGGGCTTATTTCACATTAGCGTTTTTTAGTCCGCTAACGTACTGGTATCGCCAACTTCTTGTCCCATCGCTTGTGCTTTGAGGATACGGCGCATAATCTTCCCAGAGCGTGTCTTGGGCAAACTATCCACGAACTCAATTTTGCTTGGTTTCGCAATCGGACCCACTTCATGCCCAACATGGTCTTTCAAGGCTTCTACAAGGTCATCGCTGCCTTGAACGCCATCAACGAGGATGCAGTAGGCATAAATCACATTACCGCGCAATTCATCCGGCACAGCAATGGCGGCGGCTTCGGCAACAGCAGCATGGCTGACCAAGCCCGATTCAACTTCTGCTGTACCGAGTCGGTAGCCACTGACTTTAATCACATCATCATTACGACCAATCACCCAGAAATAGCCATCATCGTCTTTACGGGCAGCATCTCCCGCGAGATACCAACCGAATTTTTTATATTTTTCCCAATATTGGCTCAAATACCGTTCGTCATCACCCCAAACTGTCCGCAGCATGGACGGCCATGGACCCTGAATGACCAATTCGCCATCTTCGTTAGGGTCACAAGATGTCCCGTCATCACGTACAACATCAACTTTGATACCGGGAAAGGGACGTGTCGCACTACCGGGTTTCAGGCTGACACTCGGTAGCGGTGTAATCATGAAGCCGCCTGTTTCTGTTTGCCACCATGTATCAATAATCGGACAAGTTTCGTTGCCAATGACACGATGATACCAACGCCATGCTTCGGGGTTAATGGGTTCACCCACGGTACCGAGTAAACGCAAGCTGCTCAGGTCACGACGATTGGGCCACGCATCACCAAAGCGCATCAAACCACGAATCGCTGTCGGGGCAGTATAGAGAATCGTCACGCCATATTCTTCAACAATCCGCCACCAACGGTCAGGATACGGATGTGTCGGCGCACCTTCATAAATGATGCTAGTTGCACCCAAAATCAGTGGCGCATAAACGATATAACTATGTCCTGTAATCCAACCGGGGTCAGCCGCACACCACCAACGGTCATCATCTTTAATGTCGAATGCCCATTTGAGCGTGGTCGATGTATAAAGTTGATAACCGCCATGTGTATGGAGTACACCTTTTGGCTTGCCAGTTGTGCCAGATGTATAGAGGATGAAAAGTGGGTCTTCGGCATCCATCACTTCGGTTTCGCAGATGGGACTAGCAATAGGGAGTGCCATCAAATCGTGCCACCAATAATCGCGTCCTTGTTCCATATGGATATCTTGTCCGGTACGCTTGACACAAATCACGGTATCAACAACAGGCGAACGTCTTACGGCTTCATCGGCAACTTTTTTCAGTTCGACAATATTACCACGCAACCATGCGCCATCAGCCGTAATCAAAACGCGACTCTGGGCATCTTCGATACGGTCAGCGAGAGCTTGCTCACTAAAACCGCCATAAACCACACTATGCGGCGCACCAATTTTGGCACAAGCTAACATCGCAACAACAATCTCAACGGTGCGTCCCATATAAATTGTAACGCGGTCTCCTTTTTTAACACCCATACTCCGCAGCACATTGGCAAATTTATTGACCTCTTGCCACAGCCGCCAATAGGACATCGTGACTTTGTCGCCCGGCTCCCCTTCCCAGATGATAGCGAGTTTGTTTTTGCGCCATGTCTTCACATGACGGTCAAGGGCATTGAGAACCATATTGGTCTTGCCGCCCACAAACCACTTATAGAACGGCGCGTTACTATCATCCAGCACGGTATCCCATTTCTTATACCAATCTAAAGATTCTGCTTGCTCTGCCCAGAAGCCTTCAAGGTCATTCGCGGCTTCGTTATAAACTTCTTCATAATCCGGCACATGGGCATTATTAATCACATCCTCTGTCGGGTGATACCACTCGCTGGTCGGCGGTGAAAATTGTTGGTCACTCATATAGCACTTCTCCTAAAATAATGGTTTCTACAATCTCAAAGTGTCAGAGCGTATTTCATCAACCCCACTCGACAATTTGATTTTGCGAATTTGAATCAATAATTAAAAACGATTAGCCCGATTATAGGCGATATGATGCTGTCGGGCAAAGGTTTGGATGTTTCAAGATTGTGTCATTAGCCGTAATATACAGCATATTCATATGTTCAGATTTTGAGGTGCTAAATGTCAATGAGTGATTATGCCAACTGAAGCGCCGTCCAGCGATGAAGATACAAACTTGAAGTCAACACAAGATGGTTTGTCTTTTAGTATGACTATCTTGTACTCATTAGGCAGTGCTGCCGGCTTGTTTTTGTATAACACGTTCAATGCTTTTGTTCAATTTTTCTATGCTGATGTGGTTGGTCTCCCAGCACAATGGGTTGGGCGAGGCTTGTTTGCGTTCGGCTTCTGGAATGCGTTGAATGACCCACTTGTCGGTTGGATAGCCGATAATAAAAAGAGTGCTACAGGGCGGCGCACATGGTTCATTCGCACATTGGCGATTCCCGTGGCGATTGCATTCATGGCGATTTGGCTACCCCCTTTCAACATTGCCGAACACGGGATGCGGACTGTGATGGTCTATTTTCTGATTATCATTAGTATTTATGATGTCTTGCAAAGTCTCATTACCCTCAGTGTGGATGCCCTATTGCCTGAAATGTTCCAAGAACCTCATGCTCGCTTACGAGGCACTATGATTGTGACAGTCATCGGTTCTGTGCTGGGCGGATTAGCTATCGCATTAGCACCGACAGTCTATAGCAAATGGGGTTGGGGCGCATTAGCTGTTATCTGGGGCGTGTTTGCCGCTTGTCTCTACTTTGCATCATTACTGGGCATCCGTGAAAATCCTAAATATGCCGAAGCCGAAGAAGCCCCGATTCTCGAACGCTTAAATATTGTATTTCGCAATCGCACATTCTTAATTGTCATTGCTCTAAATCTGACATTTCGTATCATGTTGGCTGTATTGGTCACATCAATGCCCTTTTATACCAAATATGTGCTACAAGTCGATGAAACAAAAACAGCACAGTTGGTTATCGTCTTTGTCATCGCTTACACCTCGGCAATCATATTATGGCAACCTGTGTATCGACGCTTTGGCACGCGCAACACACTCCTAATTTCCACTATTTTATTTGGCGGCGCGAGTTTACCGACGATTTTTGCCTCGACATTGTTGGGTGCTATGGGTGTGGTAGCACTCATCGGCTTTGGACTCAGTGGACCCTCTTTATTAGGGATACAACTGGTTTTTGCAGATACTGTTGATGAAGATTATGTCAATACAGGTGTACGGCGTGAGGGCTTGTATCGCGGCATATTGGGTTTTGTCTATCGCTGGCCGCCGGCATTCTCAGCATTATTCATGGGCGAATTGCTCGATTGGAGTGGTTACAATGAAGCACTCGACCCATCCAGCCAACCCGTACAAGTCGCTATCAGTATTCGTTACTTTATTGGTTTAACCCCCTTTTTCGTCTCGTTGATAACGGCATTACTGGTTTACTGGTATCCGCTTTATGGCGAACGCTTGAAGAATATTCGTTTTGGTGTGCAACAGCGCAACAACGAATTAGAAAATCCAACAACCCTATAATGTTGGTGTTCTGTAGGGCAGAATCTCGGCTAAACGCAAGATGGCTAATTGGGATAATGTGACGAGGATGTTATCTCATATCTAGTGGTATAATAGGCGCAAGTCGTCAAATCACATTAAGGGTGCATAATAATGGCATTAGCAAAACAACAAGAACAAAAACCCCTGCACATGACAGAAACTGATTATCTCGACTTTGAAGAACAGAGCGAAATAAAGCACGAATATGTCAACGGTAACGTTTATTCGATGGCTGGTGCAAGTTTGACTCACACTGTTATTTGTCAAAATACGGGAACAACTTTAGATAACCAACTAGCCGACACACCCTGCTTGGTCGTTTCTACTGATTTACGCTTAAAAGTTGATTCAAAGGTGTCATTTCGCTACCCTGATGTGATGGTTATCTGCGAAGACCCACAGTATGTTGATGGTCGTGTTGATACAATCGCCAATCCAACGGTCACTCTTGAAGTTTTATCCCCTTCGACTGCCTTGGTAGACCGCAATGAGAAATTAGACGAATACACACGGCTTAATAGCGTGCAAGAATATGTTATCATCTCACAATCTGAAGCGAAAATAGAACGCTATACGCGCCAAGAATCGGGCGAATGGTTATATAAAAAAGTCATAGGTTTAGGAAATAGTATTGATTTACCGTTGCAATTTGCATAGTCAAATATAGGCAAATCACCATTTATGCTGGCATAACCCGCAATGGACGCACGACAATGCCCTCTATCCCATCGGCAAATGCGTTTGGGAATACTTTGTTACTGAGGTGGGTCACCTATGGCTTATCGGCGAACCGACGCTTGGAGACATAAACCTCATTTTCGCTGGACTTTTACGCTTCTCACGATTTTTTGAGAACAACCCATGTCCCACGT
>JAUZRW010000249.1 GCA_030950085.1 Anaerolineae bacterium
TAAGCAACCCCATGGTAATCATGCTGAAGCTCGCTCAGAAAAAGCCGCTTTCGCGGTTTCATTGCGCCTCACACAAAATTGCAATCTGAGATAGAGGATATAGATTCACCAAGGATAGTTTGTTAAACAAGAAATGGTTCAGCTATTCGACACGTTTCATAGTTTGCGTTACGCTTTAATCGTAATTTACGCAAGAGAAATGCGAGAATCTATGTTCGACCCAACAGAACATCCTCATCGTCGTTATAATCCGTTGCTGGGCGAATATATTTTGGTATCGCCGCATCGTATGAAACGTCCATGGCAAGGACGACAAGAAGCTGTTGAGGGGACAAATCGAGTCATTTGCTTTTCGCCCCGCCATGATATGACACTTGCCGAAATGCCGGTTGAAGAAATCCGAACAGTGGTCAAT
Source organism: Anaerolineae bacterium (assembly GCA_030950085.1). Classification (GTDB taxonomy): domain Bacteria; phylum Chloroflexota; class Anaerolineae; order Aggregatilineales; family Phototrophicaceae; genus JAUZRW01. The sequence goes on from JAUZRW010000249.1 coordinate 416, forward strand.
TTATGGGCAGACAAAACAACTGAATTGGGCGAAATCTATCAATGGGTGCAGGTTTTCGAGAATCGCGGCGCTATGCTCGGCAGTAGTAATCCGCATCCACACGGGCAAATTTGGACGCAGAATACGCTCCCCAATATACCCACACGAGAAGACCATTATCAGCGATACTATAAGGAAGAGCATCAATCCGTGCTATTGCTCGATTATGCCCAACTAGAATCTGAACGTGGCGAACGAATCGTTGCGGAAAATGAAGATTGGATAGTCGTTGTTCCGTATTGGGCAACATGGACTTTTGAAACCCTCATTTTACCCAAAACGCACATTCGCAGAATGCCCGATACAAATGATAGTCAACGCGATGCTTTAGCCGATGTCCTCAAGCGATTATTAGTCAAATACGACAATCTATTTGAAGTATCATTTCCGTATTCGATGGGTTGGCATGGCGCACCCTATATTGATGGCGATATCAGTCATTGGCAATTGCACGCTCATTTTTATCCGCCACTATTACGGAGTGCGACTGTGCGTAAGTTTATGGTGGGCTACGAAATGTTGGCAGAGGCACAACGCGACCTCACGGCAGAACAAGCGGCTGACCGTTTGCGGAATCTGCCCGATGTGCATTACAAATTGCAAGCATAACCGCTAAGCCGCCAAGAAAAAGCGTAATACAGAGGTAAATTTATATAATATCTACATATAAACTATATGGCAATATAAATGCAGTTTGAATTTCACTTCAATTCATGCGACAATAGTTAACGATGATATTTCATGGACTCAGCTTATCCGAATTTGAGCAATCGCTGAAATCTTGATAAGTTGAGTCGATAAAGTGTTATCAACACGCACCCAAAACAAACAACATATGAACGAGTTTTCAAAAGGAAATAGTATGAAACTCACATTTTTAGGCGGCGCTGACGAGGTTGGCGCAAGTTGTACATTGATTGAAATTGCTGGTAAGAAAATTCTAGTCGATGTCGGGATTCGCATTTCGCCAAAGACGAGTCGTGGTATTCAGAATGACCAATTACCGGATTTACAACCGATTACCGCAATTGGTGGTCCCGATTATATTCTGGTGACACATGCACATACTGACCATACGGGCGCATTGCCGTTAGTCATGGAGCAATACCCGTACACGCCCGTTTTGATGACACGCCCTAGCGAGGCTCTTGTTCGCGTGCTACAAAAAGACGCTCTCAAAATCATGTTAGGTCGAGAGGCGGAAGGCGAACTGCCATTATTTGATGAAGTCAGTGTTAATCGCCTCTTGGATGCCATTCAGTTAGTCGAGTTTAACCAAGCGATAAAATTGGCTGAGGGCTTGCAAGTGACCTATCATGTCGCTGGTCATATCGCAGGTGCGGCGATGCTTGTTTTTGAAAGCAGCGAAGGAACACTCGTGATGTCCGGCGATGTCAGTAAGAGTCCGCAACGCACAGTAAAAAGTGTCGAAATTCCCAAAATAAAAGCCGATGCCCTTGTACTCGAAAGTACCTATGGAGGTCGTCTCCACGCCAACCGCGATGCCGAAGAAAAACGTCTGATTCAGAATCTCAAGCGCATTACTGAACGCGGCGGCAAAGTATTGATTCCGGCATTTGCACTGGGACGGTCACAAGAACTGGTGCAAATCATTCATGCGTTTAGTGACCAAATTGATGTGCCGGTCTTTGTCGATGGCATGGTACGAACTGTTTGTGATGCTTATGCGCGTTTTGCTGATTTACTACCAAAAAACACTGTCAAAGCTGCCGGAGAAGAACATTTGTTCTTTCGCGGTAATGTAAAACCGATTCGCAATCCGGGGCATCGTGAGCAAGTTGCCCGTCATGATGAGCCTCTGATTGTCATAGCGAGTTCCGGCATGTTAACGGGTGGTGCGTCAGTCGCTTATGCTAAACAATTTGCGAACGACGAGCGTAATGCCATTTTACTGACGGGTTATCAGGATGAAGAATCACCAGGGCGCTTTTTGCAGCGTGTGATGCGACAGCGACAAGATGGCGTGACACCGACGCTCAATCTTGCAGGAGAACGTGTCTCGGTTCGTTGTGAGATTGATACGTATTCACTGTCTGCACATGCCGATGAAAGTGAACTCATTAATGTCGCACAAGCCTTCAACCCAGAAGAAATTATGCTGGTTCATGGCGATGAAGGCGCACGGCACAGTCTCGCAACGGGCTTACGGCAGCGACAAATCATCACCACTACGCCGCGCATCGGAACAGAGCGTTCGTTCACATTCAAAGAGCGCCCGTGGGCAATTGGTGTCGGAGTCAAGCAGGGGGCAAATATCGGTCATGTTGATTTGGTCAAACTGTGGGAATCGGTCAAAGGGCAAGCCGGTAGCTTCTTTAGTTCACGCGAATTAGCACAAATTTGGTGGGGTGATGGTAGTCAAGCGAATGCGATGAAGCAACGATTGAATCAACAAGATAATGTCTATTTTTCGGCAGATTGGCGCAATAAAGATACATTTCAAATTCGTAGTGAGGCACAAGTTAAACGAGCGCAGCATCAACGCGAAATCATGCTGCAATACCCACAAATCGTCGGTCAATTGGTTGTACTGCGTAACAGTAATAATCAGCCGAGATTAGGTGTCGTGAAATCCGCCGAGATTGATAGTTTTGATGCCAATGTACAAAATGCCAAAGGCACACATTATCCAGCCGATGCCTTATTGTGGGTTGTCGGAAAATGGCAAGGGGTTGAAGGCGTTGAGGGGGGTACAAAGAAGCAACTCGCGGAATTGCTAAAAACGGCTCGCGCCCATGTGGATGTCATGCTTCCGTTTCTGACGCGCAAGAAATTGGTTGATAAAGAAAAGGTCGTGAATCCCGAATCATTGCTGCCGGATGAATTACCAGAAGGCATTGATAGGCAAACAGCAATTACCTCTATTGTGTTGGCATTGGCAAAAGATGGGGCAACACTAGAGAAAGATGGCTTAAAACCACATCGCGCCCGTGAGAATGAACCGCTTGAGCAAAACGAAGCCCGTGAACTTGCCCTCGCTTCTTTCCCACCAGAAGCCCATTTACGCAAAGTGGGCATGGATATTCATCGTAAACAATTGATGCTTTCCTTTGATTTTCCACAAGCTGCGATGCGCTTATATGATGACCAAATTGAAAACTTAATTGAACAATCGGGTTGGGAGGTTAAGATTAAGCCATCAGTGAACCAACAGGCACTTGCCATCGCCCTAGATGAGATATTGCCAGAGGGTGTTCGCATCAGTAAGGGTCCGTCATATCATATGGCGAGACGTGAAGTTCAAGCAGAATTGGCAGATATCGACGACGATGATTTGCAAGAATTACCGCAAAAATTCTTACGAATCACCGACTTTAAGCTGACTTTATCGCAGCGTAAAGAAGTGACTGTCGAGAATATTGTGGCGATTGCCGATGGCGAACAACTAGAAATCAACCAAGCCTATGCTGTCGTTCGCCGTGAACTTGAGCCACTTGGTATGTACAAATGTGGTATGAAACAAGGGCAGATAGTCTTGTCCTTCATTTCGCCACAATTGGCAGAACGCTATCGAGAGGAAATTCATGAATTGGCGAAAAAGATAGGCTACACCCTAACGATTCATCCGCACCCGAATCAGCAAAAAATCTTGGAAGTAGCACGGAAATTGGCGCAGGCAGTCGGTTGGACGATTAGCAAGGGACCCAGTATCCATGTTGCTAAAGGCATTGTTGGCTTGTCGTTGTCCGATGAGCCTAACGAGGTAATTGCGGAACAAGTCGCTAACGAACTAGAAGAACAAACAGGTTTTCAACTAGAAATCAACTAAATCAGAACGTACTATTTGGGGCGTATTTGGAAAGATTCAATGCGCCCTATTCTCATTTAAGGCGATAAATATAGCCTTCAACACCATTGCCAAAGAGCTTTACACGGCGCGTCAAATAACCCTCATCAACCAATTCTTCTATCAAATCAATCAGATGAGGTGTTTTGCTGCGCCCTAGCGCCTCAGCAATTTGAGTCCGCGTGAGTCCAGAATCAGCATTTGCCAGCACTTGCAAAATCAATTGACGGGCAGTATCACGCGAGCGATGGTCTTGTTTAGTCATATAGAAATTTCACCTTCGAGATTTTTATGAACTGCTAGATGCAATCATTTCGTCAGCAGCACGCCAGCCGGATTCAATAGCGCCATGAACAGTTGCAGGTCGGATAGTATTCGTTGCTTCCCCTGCAAAATAGACTTTCTCTGCGATGTTTTCAGCAAGAACCTTGCGTAAACCGACTACACCAACAGGATTATAGGAATACCCCATTTTACTATAAGGGTCTGTTCCCCAATTAATGAACCGTCCCCATCGGTACGCTTTCTGAGCCTCTTTGCCGAATATCTGGCATAAATCACCTAAAGCTGCATCAATCGCTTCTTGCTCAGACATTTCACTATACCTTGCCCCACTATCACCGCCCATTAAAGCCGTCAAAACAGAACCGCTACTTTCATGCTCAAAACCGGGTCGCCACCAAATTTGACTATCGAGATGTGTATAAACTGCTGCCATCTTCTTCTTCCAGAATGGCTCGTTAAAACCGAGAATGACTTTGTTCACTTTACCCACGCCAATACCGTGAATCGCCTTGATTTTGTATTGCGGCAAGTTTGGCAAAAATTCGACATCGCCAGATTGCAAAATACCCAATGGCAGCGTCACAAGCACTTTATCGGCTGTATACGTTACCTTATTTTTGTCTGAAATTGTCACGCCGTTAGAACTATAATCTATGGATAGCACAGGTGTATTCAAGCGAATATCGAGATTCTCCGCCATTTTTTCTATGAGTGCTGTATAGCCTTTTTTGACACGGAAATCGCCTTCTTCATCACTATCCCCTTCATAACTTGCTTCAAGTAAACCGTAGAACCCTAGCATAGATAAATCAGCACCATAATCGCAGGCATAAAAATTATTGACCAATTTGGCAATTTCGCTGTGCTGGGGTGTCAGCCATTTCTCACTGTCTAGCATTTGACGTAAGCTGGTATCAGATTCACCCCTATCTAGCCAATCTTCAGCACTTTCCCAAATATCGTCTTCCCAATCATCGGGAACAAGTTTATCGAGTTTTCCAACTGTATTATTGAGATGAACATAAATCTGCTTATCTTTGAGTGCTTTGTTCGTTTTAAGATGATGCTGCTTGAGCAATTGCCAAGTGACGACTTCCGAGCCATGAATAAATTCTGCCCCTAATTCAATCGGATAATGTGCTGTTTCATAGTCTGTCCAGATACGCCCTCCAATACGATTGCGTGCTTCCAAAATGGTGACATCAAAACCCGCTTTTTTGAGACGCGATGCGGCGGCTATTCCTGATGCCCCAGCGCCGATAATAAGAACCTTTTTGGGTGTTGAAAAAGTTGGCGTGACAGAATGAAGTGCTAACCATACCGTCCCCATGGGTACGCTATACAGAAGAAATTGTCTCGCTTTTGAAAAGCGCTGATTCATGTTTTTACAGACCTTTTTAATTTGTTACGATAAGTTGAAAAATATATTAGTCATGATAAGTAGCAAAGAAGGCTCATCATAATTTTAGTATACCTCATTTGGGATATATCAAACTGCCCTCAAACTCCCCTATCGAATCACTTGCATTATTGACCAAAATGTTGCATAATTCTCATTAATTGCATATACTCTTCGTAGAGTGCTAACATACATTGATGAGGCAATCGACATGGATTTACATGAGATTGATGGACACATCCAAGGGCTTACACCCCACCAATTGAAAATCGTCCAAGCTGTTTATGATGGTGGCGGCGATTGGTTGACACGGGCAAAGGTGGCAAAGGCGTTGGGCAAAAGACGGCTAACTCCTTATGACATTAATTGCTTGAAAATGTTGGCGGAGAAAGACATCGTGATTGAGTCAACGCAGCCAACGGCAGCACCCGGCTCTGATTTTGCATATGTTTATCACATGCCGGATGACATCGCACAAATATTGCAAGAATGGTCTGAAATACGTGAGCAAGAGGCAAGAGAACGTCAGCGTAAACCGATTAATTTAGTGACTGAATAATCGTCACTTAGTAGGGTAAAAAAGAATGCACGTTATTACGCTTCTTAATGAAAAGGGCGGAGTAGGAAAAACTACTCTTGCAACACATATCGGTGCAGGGCTGGCAGTACGTGGGTTACGAGTCATTATTATTGATGCTGACCCACAAGGACATGCCACCGTTAGTCTAGGAATGCAAAGAAAACCGGGCTTGTACGATTTACTGGTGCGCGATGCGTCATTCAGTAGCGTTTTGCAGCAAGTTCCAGAAGATAATTATTGCGTTCCGAATCAGAAAGTTGAGGGTGTACTTTATGTCATTCCCTCCAATGAAGAAACACGCGCTATCCCCATGATGACATCCGATGGCTTGATTGTCTTGAAGCGTTTGAGTGAGTTGGAAAATGTGGTCGATGTTGTTTTGTTCGATACATCCCCAACGCCATCGCTGTTACATGCTTCGATATACATGGCAACACATTCCATCATTTATCCGACTGAGTGTGAGTATTTATCATTGGATGGGCTTGTTCAGAGTTTGCAACACAAAGACCAATTGCAACCGACACGCCAACAGTGGGGTCTCAATGCCATTGATATTATGGGCATCGTGCCGATGAAATATCGTGAGTCAACGGTGTTGCATAATCGCAATCTGGAAATGCTGCGAAAGCAATTTGGAGAGAAAGTCTGGCAACCTCTCGGATTACGAACTGTTTGGGGCGAAGCATCGCTTATTCGTCGCCCTGTCTTCCATTTAGCACCACAAAGCAAGGCAGCCAACGAGGTTTGGAAGGTTGTGTTGCGTGTTGAGGAGGCTATCACGTGACGAAGAAAAAGTTCAAAGATTTAATCCGAGAATCGGATACTTTTGAATTATTGAATAATGCTGCACCTGTTGATTCTTCAGTTCACGCTATTGATTCCGAATTATTTGGTGCTATTCGACAAAGTGATGCCAATCGACAATCTGCTAGTCCTGTCAGTATTTTTGATATTCGCTCCGATGCCGCCCAGCCGCGTCGTGCGATTCCCAAGAAAGTTCGGGATATGGCAGACTGGCATGGGAATTTGACAGATATTGGCGCGGTTTTCATGGCATGGGAAGAATTGGTCAATATTAGCCGTGAAAAAGTGGGGCAAAACAAGTTTCGTCTCAATGCTTATCTTAACCAACGGGTTGTGAGTGACCATGTTGATATCGAACAAAGCGATTCTCATGATTTACCAACAGATATTAGCTCGCTAGAACAAACGCTGATTGAGTTAGTAGAACTCGCAACCAGTATCCATGCCGATGGTTTGGCTAATCCGATTACGGTGGTGCAAAATTCCGGTAGCGATTACGTCATCGAAACAGGCGAACGACGCTGGCTTGCTTATCATTTGCTGTATTTGCATTTTGGCGATGACAAATATGCCAAGATTGCCGCACGAACAGTCCCTCAACTGAATATCTGGCGACAAGCCTCTGAGAACAATGCGCGTGCTAATCTGAATGCCATTAGCAAGGCGCGGCAATTTGCTGTCTTACTCATGGATTTGTTGCAACGTGAGGCTGACTTGTTGTTTACCCCTCATAGCAGCTTCGAGGGTAATGAACAGGGGTATTATGCCCAAGTAGGCGATGGCAAGGCATATCGTATTCCAAAAGGTTCAAGTGAGCGATTATTGCACGCTACAGGGCTGAAAAGTGGCAAACAATTGCGTGAGTATCGGGCATTATTGCGCTTGCCGAGACTCGTTTGGGAAATTGCCGATGACTTAAATTGGACTGAGCGTGCTATCCGTGATTTGAGAAATCGCTCCATGAATGATGCTGATTTGGAAGTGTTGGCTATCGAAAAAGCCGAAAAAGAGGGTTATAGCGTACCCATGGGGACGGTATCTGCGAAACCAGCCAAGAAAAAAGCTAAAAAAACGAGCAAAAATGAATCGCAACCCACGTTAGAAACTGACGAAAGAAAGTATTTCAGTCATTTTCTAAAAGTTTTAGGGCGAGCAAAAAGTGGTAGAAAAGATGCCCGTAAGCAAGTTTTGACCGAGCTAGATAAAATTCGGGAGTGGCTAGACGAGCAAGAATTTCAACTTTCAGAAGAGTAATTCTATAGCTGGTGTGTTACCTGAGATTCGCACCTAAAATCAAACTTAGGGCGTGATATGTGAAGAACTTTGGGTAAGAGTTTATCAAAATTCTGGTTCTTCTGTTACGCGGCGAAATAATTACTATAGATTGGTAAGCATTTACATTAGGTTCAAGATATCACTGAGGGCATTAAAAGAAACAATGCCTTCGGTGGAATAAATGTCCATAGCGAGGACCCGAAAGGCACTGTGGCGTAAAATTTACTGTTCAGGAACAGCTTTAGGTTTTGCTATTCCCTATCTACAATAAGTGTAGGACATATCCGCCATCTTTGCAACCCAAAAATGCTTAATGCTTGCCTGAAAGAGATGAAAAATGGCAGTTTTGAGCATTCAATCGACTTATCAACACCTACTTAGAGTTGCTGTATCTTACTCGCATTTAGATTACAGTGTGATTCCTGTTTTTGGCAATCATCAACCAGCGCGAGGTAAACTTCCTGCCGTGAATTGGAAGCCATTTCAGGCACGAAAAGCACGAGAAAGCGACTTTCGTAGATGGTTCAGAGAAGATGGTTTTGCAGGTCTTGGAATTGTCACAGGAGCAATATCAGGTCTCATAGTATTAGATTTTGATGAGCAGAGTCTTGCAGATGAGTTTGTAAGCCGATTTCCCTATCTGACAGAAACAAAAATCGTACAATCAGCCGGACGAAAACTGCCACACTATTATTATCACATTCCTGAATACGCGAATGTCAATAGCCGTCGCGTTAAGGGTATCGATTTGCTATCTGATGGACGTTATGTGGTTGCACCGCCAACTGCTATTGGGGACGGTATCTATAAAATCGTTCGTGACAAGCAGCCTAAAACCCTCACGACGGCACATATTCGGTTGATAGAAGCGTTTTTAGATGAACAGAGCCACTATACGCATGAAACATCAGAAAAAGCTAAAAACACCCCGATTTCGATTATTAGCGAAAAAACTACCCGCGAGAAAACGCCCCTTGTGCCAATCATGCCACAAGATGCAATCGCACTCTACTGCCATCTAGCACCTGAAATTGGTCGCAATGAGGCATTATTCAATGTGTCGTTAAAAATGCGTGATACGGGCTGGTTGCTTGAAGATGCTATAAAATGCCTAAAGGGTATACATATCAATCAAGTAGCGGCAAGCTCTCATGTGAGAGAAACAGCTAATCAGCGCAGCGCAGAAGCGATTGCTACAATCAAGAGTGCTTTCAGCCGCCCACCACGTAAACAAATGCAATCTGCTGATACACCGCAAACTTTGCCAACGATGTTACGCGAAGTCTTGTTGCAGCGAAAAATGGGATATCTCGTTCGGGTGCTAGATGGATTATTACTGTCTGGTGTGACTCAGAGTAGTGAAATCACGGAAAAAAGCATCGTGAATACATTATCAGGCATCGTCGGGCGCTACTCAATTCTGAAAGCATTGTCTACGCTTTACGATGATAACGCGCCTATCTTCGCTCGAAGTAACCCTTCCCCTAGAACCCCAACCCCTACTCACGTTGCATTAGCTAACGCTACAAACCCAAACAATAAATGCGTATTGTTTAGTGCGACAATTTCAGACGGAATTCAAAGAGGTCGTCCACCAAAAACCTATCGGATGCCTGATATTGATACACTTTGTATTCGATTCGGCGTGAAATTTAGATATAGTGACCCGCTGGCATTAGATGATTTACGCAGCACGAAAACGTATCGCCAAGCCATGCAGCGTGAATTTATCAAGCGTCGTCCGGGTTTGTACCCCATGAATTGGCTTGCAAATCGGCTAGGGATTGTGAGGCGCACTTTGCAGCGTTATCGTCCAGACATGCCAATTCGTCAGAAGGCGATGTTTCGTCGCGTCGATATCACATGGGATACGCTCAATCGCGTGCCAGATAAAGTTGAGGTTTTTGGCGCTTTTCTGCAAGATGACACAGGCAAAAAATACCCTGCAAAGCTCGAAATAGCGAAGTTTTTGCTGCGTCGTAAACGGACAGTTGAGTATGTGCGACAAGATGTCAATTATTATTGGCATCTGGATAGACCACCAAGCCCCTTAGTCATGATGGGTATTCATCCACAATCGCCCAAAACAAGCCTAAAAGCGCGTTTTGAGGATATGCCCACTGTACAGCGTGAAAAAATGCGGCAAATCCCTCAAATAGCGGTAAAGCCTGATTCGGAAAATACGAGTCGCCAAGCAAATAGTACAGGAAATACGTCACTGCCGATACAAGCAGTGCCAGCTAGAGCCTCGCCAATCCAATATAAGCCAAAAGCGAAACGCTATTATCGCAAACCATTGGCAGATGAAGTCTTAGAATCCGCCGCACAGCGTTTGTATAAACGCAGCCGTGCCATGTGCGAGACAAAAGAGGGCTATATGAGCATGGCAACAGCGCGACGACTCGCAGAACAATATGGCACAAGTGAGGTGAAACGCTTGATTCAGTTGTTTGCATGGCGTGATAATATCGAGAATCCAGCCGGTTTTGCAGTGGTTTGGTTGCGCTCAGAATCGAAACGCGAACAACTGAATGCACTGTACCCTGTGCAATAAAGCGATTACAATCACGCCAATTTGATAAATATTAGCGCAGGTATTGAGTGCATTATGGTAAGGACAACACAAGAAAACACGAAACTCAAAGGGTGGATTCAAGCAACCCGTCCAAGAGTATTTACAGCATCATTTGTACCTATGGGGTTAGCGGCGGTGATTGCTTTCCAAGATGGAAAATTTGTTTGGTGGATGTTTGTTTTATCGCTATTGGGGGTGATGTTCTTGCAGACAACAGCGAATCTGGTCAACGAATATATGGATTTTATGCGCGGCTCGGATGACCTGAAAGAAGCTGGACAGAGTATGAGCCTCAAACAAAAATTGCTCACTCCGCAAGAAATTCGCAATGGCGCGATTTTTTCAACGCTGGCAGGGTCGCTGATAGGCTTATTTCTCTTATCGCAAAGCGGCGCTTGGTTGTGGTGGATAGGCATTGGTGGTGTATTGATTGCCATTACTTATACGGCGGGGCCCTTTCCATTGGCGTATAACAGACTCGGTGAAGTGGCGGCAGGGGTTTTCATGGGTCCGATGATTGTTCTCGGCGCATATTATGTGATGAATCCCGATATCACAGTAGCAAGAGCGTGGGAACTGGTCTTCATCTCATTTCCGATTATGTTCACAACGGCGGCGATATTGCACGCCAATAATATCCGTGATATTGAAGCAGACCGCGCCGCCAATAAACGCACGTTAGCAGTCACTTTTGGGCGCGATATTGCTCGAAAAGAATATGTCGGCTTGCTATTTTCTTGCTACTTATCACAAGTAATTTTGGTGATTATCGGCTGGATGCCACCCACAACACTGATAACGTTTATTACAATCCCTATTACACTGCGACTAATTCGCATTTTTAATACCGAGACAACGACTGAACCCTTGCATCAAGCACAGGGCAATACAGCAAAATTGCATGGTCAAATCGGTTTATTAATCGTTTTGGGCTGGATTATCTGGCTGATTGGCACTGCAATGATGGGGAATTCATAGTTGACACTG
>JAUZRW010000025.1 GCA_030950085.1 Anaerolineae bacterium
TGGCGTGATAATACGCGCCTGACCACAAATCCCATTAGCACGGATGATTTATATCCACTGGCAACTGTCATCATTGAAGCTGATTAAATTCAGTGAGACACGATTTTGTATTTTCGCAGCGGACAGCATGTATGCTGTCCCTACAAATGAACCCTTTTGAACCGTAGGGACGAGATATATCTCGTCCGAAAATTACCCAAAATACCGATAAGACTTGAATCTGTGATTTACTGAAATTAGTATTTCGAGTGTAACGGGCAGAATAGCTACTCCGCTACTTTTAGGACTCTGCATTAACCGTTATCATGAGGCAAAATCAGGTCATTTAGAGAAGACAATATGCCACCCACAGACCGTACTGACCAATTACGACAAATCCCCTTGCAACACTTGTTGCCAGATTTATTGCGCCAATTCAACAAGCCGACACTCTTGGGCAAGCATGGAATCGAAGTTAGCAAAATTATGATGGATTCGATTGCCGAAGCCGTAGCCAATCGAGAGGCATTACCCGACATTGTGGCGGAAATTAACGAAGCGATGAGTCAAATTGTGCAAGAGAGTATGGATGACTTAAAAAGTCGCTTTGAAATGAGTTTTGCTGAATCACTATCAAAAACGGATATCAGCGACATTGGCACTTGGGAAACAACAGCCGAGTTTCTGGAAATTGCCAATCATAAAAATAATGCTGAACTTCGTATTTCTGCTGGCACGTCGCTGATGGTTTTTCTAGGCGATGTGCGCCATGCCGATACACTATTCACAGTCATCAAGCATGATAATGGCTTAGATGATGTTGATGCGCTGATTGCCAAACGTGCGCTGGCACATTACACACAAATTCCACTCGATAGTATAGACAGCGATGAATGGCAAAAAGGAGTCCGTCAGCGTTTAGAATTGTCGTGATAGTTATTCAAGTCCCCCTCATTGACGCTTCGGGGAGGGGGTGTGCAATTATCCCAATAATTTTGTCAAACCAGCGACAAAATCATTTTTGCCCCCTTGCGCCGGATGCCGCACCTTATCACAGTGGATGCCCATCCCTGTCAGTGTTTCATGAGCGACATTGCCAATAGCGATAATTTGTTCAGGTTGGAATAAGTCGATAATTATGCTTAAAAATTTACCGCCAAGTTGCGTTTCAGGCTTACGGGGGCGGCGATTAGTACGGGGATTATCTGCTTTGCATGGATGAAATGGGAAGGTATTCCAGATAAGCGGTACAGATTGCAGTGTCGCTAAGGTAGTCCAAACGATAGTCGCACTCTGTTCACCATAGACATTCTCGAAGCCGGCATCAGTCACATCTTGGAAGCCGTTCTCTTGCCCGAACATGCCCAAATCCGCCACCCCTTCTAATAGCACTTTACGACTCGTCACCGGAACACCTGTTAGGCGGCTGCCGCGATAACCCGGTGCCTCCATCACGAGTAATGTGGTCGGTTGACGTTGTGCCATCGCTTGCAAGTAAAGTCTAAAATTTGCCCGACGGATAGCATTGTTGGCATCTTCATTGATAAAATATTGATTAAAAACATCATTGCGCTCAGGTTGAACAGCAGCCAAATCAGCGATGAGTTTGTCGATTGCTGTATCATCAATCATCGTATTGCTCCAATAATGCAAGCAAACCATCGGGATACAATGGCGCATGACCGTTACGGAAAAAGTCGAGTGATTTCCACATCGCCGTAAAGAGAACATCACCATCATCATGACCGACAACTGTATAGTCATCGACATTGCGAAAATCATCCACAAAGTCACCGTCAAACATCAGGCAAATTTCGTGTCCGAACTGCCCTTCGTAGCTAAAAATATTTTCTAGTGTGCCAAGATAAACGAGATTAGTCACGTCAGCCTCAATTTCTTCGCGCACTTCACGCCGAACAGTCTCTATAGCACGTTCCGTAAAATCTATGCCGCCCCCGATAGGGCGATAAAATGTCTTGTTGATTTTTTTGTCGTGTCCTTCCGCAACGAAGATTTTATCGCCACGACGAAACACGCAGAGCGCAAGTGGGCGGATACGTTTTTTCTTTGCCATTATAGCTAATCCAAAAACGGTTTTAAGGCTTTGAAATCTTCAATCAGCGTCGCTTTCTGATTGGCGTTATAGAGCGCCACAGCCGGATGATATAACGGCACAACAGTAGCCTCACCATAGGCGGTATCGACAGCAATCGTTTGCCCATGTAGCGCACTGATTTTTTGCCCTTTTTGCCCTGCATCGAATAAATCTAGGACAAATTCCATTGAAAAACGCCCTAGTGTTGCCAAGACACGCGGTTGAATAATTTCGATTTGGCGCTTGAGATAGGGTGCATAAAGTTTGATTTCGGCTTTGCTAGGGTCACGATTTTTCGGCGGACGGTCTTTAACGATGTTGGTCACGTAGACATCATCGCGGTTGAGGTTGATACGGTCTAGCAATTCATCCAATATGCGCCCTGATTGTCCACAAAAAGGTCGTCCTGTTTTAGCCTCATTTTCGCCCGGCGCTTCGCCAATGAACATAATGTGGGCAAAATGACTCCCTTGCCCAATGACAGGAAAATAATTGTTTTCGATACGAAATTCATAGAGCGGTGATTCTGTGAGATGCACAATCTCATGTCGCATTTGTCGCAGAAGTTCCGTTCTCTCATCCATAATACACTCTCATCTTGATATGAATATGTTACGGTTAGTTGGAAGCTATGCTTGTTTAACAAATGTGGAGTCCGAAAATTTTTTAGAATTCCGTCGAACGGGCATAGCGCGCTATGCCCCTACAATGCGGTCATGTATCAGGTCTCTACGCCATTGTCAGTGCCATAGCTGCTTTTTGAGCGTGCAAACGATTTTCTGCTTCATCATAAACCACACTCTGTTCACCATCAATCACGCCATCGGTGACTTCAATATTGCGGTCAGCCGGCAGACAGTGCATATAAATCGCACCATCACTGGCTGTTGCCATCCGTTTTTCGTCGGTAATCCAATCGGTGTATTTTTTACCGATTTCAAAAGCCTCATCATTGTCTTCGGTGGTCAACATGCAGCCCCATGATTTGGCGTAGACGACATCTGCGCCCTTCATACCAGCATCAAAATCATCCAAAATTTCAAATGAGCCACGAGATTTTTTGGCATTTTCTTTCGCTTGTTCGACAATATCCGGCATTAGTTTGAATTCCGGCGGACGTGTCAGGCGAACGTTCATGCCATAGCGTGTCATCAGCAAAATGAGACTTTGTGGCACACTCATTGGCTTGAGATAGCTGCTGGCATAGGCATAACTGACATTAATCGTCAGACCGCGTGGGTCGCCTTTTTTCTCCATAATGGTCATCATATCCGCTAAAATCTGGAAGGGGTGATAATAATCACATTGCATATTGAGGACAGGCACACGACTAGCTTCTGCAACTTCTCGCAGATACTTCTGCCCTTCCTCGCCCCAATCGGATTTGCGTATCGCCAAACCATCCGTATAGCGTCCTAAAATTTCACCGATTTCTTTCGCGGTATCGCCATGACTAATTTGTGTCGTGCGGCTCTCGATGAATTGGGCGTGTCCACCAAGTTGTGCCATCCCGGATTCAAAGCTGGCACGAGTACGTGTGCTGGAATAGAAAAAGAGCATTGCAAGCACTTTATCACGCAGATAAGCATGAGGTTGATTCAAAGCCCGTTTGCGCTTGAGGTCAAAAGCGACATCAAACAGCGTATCGAGTTCTTCTTTTGACCAATCTTGTGTACTAATGAGGTCTTTACCACGAAGATTTGTTTGCATTGTGTCTTGCTCCTGTGTGGGAGATAAATATTAGTTTCAGTAAATCACAGATTCGCAATCTACCATCATTTTCGGTCATAGCGGACATAAAAAATCATGTCCCGACAGGTCAAAAAGCGTCATTTGTAGGGACTGCCTTCTGGCTGTCCGCCGTCAAAAATACAAAATCGTGATTCACTGAGTTTGTCACATCATAACGCATATTGGGCATAATGCCTTACGCCCTACGAAATGGTACTTATAGATTTACAACTTCGGCTTCAACATGGCAGGTAACAACGCATAGAATTTTGTCGCTTCGACGACATCTTCTAGCGGAATATGCTCATTGACGGCGTGGGCATAAATTTCATCGCCCGGTGCAAATCCTAAACATGGGATACCGACCTTGCCACGCCAATAATTACCATTGGTCGAAAAATCCCATTTACTGGGGATAATATCTCTATCCCATATGGCTTTTACAGCTTCAACACCGGCAGCAATGAACGGCTCATCTTCTTCTAGCGCCCATGCTGGAAAATACTTCTCGTATTCAAAAACTGCGCCTGTATGACTCGGTTCATCATAGACCAGTTCCAATACTTCAAAATCATCTTTACATTCTTCCGGAATCAACGCCTGAATGGACGCAATCACACTTTCTTTAGTTTCGCCAAAAGTGACGCGACGGTCAATGAAAATACGACATTCATCCGGCACTGCATTATCGGATGGACTAACGCTTTGTACGCGAGTCACTGTGATACGCCCTTGTCCCAAAAATTCATGTGTCGGCAGGTTAGCATCCATTTTGTCGATGGCATCAATCACGGGTAGCATCTTATAAATGGCATTGTCGCCCATAAAATTACTGGCAGCATGGGCGCTTTTGCCCTTACAGACCACTTCTAATTCGAGGCGACCTTTATGCCCACGATAGACATTCATCTTAGTTGGTTCGCCAATCACGACAAAATCCGGCACGACATTTTCCCATTCGCTAAATGCCTGACAGCCAATGCCATCGCACCATTCTTCGATATTGCCGAGATAATAAGCTGTGAAACCATCGAGTAAGCCTAAGTCACGCGCCATTGCCATGCCATAGACCATACCCGGCGTGCTATTTTTTTCGTCTAATGCCCCTCGCGCATAGAGCATCCCGTTTTCGACTTTACCCTCAAATGGATCCCAGTCCCATTGTTCAGGGTCGCCAATACCGACGGTATCAATGTGGCTATCGAAGAGGATGATTTTGTCACCATCACCAATCTTGCCGACAATCGAGCCGTACTTATCGACATACACTTTATCAAAGCCGAGTTTTCGCATTTCTTCGCCGATACGTTCTCCAACTTTTTCAATATCACTGTTCATGCTCGGAATAGCGACAATCTCACGGAAAAATTTGAGTATGTCATCATGTGATTCCGCGACACGGCGATTCAGTTCTGCTATTTTGTCTTGCATTAGCTAGTATCCTCCCTGTGGAAGTCAATATGAGTTGTTGGGGCTTATTTTTGTGTGTGAATATGCCCATTATAGATGATTGTGAAGAGACTGTATTAGTCTCGCTTATAGTTATATCGAATAATCCGAATTTATGATAGAGGGCAATCGTCTGACAACTAAGATAATACCCCTCATCGCCCTACATTTTTGAGTCCATTACCCGTTAAGCAGCAGACAATCTGTTGATTCTCGCCTAGCATAGCCTCAACTTGTGACAGAGCAGCCACGGCAGCCGCGCTTGTCGCTTCGACAATCAAACCGCGTTTCGCAAGGGCTACTTGTGCTTGCTGAATCGCCTCATCGCTGACACGGAAAGCCGCGCCGTTTGTTTCGCGGATAGTTTGCAGAATTTCTTTGCCACGCACGGGGCTATCAACCATGATGCCATCCGCAATTGTGCGCGATGTTTCGACGACTCGTGGCGGCACTTCAGCATTGGATTCATAGCCCTGCACAACGGGGTCTATTTTCTCGGATTGTACCGCTATCATCTTTGGCACGATATCAATTAATCCTGCCTGCTTAATGAGCTTGAATCCGCGTGCAATGCCTAAGAATAATGCCCCATGTCCAACAGGGACAACAATCGCATCGGGCCAATTGGGGAGAGTCTGTTCCCAGATTTCAAATGCGGCGGTGATTTGCCCTAGCAAGAAAAACGGACTCCACGCATGACTAGCATAAGTCGTTGATGCGGCGGCTTTATGACAAGCCTCTGTTTTGAGATGCTGCGCCCCTGCCACCTCTTCTAAACGACCACCAAATGCCTGAATCAAGGCTTTTTTGGCGATTGAACCACTTTCGGGAACAAAGATACGCGCTGGGATGCCTAACGCGCTGGCATAAGCCGCTACAGATGCCCCTGCATTGCCCGATGAATCATCAATGACTTCATTAACATCATAAGCGGCGATGTGATTCATCATCGTGACCGTGCCTCTATCTTTGTAACTACCCGTCGGATTCAGATACTCTAGTTTTGCAAGGAATTTGCGCCCGTCCACTTCGGTTTTGACAAGCGGAGTCATGCCTTCGCCTAATGTGATACGCTGCTCCATCTGTAGCCAGTCTCGATAGCGCCACAGCGACGTATCATCCATTTTGATATCTTTTGCTGAAAACGGCGGAAGTGCCGCAAAATCTAACACCCCACCACAATCTCGACAACGCCAATCAAGTGGTTGCGCTTCTGCATTGCAATCTATACAAACAATTTTCAGAGTCATGTCCATTTCCTTGTTTAACAAACTATCTACGGTGATGCCCTAACGCCTGTCTCACTTTGCAATTTTGTGTAAGGCGCGGTGAAACCCCGAAAGGGGCTTTTGGTATGAAAACAAAGTACCCACATTCTAACGAGATTTTGCTGGATGTGGCAGCAATTGGTCTTCATACCTTGAGCGAATCTATAAATACGACTATCATAGAACAAGTGTTGTATGACTATGAAAAAGGAAATGTGATGAAACTTTATTCGTGGAATGTAAACGGGATTCGGGCAGCACAGAAAAAAGGCTTAGTAGATTGGGTGAAAGCGACGCAACCTGATATTTTGTGCCTCCAAGAGACAAAAGCACAGCCCGACCAATTAGATGCTGAACTGAACCCGATAGAAGGCTATGTGGCTCATTTCGCTAGTGCCGAGAAAAAAGGCTATAGTGGCGTTGTCACCTATTCGCGCATTGAACCAAAGTCTGTCAAAGTTGGCTTGGGTTTTTCTAAGTATGATGATGAGGGGCGCACGATTATCACCGAATATGATGATTTTGTCTTGCTCAACGCCTATTTTCCTAATGGGAGCAGTAAAAATAAGCGTGTCCCGTACAAAATGGAATATTGTGAAGATTTTCTGACCTACTGTAATAATCTGCAAAAAGAGGGCAAGAGTGTCATTTTTTGTGGCGACTTGAACACATCACACAATGAGATTGACCTCGCCAACCCAAAAGCGAATGTCAAAAATACAGGCTTTATGCCGATTGAACGTCAATGGATGGATAAGTTAGTCAGCGAAGGCTATATCGACACTTTTCGCTACTTACATCCTGACACAGCCGAAATCTATAGTTATTGGTCGATGCGTACCAAAGCGCGTGACCGCAATGTCGGCTGGCGTTTGGATTACTTCTTCACCTCGCCCGATTTACAAGACCGTATCGAAGCCGCCGAGATTCATACTGATGTCATGGGCAGTGACCATTGCCCAGTGAGTTTGACGCTGAAATAGGTTGCGATGGGGCGATAGGTCAATCGCCCCGAATACGTGCTTAAAATGATATAATGGGGATAAATGTGTGGAGCAATCTTATGACTGTCGCTGAAATATTGGAACAAGCAAAAACGTTAAGTCCGCAAGAACGCAAGGAACTGGTTAAATTGCTGGTCGATTCGCTGGATACATTTACCCCACATCAGAAGCGACGACTATCTGAATTGCGTGGCTTAGGCAAGGAAATCTGGCAAGGTATCGACGCACAAAGTTACGTCGATGAAATGCGCGATGAATGGGATGAGCGTCAGTGAACATTAGCGATGCTCTCAAAACAGTCAATCGTTTGTATATCGAAACCGCGCCCCTCATCTATTATGTCGAAGAGAATCCTACCTACCTTGACAAAATGGATGCCATTATAAAACAAGTAGAAGAGACATCAATTGAGGTTGTTAGTTCGGTAATCACGCTAACCGAAGTGCTGAATCACCCTATCAAGCAGGGTAATAGTCAACTTGAGCAAGAATACCGCGATATTCTAGTTAATAGCAGTGATTACCGGTTATTGCCCATTACCCTAACGATTGCTGAATCTGCCGCAAATCTTCGCGCTCGTTACAATCTACGAACACCAGACGCATTGCATGTCGCAACTGCTATTGAGGCTCAATGTGATGCGTTTCTGACCAACGATTTAGGTATCAAACGAGTCAGCGAAATCACTATTCTGTTACTAGATGAACTTGACCTAACAGAAGAATATTAATGCGTCATGGGCAGTGACCATTGCCCCATCAGTTTGACGCTGAAATAGTTGCAGTGGGGCGATAGTATGTCGCCCCAAATATTTGCTTAAAATGGTATAATGGGGATAAATGTGAGGAGCAAACTCATGGCTGTCGCTGAAATATTGGAACAAGCAAAAACATAGTGAACACAATTGGAATGGTAGGTTATCAGTGCAAATTTCAAATATTGACATAGAGAAATTGCAAAAGATTAGTAAAAATATGCTATACGAGTACCGTGATTCATGCGCTTCTTTTGAAGAGGCTGCACAGGCAATCGTTGAGGACTATTTTAACTTGTTCCGTTCAAAAAATGATGAACCAGAATTTGCTTTGATTCGTATTTTTCAGACAATGGGTTTTGATAAACTCACGCCTGAATTGCAGGCTTCTGCAAAATTGTCATCGGGGCATTTTCTAACACTCATGGGGACTATCGGCATAGAAGAGGCTTGGTGTGACCGCCGACAATCTCAGTCTAGGAAAGCCATACCGATTAATCAGAGTATGTCACCGATGTTCAAGGGTATTTTTCGTGAGTTGGGTTTTACTTGGGAAGATGTTACAGGCGATGAGGTTGTTGTTGGGCAAAAAGTAAAAGATATGTCAATGATTCGTTTTTTTCATGTCGAAGATGTGCATTCGAGTAGTTATATCACTGACCAAGAACAGTTTGTACATCCTTATGGCATTCAATCTGCAATTGCTATCGGGACACAATTTATTTCTAACGCAGCTTATGTCCTCATTGGATTTTCGACACAAACTATCTCAGAAGAGCAAGCAGGGCAATTGACAAATATCGCGCCATATATATCAACACTGTTGGCAATTTTTGATGGAAATGAGGCTTTCTGGGCAGGGTAAGCAAAAGGCGGATACAATATCTGTTCCGCCATCCTCTCTTTAGCGATAAATCGCAGGCTGTTCTTTTTCTGCGACCAGATGACCCCCGCGTACTGTTGCGCCAATGACAATCGCGGCACTCACCAAGACCAGATTCTTGATGATGTATTGTCCTTCAAGTGTTGGTACAATGGGAAAGGTGCGAAATGTCTCATCTGGGAAAAGAAATAGCGGCGTAATTGTTCCCAGCATTTGCAATCCCAATAGAGCGAGTGTTACACGCATGAACTTACCAGTAATCAGCCCGATACCGATGAGTGTTTCCCAGATTGCCAAGACAGGGACAGAGATGGTGGATTGAATCAAGCCGAAAGTTAGGGTTTCGATGGTGTTAGCGGCGAGGTCTTGTGCCGGACTCACATTCGGGAAAAACTTGAGGAAACCAAACCATAAGAATACAATTCCAACGCTAACCCGCAGTAGCACAACGCCATAACGTGCCATCCATGTTGTTAGTGATGTATCGACATTCTCAAACCAGCTCTCACGATTAACAGACATTGCTCTGACCTCTTCTTGTTTGTGATAGTTTTCACAATCTATTGTAGCACATTGTGATTTTTGTCACAATTAAAAAGTGATAAAGATTATCATTTGTCATCTTCGTTTGGGTCTTCGGGCAATAGAATATCTTGTTGATTGAGAATAGACTCCGTTTTGGCATCTAACACGGGGCGTGTCTGGACATAAAAATCTGTCGGAGCAGTCGATGGTTTTGTCGTTGTCAGCGAGTCGACTTCTTCATCATAATCACCAATAATCTGCCGCGACTTGCCAATCGGGAAAGGGTCAAGACCGCCGATTTCAGCCCCCATCATGCGTTGGATGGCTATCATCTCTTGCGTCGTAATCTGCCCCATGACACCTTCTACATTATCATCTTCTTGTGTCCCGAAGGCACGATGAAAGGCAATCCGTTGAAATTGAACACTTGCCATATTAGCGACAATCAGCGCATTCGGGTTAAAGCCACGCGGCAACAAATCTTTTTGTCGGACAAGCAGAATACTGGTGATGAGCAGTGCTGTTCCAAGCCATTGCCCGCCACTTAGAGAATCCCCCAGAAATGTTAAGGCTAATAATAGAGCAACGGCAATTTCAGCAGCCGAATTGATAGCTGTTTGCATCCCACCCAAGAATTTGACACTAGCGAACATTGCCAAGCGTGATAAAGCAGTTGTGATGCCAAGTATGGTAATCCATGGCATAGAGGCTTGGAAAACCTCAACTGAAATGGCAGGTGCGACAGCCGCCCATACCATCGTCACAATAACACCCATCGTTGTCAGAATATAGAGCGCAGCCGTCGGTGCGGGCATCTCATACAAAACATACTGGCTCAAAATCACTGTCCCCGCAAACATCAAGGCACTGCCGAGCATCAAACCGACCCCTGTCCAGTTGATAGCTGTCGTCCCCAATCCGGCAATCATCACCAGCGCAACCAGCGCCAATAGAACACGCAAGAGCGTTCGGGCATCAGTTTTTTGACCGCCAAAGCGTGATAATAGTATCGCAAATGCCAGATAAGAGCCATTAATCAGTTGTACCATGGAAGCATCTAATTGCTGCAATCCACCATAATAGAAAAGCGAGCCAATGCCATTGATAGCGCCAATGACGACACAGCCCATTAATCCAGCCGGATAGATGAAAATATAACGGCGGAAAAATAAGCCATAGGCAATCCACAATATGCCTACCGCCACAATGGTTCGCAATGCCGCCACCGTGAAGGGGTCTGCACCTGCTTCGATAGACAATTTGCCAAAGATAGGAGCCATCCCCAAAAATAGAGGCGTTGCGAGGAAGGCAGTGATATTGCGAAGCGAGACATTTTGGGTATTTTGAGTCATAAGACCATCAATTTCGTTGTGCCAAGCCAAAGACAGATATCTAATTATTGCGTGATTTATGTTACGGAAATTTTATACAAATTATCTAAGGCTATTTTACGGCTTATAGCCACTTTCGCAAATTAAGGTTATGACCATATATTGTAGAATCTGGAAAAACACTTAGAAAAAAGGATGAACTGCGAAGGCGCAAAAAACGCCAAGAAACCTATACAAAATGATGCTCTGCCCCTCTGTTTTTCTGCGTTAGGCATTTTCAAAAAACTTCTCGGACTCTACACTTAATTTAGCTTATCAATCAGGATTTCGAGGAAGTCATCGTCTATGAATGAGCCTTTTTGGAGCATCATGTCTGTATTTTCACTCAAGAAAGTACGCTCTTTTGTGGTGAGTTCCTTGGCAGAAACAACGACAATCGGGATATCACGCAAGGTTTCATCACCGCGCATGGTTTCAATCACCTTAAAGCCATCGACATCCGGCATCATCAAATCAGTGATAACTAAATCGGGATGAATTTCGCGGATGATATTCAAGCCGGATTCGCCATTATGTGCGAGGTAAACCTCACTATTTTTGCGTGATTCTAAGATGCGGCTCATGAGACGTGCGGCAGCTTCATTATCTTCGATAACCACAACCCGACGCAAAGTCCCTTCTATCTGGCTTACTGCAAGATTCAAATCGTCTTCAGGGACAGGGGCTGTTGTCGAGGCTCGTGATAAATCCAACACTTTTTGCCATTGTTCGCCGAGAATACGTTTTTCGACGGGCAACGTATGACCAGAAACATTGATGACGACAACATCATCGGGCTTAATAAGTCCTTGACGTACCATGCGAATCAGCCCTGCGAACGTCACGCCCGTAGCGGGTTCAACGGAAATCCCATCGAGGCGTGCTAGTACGCGAATCGCGTTAAAGGCTTCTTCATCTGAGGCAGATTCAAAGTGTCCGCCATTTTCTTGGACATAATCATAGAGAATTTCATAAGCACGTCCGGGATTGCCCGTAGCGAGAGTCACGATGACGGAATCGGATGTTTCTATCGGGGTGGCGACTCGTTGCCCACGATTGAACGCCTCAACCATCGGCGCACAGCCCGATGACTGAATTAGACCAAAAGCTGGCAATTTATCAATTAAGCCGAAGCCCAACATCTCGCGGAAACCTTTGGCAATGCCGATAGGTCCTAATCCACCACTGACCCCTTGCAAGAACCAATCGGGCGCACGCCACCGTTTGCCGTCTTCTAAGATAACGCCGAGTTGCTCACCAATTTCATAAGCCATCGTTTTCATCGCTTCGGTAGCAGCGACACTCTTAATGCCTTTATCGAGAAATAAGCCTTTAGCACGCGCAAAGTTAGCCGCTAATTCTTTCGTTTGGTCATAAGTGCCTGTTGTCTTGATGATTTCTGCGCCGTAGATACCTGCCTCGCGCATTTTATCGTTAGGGGTTAATTGAGGGAAGAATGCCCACAAATGAATACCCGCACGCGCCCCATATGCAGCATAGGCAATGGCGACATTCCCTGTACTGGCAACCACTACATCGTCAACCGCCATTTCTTTGAGGGCTGTAACGGCGACGGTTGCCTGTCGGTCTTTGAAGCTACCCGTTGGTCCCTGACGCTCATCTTTGAGGTAGAGATGATTCAAACCAAGACTTGCCCCTAGCGCGTGAGATTTAATGAGTGGTGTACCACCCTCATCTAGCGAGACGATGTTATCTGTATCAAAAATTGGCAACACCTCATGATAACGCCACAGCGTCGGCGGGCGGTTTTTGATTTGTGCTAACCATTCTGTCGGGTTGATTTTTTCTAGTTCATACCGTGCCTCAACGATATTTTCACCACATTGAGGGCATAGTCCCTTGAATTCCTTAAAGTCAATGACAGTACCACAGTTGGTACATTCCAATAATATTTGCTTCTTTATTGCCATTCCCTAGCCTGCTCCATTGTTTGCTTTTAAGTATGCTCGTACATTGTCAATGAACTTGTTGTAGTCTTCTTCGCCGATATCAGACTTGGGTAGCACTTGGACATTCAGCAAACGCTCTTGTTCGTTACTATTCAAATCCAAATCTCCGGTCACAACAAGCACCGGAATTCTAGCCGTTTCAGGATTACCGCGCAATTCATCTAACACCGCAAAGCCATCTTTACCGGGCATCCGTAAATCAAGGATGATAAGGTCAGGGCGACGACGAGCGACCAACGAAATACCCTCATCACCACTTTGGGCGCTAAACACTTTATAATCGCCATGGTCATTAAGCAATTGAGTCAACAGACGGATTGCGTCCGGTTGGTCGTCGATAATGAGGATGCGTTCATGTTGGCTTTCCAATTCGGCTTTCAGCACCGCTTGTAACAACTCATCCGGCAAGAAAGGTCGTTGAATAAACATATGTGCGCCGAGACGATAGATTTGCTCTGAGTCGTCACTCATCGTCGTGACAATAATCGGAATGTCGTAGGTATCATCACGTTCTTTGAGATTCTTGAGCAGTTCCCACCCTTTCCCATCAGCAAAGTTCACATCCATAATGACGACCTGTGGACGCATTTGGCTGACCATCGCCTCAGCATAAGCTGGGAAGTCGGCAGTTTGTACTTCAAAGCCTTCGCGCTGCAAAATACGGCGGAATTGGTTCACCATATCTTTGTTGTCTTCAATGAGTAAGGCAAGGCGCTGCTTATTCATCATCGGGATACTTTGGGTGACATTGGCATCAATCATGGCAGAGCGTTGTGGTCGAACAGTCTTCATTTGCTGGGTATCGCCCATCGGCTCACCCAAATCGGTGGCTAGAGATGGAATATCATCGGTATGGTCTTCTTTAATCCTTTTTGCCTTCTCGACATCCGCCTTGCTAATGAGACCACTAGCAGGCGCACTCGCTTCAGATTTTTTATCATCTAGTCCTGTATTGTAAGTCCGTTTCCCTTCTCGTAGGCGTTCGAGTTCTTCTTCTGCGCCTTGATAACAGGGGATAGTCACACTAAATGTTGAGCCGACCATCATCTCGGAGGCAACCAACAGTTCGCCACCTTGCATTTCTGCCAATGATTTTGAAATGGGCAAACCGAGACCTGTACCACCAACAGTCCGTGTGAGCGAGTTATCAACTTGACGGAATTGCTGGAACAGAATGGGCATATCTTTTTCTTCAATACCAATCCCCGTATCAACGATGTCAATGCGTACCAATGTGCCGTTATGACCTTCCATGGTATACGCCCGAATCGTTACACCGCCCTCATTGGTGAACTTAATGGCATTACTCACCAGATTGAGCAAAATTTGGCGGCTACGGAATTCATCACCAAATGCTTGTGGCATATTCGGCGCAATTTCCACGGTCAGCATCAGTGGTTTTTCTTTTAACATGCCAATAGCAATTGATTTCACGCCCTCAATCATGGGCTTCACGTCAAAATAACTGAACTGTAAGTTGAGTTCGTTAGCTTCAATCTTGGCTTGGTCAAGAATGTCGTTAATCAAGTTCAGCAGGTGATTGCCACTATTAAAGATGGTACTTAGGTCTTGCTCTTGCATATCCGTCAAGGGTCCATCAATCCCTTTGAGCATCACACGGCTAAAACCAATAATGGAATTAAGCGGTGTCCGTAACTCATGCGACATACTGGCAAGGAATTGGCTCTTGAGGCGGTCAACCTCTCGTAATTGCTCGACTGTTTCTTCAAGCTGTTGCAGTAGCAATGTATTCTGGATAACTGCCGATAATGACCCCGATAGTGTCAAGAGCAGAGTTTCCGTATCGTTGTCATAGGCATTGGGGCGCGTGCTTTCCACGACGATGAGACCAATTAATCGCGCACCGGAGCTAATGGGTACAGCCATAGCAGAATTTGCATTGAGGCTGATAGGGAAATAACGCTCATCATGCGCTACATCTTGAATCATCTGTGTTTGTAAACTTTGCCCGACGATTCCGAAGATGTTCTCTTCATCACCGATTTCAATGCTACTTATATTGCCCGCAGTCACACCGCTCTCAATGGCGAGTGCTTCAATTTCTAACAGGGTTTTTTGATTGCCGTGAAAATCTTCATATACTTGGGGCAAGAAGATAGCAACAGCCTGCGAATTCAGTGCCTCACGCATCTGGCTGGCAACTGTCTGCAACGATTCGCCCAATGTCTCGGCGGCGGCAGCAGCGGTGGTGACTTCAAAGAGGAAGCCCATGTCAGCGGCTGAACGTTCGGAATCTTCGTAGAGTCGGGCATTTTCAATCGCCACGGCGATTTGTGCTGAAAGTGTCGTGAGTACCTGTATGTCTTCGTCGGTAAAGGCATTCGGTTGGTTAGATTGCACATCAAGCGCCCCGACAACCTCGCCTTTAACCAAAAGCGGCAATGCCATTTCAGAACGAGTGAGTGGTAGGAATGGATTCGGTGCATGAATGACG
Source organism: Anaerolineae bacterium (assembly GCA_030950085.1). Taxonomy (GTDB): domain Bacteria; phylum Chloroflexota; class Anaerolineae; order Aggregatilineales; family Phototrophicaceae; genus JAUZRW01. The sequence continues at coordinate 15,484 of JAUZRW010000025.1, forward strand.
TTAGCATCTGCTGTATCAAGGGCAATACTAGGTTCGCCGACTTCGGTCACACGCCCAATAACGGAGGCAGAGCCGCGTTGCAACTTGTGTTCAACATTCAACAACCTTTCGCCGGCTTCACCGGTACTAGCGTGCAAAATTGCCCAGTCGTTCTCGTCATCCATGAGGAAGATTTGCACATGGTCATAAGAGAATTGCTCTTGAATGAGCGCGACCACCTGTGGCAGCAAGACATCAAGGTCTAGGATTTGACCGACACTTTGGCTAATCACAGCAGAAGTTTGTAGTTGACGAGCGCGACCTTCTGTTTGCTCAAGCAAGCGAGCTGCTTCTAATGTCAGCGATGTTTGTTCTGCGAAGGCTTGGAAGATACGCATATCACGGGCTGAATAACGATAAACGTCTTGTGACCCTAACCAAATAGCCCCTATTGACCGTCCGGGAACTTGTAGTGGGATGATAACCAATGAGCGAGAATCCAAACTTTCAATACTGGTCTGCTCCATCATGTCAAGGTCGTATGCTTCATCATAAATATCGTGAATTACACTTACAGTATCTGTCGATAATTGTGTCCACGCTGGGAACTGGTCTGGGCTGAGTGTCACGCCGAGTAAGTCGATATCACTGCCCGATTGCCAACTTGCGGCGACTTCCACGCTTGCTCCGGCGGCATTCCAATCCGCCGTGTTCAGCAAAGCGATAAAGACTTGATTGATATGTGGCTCAATCAGATAATTGACAATCACATCAATAATGTCTTTAGGGTTGTTTGTATCAAGTAATGCCTTTGATGCTTGATAGAGGACACTGGTTTCTTGCAGTGTACTTTGAACCTGTTCCAACAACACTTGATTATCAATGACCACACTCGCACTGTCCACAACGGCATTCATAAAGTTCGTTTCGTTTTCTGTAAACAAATGCTTGTCCTTGAAAGCAACGAATAAACGCCCATCATGCTTATCTTTCATACGGAGGTTGATAGCTGCAAATGCTTGGATATTTTGCCCTTTTAGCACAGCACGTTCAAAATCGCCTAATGTGGTACGGGTAATATCAGCAACGTACATCCCATCTGCTTGAGACAGGGGTAATCTCATTAAATCACTGAAGTTCATGCCATTTTCAACACTGTCTCCAAAGCCCCTATTGAACATTTCGAGAAGCCCTTGTTCTTGTGTGAGGAAACCCGCGTACATATCCGCACCCAAACCTGCCAATGCTGTTTCAATGGCTGAGAACAATTCCATTAAATTGTGTGAGCGACTGATAGTGGTTGTTGCACGGTACAGCGCCGCCGTTTCTTGTAGTGCCTCTTGTGTACTGGCAACGAGCATTCGATTATCAACGGCTGTGCTTGCCATATCAGCAATCGTTGTCATGGTGCGTTCTTGCTCACTGGTGAAGGCTTCCGGCTCATTATCAATGATGACTAACCAACCCAATGGGCGAGGACGACTCTTAGAGCGTAGCGGCAGTACCATAACAGCCCGTGCGCCCACATCCATCAAATTACGGCGTGCGTCAGAATCTAGCCCTGTTGACCGTTGGACATCATTGATGTTTAACAGGTTATCCGTTAGGACAGGATAGAGTGCATTTGCATTTTCGATGGGTTGGACGAGATAACGCGCTAATTCTAATGTATGACTCTCTTCATTATTGAGGATGATATAAGCATCGGTGGGTTGTTGCATCGTCAACTGAGCGATGATGTTATTCAGTACGTCATCTAAAGTATCAGATTCTGCGAGGGTTTGTTGTGTTTGGTATAGCAGCATGGTTTCACTAAGATTCGCTTGTAGGGTGTTTTCCACATCTCGCAAGGTACTAATGTCTTGGAAAGCTGCCACAATCGCAAACATCTCATCATCATCATTAAAAATGGGGGCGGCAGTCATCAGTAAGTCTGTTTGACCGAGAGGGTGCAAGATAGCGAGGTCATCACTTTGGACTTGCCGTGCGCCACGTTGAGCCTGATAGATAGGCAGGTCTGCATTAGGATAATGCAGGTTGGTGCCAGTACGATAAATATTATAGACTTCGGCGCTAAAAGGTTCATCATACTTGATGACTTGCCCCAGCAATGATTCGACCCGCTCGTTATGTTGCAGGGGCTTGAGCGATTCTGAGTCGAGGACAAGGACACCTGTGGGTAAGGTCGAGAGAATTGTGAACAAACGCTGACGTTCAAACTCTGTTTCACGTTGCAGACTCTGATTTTCTATGGCAATCGCAACTTGGTCAGCAATGGCTTGTAAGTATTGAGTATAGGCTTCATCCAGAAAATCGGGCTGGTTAGAGCATAGAATCATGATGCCAAACCAGCGTTGACGTGACCACAAAGGCGCTACGGCTGCACTTGTCGCACCATGCTGTGTGAGAATATTCCTCAACGCTGCCCATGTAGACGGCGCATCCACTTCAATATCAGGGTATAGCAGCATACTATCATCATTATCGTGAATCAGTGTACCGAATGGTGCTTCTGCATGTGGAATAAGGCTGCCATTTTCGGCAGGCAAGGGTCGCTTCGGGTCATCGTGCCACTGATATTCATAGCGTAATGTGGGCGTATCAATATCAGGATCCGGGTGAGCAAGTAAAATACTTATCGAGATGTTTAAGGCTTCGCTAGGGTCTTGTTCGATACGCTGTTGAATGAGGGGCTTGGTGAGATGACCGGCAACGGCATCGTAAACGGCTGTGATATCATGGGCGCTAGAAATTGCACGTGTTGCGACATAGAGACGGTGTGTTTGTTCGAGAGCGTCTTTTGTCTGCTCTAATAAACGCCGATTCTGGATTTGTGTACTCATTTGCCCTGTCAGCGATTTATAGGCTTCATAATCATCTGTCGAGAGTTCATATTCATCTTGTGCCACAACGTAGAAAAAAGCAATCGGCGTATTTTCACTAAACAACGGGAAAATCACCATAAACTTTAAGCCCATTTGCCGCATATTCGCAACAGCAGGTGGCATATCTTCACTATCAGAATCAGACTCAAAGTCAGTCAGCACTTCTGGCTCTCGACGGCGCATCGGTGAATCCTCACTGATGGTCATCGGGTAGATTTCATTTGTTTCATGCACTTTGCCATTTTCTGATTTGGCAATGATTCGGGCTTGTACAGACCAGCCCTCTATGTCAGGGTCGCCATCGCTTAAGCCCAGCCAAAAATCTAAGCGTGCATCTGGTGTTGTTGCCACTGCCGCATACACTAAGTCTGACAAGTTTTGCGCGGTATTGACAATTCGACTGGCAGCATAGAGATTTTCTTGGCGTTCTAGCGAGTTTTCGGTTTCTTGTAACAAGAGGCGGTTATCAATAGCGATACCTGCTTGACCAATCAAGGCATTGTAGATTCGTTTTTCGCCATCGCTAAAGCGGTGTATTTTGTCAAATTCAACAGTCATGAACCCTTTCCACTCACCACGCATATTCAATGGGATAAAGACAATAGAGCGAGCATTAATAGCCACAAATAGTTGAATCAACGCGCCACTCATAATAGTGCTAATGCGTGCAATATCTTCAAAAAACACCACATCATCTGGGGTTAATTGTGCCATAAATGGATAGCGCGACAGTTGAAAACGTTGCCCGACTAAATCAACAATTTCGCTGCGTGGCACAATTTCGAGGTCTACATTGAGGCGTACCCAATCCGGTGCAAGTGACGGTTCATCCTCATCAAACAACCATACTTGACCCCCAGCCGCATCCGGCGCAACAGTGACGATAATCGCTTGTAAAACATCTTCAAGGGTATTGGCTTCGTTCAGTTGACGACTCAACTGATACAGGGTTGATGTTTCGCTCAAGCTGACTTGTGTTTCTGCAAAGAGGCGTGCATTCTCAATGGCAAGTGCGACACGTTCCGCCACCGCTTGCAGAATCGTTCTGTCGCCTTCACTAAAGGGTTGTCCATCGGGCAAATCGGCATCTAATGTCCCAATGACTTCGCCACGAATACTAATCGGGGCAGACAATACCCCGTCCACAGAAGCGAGACCATACTCCCCTTCAAGACCTAAACTCTCTTCAACTTGTTGCCATGCGTGGCGTGTTAATTGTCGATTGAGGCGGTCAATCTCTTGGATACGAGTATTCGATTGTTGCCGCAGTTGTTCGTTGTAAACAGCAACCGCAATTTGGTCAGCTAATAACTGGTAAGTAGGTGCATCTTCGATTTGGAAAGCATAGGGTATCCGGCTTTGGATATCGAGTACGCCAATGACATTATCACCAATGATGAGTGGCAAACCCATCTCAGCTCGCGTATCCGGCAGGAGTGGGTTAGCACTGTGCGCTTCGCCGCCTACCTCCAAAGTATCGTTGACAATGACCGAGCGTTTCTCGCTTGTCACTGTTCCAACGACAGATTCTGAACCGACTGCGAGACGATGACCGCGTTCAATCAGTTGGCGACCTGCCTCGCCGCGACTATAGCGTAGCACGGCATATTTGTTGATGCCATCCAGCAAGAAGACTTGGGCGTGGTAAAAGCCGAGTTCGCTACAAATTAGGTTGATGGCACGCTTTAAGAGTGACTCCAAATCGCTTTGTGCTGCTGCTTCGCGCCCAATCAGACCGGCGACTTGCATATCTCGATTGCGCCGTTCAATCTGTGCCACTAACTCGTTGTCAAGATTTTCCAATTTATCGGCAATACGATTAACAGAATCTAGCAAGGCACTATCTGCGGCTGCATCAGAAACTTCGCTACGAGGTGGTCTGGCAAGCTGGTCGGGCTGCATTGCAATCTGTTGGAGTAGGGCATCAGCCTCTTCTACAGGAGCAAAAAGCGGTGTGAGCAAATAACGCAATGCCATCAACATCAAGACAACGACAACAACTGACATTAGGACAATCGCTATCACAATCCAGAATGTGGGTGTGTAGTATGTGAAGCGATTATCGACGAGATACAAGCGCCAATTGACATTTTGCCCACTCTCAGATGTGATGCTTTGGGCTGAGTAAGTCATTGGGGATAAAAGATTGGATGATTGTAAGAAGTATTCTCCCGTATTCTGGTTATTGAATATCAACAAGTCTTGATAGAGTGGGTCTACAGTCGCATTTGAATTACCTGCTGCCAGTGCCAGAATATAGGCATTACCCACTGTGCCATCGTCATTGCCGTCTGCGATGATGCGGTTTTGATTATCCAGTAAGATAAGATGACGATTTTCTTGCTCAACGATGATTCTGCCCTGCGCTCTCCGTACAGAAGCTAACATATCATCCACATTAATTTCTAGCTGAACAACACCAATCGGAGCCGATTGTGAATTGGGGATAATGGGCGTAAAAATGTCCAAGATTAAGGATGCCGTTGGTTCGCCGGAATCGGACAAGCGTAAGCGGAAGTCGCCGACAATCGGATTAACATCCTCAGAATTCATCGCTTGTAGAAACGCTGGCGATTCGGCAAACGATGATAACGGCGCATTCCCTTCAATATGAACTTCAGAGTTAGCGATGCCATTGTTGTTGCTAATATCAATACGGATATTCCCATTGGCATCAAGATGACGAATAGCGATGTATTCTCGACTATGCAAGGCAATTAAATCTGCCGCACGCGATGTCGCTTGGTTCACCCCTAATGATGTACCGTTGATGAAACGGATGACAGAGGGGTCACGCGCCAAACTTTGGCTATTGCTGATGTGCAGGGCTAGGTCACGTTCGAGTTGTTCATCGACAAAAGAAAGACCTGATTCATGCTCATTTCTGAGTTCATTTCTGGCTGTTGCAACGACTCCACGGATGGAAAGGAGCGCAAAAATAGTGATAGCGATACTCACGACAGGCACAAGTCGGCGCATCACCTTATCTATGTAAGATTTGCCATGCGGTAGAGTGGCATGTTGGCTCATAGTAGATGCCTTTGCTTAATTATCGGCTAGTGACGGATTATCTGCATCAGGGGCTTGACCATTGTTACTGCCATTACTGCCGTTTTGTGGACGGCTCTTGTGCAAACGAACAGCAACCTGTGGTGTTCGTAATGCTTGCCCCACTTCTTGGATGGCAGTATGAATAATGGACTCAATATCCGTTTGTGCTGTTAAGCGAGCTGAGATTTCGTTGACGATACGCTCTCTATCCGCAGTCTGTTGGCTATCTTGGAATAGGCGTGCATTGTCCAAACTGACTGCCAAGCGCGATACAAGTTCTTCCGCTAATAACACTTTGTCATAGGTGAAATCCGTCTCTGGTACTTCATATTCGACAACACCCAAGGTTTCATTGCGTAAGTTAATGGGGACAACAAACGGGATTGTGCCGCGCTCCGTGCGCTCACCCACGATTGACTTCCCACTAATATAAACGCCTTGTTTTATCACAGAGAACTCATAGTCGGTTTCTGTTCCCGCAGCAATGGATAGCCCAGTGACACGGTTGGAATTCATATATTGTTGCCACGCATAACGAGTCGTTGCGCGACGGTCACGCTCTAGGTCAGAGAGTAGACGGGCTGATTCTTCGTACAGCCGGACATTCTCAATCGCAATCGTAATCTGGTCAGCGAGTGTTTGCAGTGCGATTACTTGGTCTTCGGCAAAACTATCACGGAACTTACTCTGCACATCCAGCGCCCCGATGAGAGTGCCACTTAGTTGAAGTGGAATCGCCAATTCTGCACGAGTTTCGTGCAGGAATTCATTGCCACGATGCACATCACTTTCTGAGATATCACGCGCAATGATGATTTTGCTTTGCTCTGTCACTTGACCAATGACGCTAACACTGCCAACCGCTAATTTATGACCGCGTTGCAGCAAACCTTCTCCAATTTTTCCGGTGCTGGCACGCAAGACAGCATATTCTTTGGCACTATCCAGCAAGAAAATCTGGGCATGATAAATCGACGGGAAATTGGCAACAATTAAATCCACAACTTGATTCATTAATTGGCGCAAATCACGCTCGGCGGTGACAGCACGGCTAATATCTTGTGTCACACGAACATCTCGGATACGCGCTCGCAAACGGCTGTCCATTTCTTCGGTCAAGACCCGAATCTGGTCGCGCATATCGTTAAAGGTATGGACTAACTCTCCAATTTCATCATGACGACCTTCATCACGCACTGGGATATCATAATTGCCACGCATCACACCTTGCATCGCCAGACGTAAGCGGCTGAGGGATGGATTAATGAGTTGGGTTGTGAAGAGCAGCACAAGAAAAATCAAGATTGCCGTGCCTAAAATAAGTGGGAAGGCAAAAGTCGTGAATGTCGTCTGTAATTGCTCGCCGACAATATCTGCATTAATTTCTGCAACTAGTGAGAAGCGGGTATTGTTAATGTTGATAGGGCTATGGTAGCCAATGACCTCACGGCGAGTCTCTCCGCTACCGACTGTGTAGGTTTCAACACCACTGCTTATGTCACTTTTGCTTAAGCTTGCCCCAACTGAATTGGTATTGACAAGGTTGCGGCGCAAGGTATCTTCTGTCGTGAGGAAAGATGCACCATCAGGCAAGATAATATAGGCATAGGTTTCCAGTTGACCCACTTCTTCGGCAAGGTTATCTACAATAATTGTATTCAGATTCAAGTCCAGTATGAGATAACCCACAAGTTCTGTATCACCCACCTCAACTTCTGCAAAAAGAGGGTTTAGCAAGATAACATGCTGATTTTGCCCGACATCCAACACCAATAGACCTTGCAGACTATCTCCACGCTCACGGAGTTGTCGCCCAGCTTGCAAGATACGATTACTCTGGTCTTGTATTGTGCGCGTTTCGATGAGGCTAATGCTAGGGTCAATCGCCGTTGCCATCGTGACCTCACGCAAGTTGAGCAACCATGCACTGTTGAAAAAACCGGTTGAGATAAGCCGTGCCGTTAGAATGTCTTCGGCACGATTCTCCATTTCCAGACTTTCAGAGGATGCCCCACGCCTTTCTAGGACGACAATCGGATTGGTAACAGTTTCAAGATTATCGGCGCTGTTCAGGAAGTTATTGGCAATATTGAAGGCATTGCGAAAATCACTCTCGATAGCTTGTTGGCGGCGTGTGCCACTTTCCGCAATGTAAGATTCAATATTTTCGCGCGAGAATTGCTGAACCCCACGATAACCGAGCCATCCGAGTGTGAGTAAGGGCAACATAACCGCAAACACGATGGCGATAAGTATCTTGGCTTGTAATGGTAGTGAGAATATCTTTCGATTCATGCCTATCCCTCAGTTGCTCTACGGGTTTCTGGCTGAAGATGAATTTTGGTTTGCACAGCGCCGAGTGTCTCATTAAAATTTTGCGCTGCGAGATTCAAAACAGTTTCAATATCGGTACTACTGAGTAAGAGACTACCGACTTCATTCGCCTTACTCTCGCGTTGGGCTTGTGCGCGACTTTGCTCGAAGAGGCGCTTGTTTTCTAATGCTAGACCTAAACGCTGAACCACACTACGTATCAATTCGGTCTGGCGTGTGCCGATACTCTGGCTGCCTTGTGCGACTTTAAAAGACATCGCGCCGAGTGTTCGTCCGCGCAGTAAAATAGGCACACTGACCATCTGGAAATTGTCTTCGACGCGCACAGAAATCTTGCCTGTTTCAAGGGCAGGTCGCAAATCTTGTGAAAGTTTGCTTGCCAGTGTGGGTTCAGCCGTATTTGTTGCCATATCAAAGCCCAGATATTGCAGCCCACGTTGTTCTAAATAAGCTTTCCATGTGCTGATGGTGGCGCGTTCTTCGGCTTGTTCATATTCGAGCATTTTGGCACGCTGCAATGTCACAATCTCATTCTGATCAGACAAATTGGCACGCAGTTCGTTCATCAACCGAGCTTGGACTATCGTTCCGCCCAAATGTTGCGCTAATAATTCCAGCATATCAACTTCGTCGCTATCAAAAGGCTGGGTTACTTCACGCTGCACATCCAATACACCCACAAATTGCTGCTCAACATAAATCGGGACAGCCGCCGCAGATTGGATAGCGGGTAAAAGATGGCTTTGGCGCATTGCACCGCCATCAGACTCGATTAACACTGTACGGCGTGTCCGAATGGCTTCATAGATGGCACTTTCAGACCCCAATTGAATTTGAGTTTCAACATTGATTTGCGTCTTGTTTAGACCTACCGCAATACTCTGTCTAATTTGTGAATTTTCATCTGTCAGGAAGATACGGGCATAGGTATAGCCCAAGCGGTCACGCAATATATCAATCACATCGGCGCTGAGGTGTTGCTCATCGGTGTTTATCCCTGTTTGTGATACGCGACTTAAGATAGATTTCAAGTCTTCTACAGTGGAGAAGCTGCGCCGCGCCATACTCTGGATATTGCTCCCAAAAACTGTAATCCAGCTGCCGACGATAATTAGGATAAGGCTGATAATGGCGAAATCTTCACCAATACCGAGATTATCGGCTTGTGGCGAGAAGAAAGCAATTTGCATCAGCAAGCCAATCATGACGGCAACTGTCACAAATGTACCGCGCCAATCGAGCATGACTCCGGCGACGACGACTGCAATCACCACTGCAATCACATCCCCACGACCAAAGCCGTCGAATGCGGCATAATATCCGCCAAGACCACTGACGATAATCGTAATGATAATCGCCAATTGCAGATAGCCACGATTGACCATGACATAGGTTGCCACCGCCACAATGGGCGCGATAGCTGTCACAACAAGGGCGGGGGATAAGACAGCATTTAGGACGATAACATAAAATAGCAAAATAGCTGAATAAATTATCGACCCGACAATCGCAAAGCTGAGAATGACAAGCAGCGCACGGGCGTGTTGTACATCGAGTGGGTTGTCATACGAATAGCGCGGGTCAAAAAAGCGTTCTGTTAGGCGACGTATCATAGGGTTTCGCTTCCATTATGAGCGTGTCCATTTGCTTCCTCGATAGGCGGTGCGATATCTTCGGGTAGGCGACCTAAGCGTATCGCCCCTGCTTCCGCGCCAAGTGTTTCAATTAAGCCTTCGAGTGTAATTTGTAGCAAATCATCGACTGTATTCGCTGATTGATACTGCGAGACCAATTCACCAATACGCTGCTCTTGGGCAGTGGCTTCTTGCGTCTCTTCAAACAAACGAGCATTATCGAGACTCACGGCAAGGCGTTGTGAAATTGCTTGAATCATATCAATCGTGCTTTCATTACTCGCGCTGTCTATATCTATCTCAATCGCACCGACAACCTCACCACGCAATTCAATCGGGACAGCAATTTTATCCGCACCATCTTCTTCAAACGCGATAGGTCGCCGCCGTTGACCCGATTCCACCATTTTGTCTGTCCACTGTGCCTTGTTGTTAAACCGTTGCCCGTCTAGTGTGACACCGATGATGCGCCTGTCCATTTTGAGATAATCTGCCCATGCTTGGCGCGTTAACTGACGATTAAGGCGTTGAATTTCGCGCAGGTTGGTTTCAGACTCGATGAATAGGCGCTTGTTCTCGTCCAGATTATGTGCCTGTCTCTCGAAAAGCCGTGCATTACGAATCGCAGTTGCTAATTGATTAGTAATCACGTTCAAGATGCGAATCTCGTTGTTCGTAAAGGCATTAGAGACGCGGCTTTGGACATCTAATGCGCCGATAATGCCATCACCGTCTCTAATCGGAATCGCCAACTCAGAGCGCGTATCCGGCAGCAACTCATTAAAGGCATGACCTTTATCTTGGTCGGCATCACGAGCGATAATCGGTTCGCCAGAAAGCGTTACACGCCCGATAACACTATCAGCCGCTAAAGGTAAGCGATGACCACGCGCCAACATTTGTTCACCCACTTCACCGGTGCTGGCTTGTAGATAAGCGTATTCACGGGCTTCATCAATCAAAAAGATTTGGACATGATAAAAGGCGAAACGGTCACGCACAATCTCCACTGAGCGTTTCAGCAGTTCATCCAATTCCAGCATTTGTGACACATTTTGCCCAATATTGGCGCTTGCCTCAAGTAAGGCTGCTGTCCGTTGAGAATTACGAGCAACAGCTTCTAAACGGTCAATGAAGAAGCGCAGCATTAATCCCAGCACTGGCGGCAGCAATGTCAGCAGCAGTGTGACGATGACGGGGAAAATTGTACGGTCTAGTTCTGCCAATTCAGCACCGAGCTTACCACTATAAGTAACAAACCACACCGTTGCTGTAATAGATAGCGCATTCACAAGCCAAAAAATAAGGCGTGGAGAGATAATCGCGGCACTCACTGTCGCCAGCATGAGCAAGATGATGAGGATATCAAAATCTCCTGTGAAGGAGAAAATGCTGACAAGAACAAGATAAATGACAGCACTTGTGCCGATAGTACGCACATTACGCCCACGATGCACAATGGCTAAACCACCCGCAGAAAGCCCGGCCGCTAGAGTAGAAACGATACCAGAGAAGGAAAATAAGCTATCTTCAAGTTGAATCGTAATGGCGAGTACAACACTCGCTACAAGAATGAATATCAACAAGACCTGAACTGCCCGTATCCGCAATTGCATGATGACATCTTGTGCGTCTGTTTTGGGGATAAAATTCGTTAACATAAGCAACTTACTCCGTAGCACCATTTGCTTGACGCTGGCTTTGTTTTCTGCGTTCTGGGATACCGAGACGAATCGTGACTTTGTTAGCCTGCAATGTATCACTGAGACTGCGAGCGGCTTCTGCTAAGGTCGCCTCTACATTGATAGCCGATTGTAAGCGCGTGCTAATTTCGTTGATGAGTGCTTCGCGCTGGGCAGTACGCTGGCTCTCTTCAACCAGCCGTGTATTTTCTGCGGCGAGACCAAAACGCCCACTGACTTCCTGCACCAGTTCCAAATCTGCTGGTGTGAACTCGCCCTCTGCGTCTAACTCAAATTCCATCGCCCCGACCACCACACCACGAACGCGCAACGGCACGGCAATGATATTATCTTGCAGGACAATGCCCCCTGTTTGCGCCGCATTCTGAAGCGATTCTGTCCAATCCGAAACACTTTCGACAGTATTGCTATCGACTTCAATATTTAAGCCCAGTAATTCACCCTTATCACCAAGATATTCTGACCATGCTCGTCCAATTAATCGCTGGTTCAAACGCTCGACTTCTCGCAAAGCATGTCGCGTCTGTTCCGCAAGACGTTGATTTTCTTCGACACGCGCTTTCGCTGCCTTAAACTGGCGAATATTATCAATGGCAAGTGACAAACTATTTGCTAAAGATTGAAAAGTCAGCATATCAAATTCGTCTAATACCAAATCTTCACGACTCTGCAAATCGAGTGCACCAATAATATTATCACTAATCTGCAAGGGAAAAGCGACTTCAACACGGGTCTCGGCAAGTAATTGATTTTGACGATGAACAGAGTCTTCATCGCTGGAACGTGCAATTACAGCTTCCCCTTGAAATGTGGTTTGCCCGATAACGCTCAGACTACCCACGGCGAGGCTATGCCCTTTTTGAATGAGTTGCTGACCGGTTTCGCCTGTGCTGGCAACTAAACGGGCTTGCACACCATCGTCATTAATGAGGAAAACTTGTGCATGGTAAATCTGCGGGTAATTTTCCAAAATCATTTGTAGTGCATTATTCAATGTTTCATCAAGCGATGCACGCTCTGAGGCTTGGCGTGTAATCCGTGTATTGATTTCTGCCAACTTGAATCGCTCTGCACTTTCGATAACACGACCTTCTGTACGATTTGCCTTCGCATAGCGCAGAAAGACATATACAATGACAAATAGCACGAGGTAAACACCAAAACCTTCAATACTGGCATTCACAAAACTATCCGGTGATGCAGTGACAAATATCAGGGCATATGCCAGAACGCTGCCACCACCCAATACAGCCAAACCTTTCTCACCTAATGTTATCGCACTCAACACCAGAATTGTGGCTAACATCAAATACTCAAAATCGGACTCCTGAGTATTAATGATGGTATAAAGGACAGTTGCGAGCAATGCGCTGCCTAAAAACGCCGCCGCACTTAGATAGTAACCAAAACGCACGATTGCAATCACAACAAGGGTGATTAGAGCAAAAACAACACTAATGCCAAATTCGATACTTAGTCCATTGTTAATTGTTTGGATTAAGATAGTGGAGCCGTCGCTATTTGGTAAAATAATAAAGACAATCACATCAGCAATGAGCATAATGCTTGCTAAGATATAGAGTAATCGCGCTTGTTCTTTGCGTGCGGCGGTCTGATAATGTTCTGTGCTAAAGAGTGTGGTCAGCAAAGTATCCATCACTTAATCTCCCGAAGGCTTTGGCACATTTAAACCCAAACGGATGCGTGCGCGTTTTGCGCCGAGTGCCTTGCCCAACTCTTGTGCTGTCACCTGCAATATAGCTGTTACATCGGTTTGTTGTTGTAGCATGGCAATAATCTCATTCGCTTTTACTTTATTTAGTGCAAGGCGTTGACTCTGCGAATAAGTTTCGGCATTGGCAATAGCGACAGCCAGTTGATTAGTCATCTGGCGGAAGGCGGCGACATCAGTGGTGCTGTATGCCCCATCGTGCAAGCTACCCACTTCCAAAACCCCCAACAAGACACCCCCAGCAATTAACGGCGCGACCATCAATGAGCGCAATGTGGCAACCCATGGATGTTCCCAATCCCAACCAGATTGTAGAGCCTCAACATGAATAAGATGTCGTTTTTCCCATGCTTGTGCGGCAATGGTGTCACTTTCTTTTGCAACAGCGATGCCCGGCAATGTGACTTGACCGCCATCTTCCCAAAATTGGGCGCTCATCCGAAAATTTTCAATATTGCGATCATATATCATCACGGCGACATAATCCGCAGTGATAATGTTACGGCTGTATTCCAAAACAGTGCTGAGGATTTCTTCTAATTGCAATGAGGCTTGCATCGCCTGACCAAACTCCGCGATTTGTTGCAGTTGTGCCGCTTGCGCCTGTGAATGTCGCAAAAGGCGTAATTTTTGAAGATTAACAGCAATCTGAGAAACCATGGCTTCCGTTGACTCAATGGTTTGTGGCAAAAAAGATGCCACTTTTTCGTAACGGTCTAAACCAATGGTCGCTAATAATTTCCCATTCAGGTCAAACATCGGTAAGAAGATAACGGATTGCACCTTGAGTTCGGTTAATACTTGCCGACTAAGGGGGGGTAAGGTTGTATCCTGAACAACATCAGGGATGATGAGTGATTGACCACTCTGACGCAGAATCTCAGCGATGCTGTTTGCACCCGCTTCAACTTCTACCCCAACACTACCCGTATCCGGATACTCGGCTACAATGTGAGAAATAGCATTGTCAGCAGCCAGCAAGCCAATACCCACATGGTCAAACTCTGTCGCCTCATAGAGTACCTGTACCATATCTTGCAACAATTTAATTTCATCTTGTTCCACATTGGCACGCTGAATTAAACCATTGAGCAGCGACAAGACCCGTGTTTGCTCTTGGGTTTGCTGGAGAAGACGACGTTTTTCAATGATAGCGGCGGCTTGTTGGGCAATGTTCTGGAAGATTTGCTTTTCTAGCGGGGTGGGGGCTAAAGAATTTGTTGTATCAATAATCGTGATGAAGCCATAAAGTGTATTTTGGATATGAAGCGGCAAGCAGTAGAGTGAATGTAGATTGCGTGATTGCAACCATGCACGGTCTTCTTCGGTAAAGCGTTCATCTGTTTCAGCATTACTGACGAGAAAATCCCCTTGCGTAAGCAGGTTTTCATGGACAATCTGAATGTAAGAAAGATTGACAGCAACAGGGTCATCAGTTTGGAAAGTTGCTGAACGATTGGCTGTGACGATTGCTGTAGCGCCCTCAAGTGTTCCGTCGGCTGCATAATCAAAAACATTGATAGCGACAAACTGTGATTGCTGGATTGAGTTGATAGCGAAGATGCTCACAATTTGCTCTAATGATTCGGCTTGGCTAAATTGTGATGTGAGAGTGACTTCGCGCTGGAGGAGTTGCTCTAGCTGTTTGCTATACAATACCGAACTTAATTGGGCGGCGATAGTATCCAACATATACTTATCTGCTGGAAGTTCACTACATTCGACAGTGAGAAGCCCAAATATGGCGTTATAACGCCCTCGAAGCGGCGCAATTAACAAATTATGGCGTTCATCTATTGTAGATTCACCCGATGTAGCCGCATGTTGATAGGGTGAGCCGTCTTCTATGGGATAGAATTTACCAAGAATCGCATCACCATCGACACTATACCAAACGACCATGCCATCATGCGTGAGACGATAGACCTGAGCGCAAGTCGCGTTTGGGATACTGTCAATCACCTCCGGTAGTGCCTCTTCTAGCACAGCTTCGGGTGTCGAAATATCTTGCCGATGAACAAGTGGGAGCAAATTTACATTTTCTTCGGTCATAGCAGTTCTAACCCCTGTAACGGCGATTTGTTATTGACAGTATAGAGCTTTACTGCCACTCCCAGACTGCTTCCCCGTTCAATAAACGCCGAATTTGCTCTGGGAAACGGTCTGCATCGAGCGGTTTGCCTAGGAAGCCATCAAAACCGCTTTTTTGGGCGCGGCGCATCTGGTCTTCACTAGCTTCTGCGGTGACGGCACACACAATCGTTTCTTTCAAACGTGGGTTTGCCCGTACTTTTTGCAGGGCTTGGTAGCCATCTTCATATGGGAGGCGAATATCCATCAAAATTAAATCAATACGGGGTAACGTCTCGGCAAATTGGACGACCTGCCAACCACTCGTCTTCCACTCACAACGTTGAACTCCCATAAAAGCCAACATACGGGCAATCAACACGAAATTCGGTACATTATCTTCGACCACAAGGACGTGTGCTTCACTAGGGTCAATCGGATTACGTTTACTCATGTGCTTCCTTATGTAAGAAATTGCGAAATCTCATCAACAAAGGTATCAATATTAATCGGCTTGCTGATGTAACCATCACAGCCTGCCTCTAAAATCATCTCACGATCACCTTGCATGGCATTAGCGGTGACAGCGACAATTCGTGTTTGGGCAATACCGGGAATGCTACGAATATAATTCGTGGCTTCCAAACCGTTCATTTCCGGCATCGCAATATCCATTAGAATCAGATTTGGTTGATGCTCAATTGCCAGTTGGATACCATCGGCAGCATTATCAGCCTCATCGACTTCAAAACCCTCAGCCACAAGCACGCGCTTCACGAGCAGACGATTGGCAAAATCATCATCAATATATAGGACACGCGGCATCAAACTATCTCCTCTGTTATTTGGATAGGTTTATCAGCCTGAAAATGACATTGCGGCAAGCAAACCATCAGGCTAAAGCAGTCCTTCTAGCGATTTCACGGCTTTGTATGTGGAATCTGAAAAGTAATTGGAAATAAAATCTCGTCTTTGTAGGGGCATAGCGCGCTATGCCCTTACGAGCGAATTCTAAGAACTTCTAGGACTCTACATAACATGACTATAGAAATGGCTAAAATTAGACTCTCGATAGTACGACCTATCTATCAATTGTGATTACAGTTGATTATAACATGAGAATACAACGGAAAATCATATGCTTACCTTAAGGGTTCTCAAATCAATCTTGCTGGATAAGAAATTTCTTGACAATAGCCCTATACTCACAAGCCTTAAGTAACTCACGTTACGCAGTAACAAATCATCAGACTAATAGAACAACTGTGTCGAGGATGATATTCAAGTTTTTAGTTTACAGTTCACAGTTTTCAGTACGATAGTCTAAGGAATTAGCGCATCTGTAAACTGATAACTGACGACTCATCACTGTGGTAAAAAATCCTTGCTCTGCGAAAGCCTGATAAACCGACAAGTGCGTAACCTCCGTTAAGTAAATTATGCTCTATACAGCTATCAAATACTAGCTATAGTGTGTCTATTCTAACCTAAATCTGCCGATTACCGTACTGTTTTTTAGCCAAGTGTGAAGATAAAACATGCTCATGAGACATATTCTAATTTTATTTATCATGTTGCTTTTGTTGAATACTGTCATTAATGCACAAGATTTGCCGCGTTGCTCGGAGCGTCCATTGAGAGCCGATTTACCACGAGTAGAGTCGCGTCTATGGTGCATCGAACGTCCGATTTTTGAACAAGACGCAGGTGAATTAGCCTTCACAGCAATCGAAGCAATGCCCGATGGTAGGCTCTATGCGACACGTCCGCTAACGGGTGAATTGCTTGTCATGCTCGATAGTGATGGCGATGCTTTGCCGGATAACCCCACTGTGGTTGCTCGTGGGATGCGCTTCCCGAATGGCTTGGTCTATGCTGAGGATGCCCTCTATATTATAGGCGATGGACATATTTATCGCTTTGCTGAGGATACATTAGAAACAATTGTTGATGATTTACCTGTCGGACAGGGTTTCATAGCGAGTGGTATCACCTATTATGACGGCTGGCTGTATGTGGGTGTGCCTATGCCTTGTGATTTTTGTGAATCCGACAATGACTTACACGGCACTATCATTCAGATAGCGATGGATGGCAGTCAACGGCGCATTATCGCACAAGGGCTACGCTATCCTGCGGCACTCGCTGTATGGGACGCTGCATTATGGGTAACAGATACCGGACGCGATGACGCACGCAGTATTGCCGCAACTGATGAAATCAATCGTATTGATTTAGACGATTTAGACAGCGAGACAATCCCACACTTTGGCTTTCCATATTGTGAAGGTCGTGAGAATGAAGCCAATTTCCGCGCAGATTTTGATTGCAACAGCACAACACAGGCGACTCTTCTTTTATATACCCATAGCACGCCGCTTGCACTGCAACCCTATCGTGGCGCGGCTTTTCCATTTTTAGCAGATGATTTATTACTCGTCTTGGGTGGGTCAGTCAATAATGACAGCATACGGGGCTATCAAGTCGTCTTTATCGAGCAAGAAGGCGATACGCTATTTTTTGAGACAGCCCTCCCCTCAGATCGTTTTATTGCAGGCGTTGACCGTGTCGCTTATACATCGGATGGTTATTTGCCACTCTTTGCCCAACGCTTAAATCGGCGCGGTGCAGGGGTTTGGCCTCATCGTATTTTTGATGTGGCACTGAGTCCTGAGGGTTGGATTTATATCAGCGTCGGTGGGGGGCAAATTTTTGTCTTGCGTCCGAGCGATTCTGACCCCTGTAACTATCGCGGCTGTCAATAAACGTAAGTAACGCGAATTTCCAACGATTCGCGTTTCAGTATCTTTGTGCTTCATCTTTTCTGTTTTACCGACTCTACATAATTGCAATCTTGGCTACTGTCCCGGCAAAATTGTCTGTGCTTCGGGGGGCGTGTAATCATCAACACGGAACAGAATCGGCTCACTGCGCTCGATTGTGCCATCGGATAATGTTGATTCCGCTATCAGTTCATGTTCGCCGACTTCCAACATCCACCACACAACCCAAGGCGACCTATCAGCCGTGCCAATCACATCACCATTGAGAGTGTAGATCACACTTTCCGTGTTTTGCGGTGTAGCGACTGTTAATCTTAGACGTTGATTCTCTCGTGGTAACACAGGTGAGAGTTCAAACACTGTGTAAGGGTCAGGCTCTAGGAGGCGTACCCCAACATCATCATCAGATACGTCAATTAATGCACCCGATGGCGGTAAGCGTAAGCCTGTACGGATTGCCCAATCACGCGCTTCTTGTGGCAAAACAACGACTGTTTCTAAGATAATATTGGCTTGCGGGGTTGATTCATCGGCTAATAGTCCAGTGTTGCGGTCAATGGCAAAGGTCTGATAATAATTATCAAATTTGGTAGGTTCGGTGCCGGGGATGAACCATTCGACACGGCGCAAAGGACAATTATCTGTCGGGAGCAAGCCACTGAGGGCGCAGACTTCCAAACGAATCAAGCCTTCGGGTTGCTGAAATTCGTATTCAGGGAAGTTCGCAGTGACACGCCGTATAAATTGATTGTATATCGGACCCGCGCCAGAAACCCCTGTGACTTCGACCATCGGCGTATTATCGGCATTACCAACCCAAACACCGACAACCAGATTTGGTGTATAACCCATGACCCAATTATCGCGGAAATCAGTTGTTGTTCCGGTTTTTGCAGCCGATGGGCGACCAATCTGTAAGGCACTATTGATGCCAAACGAGGGGATACGGGCTTCGTTGTCGCTGAGAATATCGGTAATCAGCCAAGCGATACGTTCATCTAAAACACGGTTTTCGAGACGTTGCGATTCAAATTGATAGAGAATGTCGCCTTCACGAGTGGCAACCTCACGGATGAAAGTGGGTTCAATGCGATAACCGCCATTCGGGAAGATGCTATAGGCTTGAGCTAAATCAAGCAAGCGCACTTCACCACCGCCTAGCGTGATTGCTAAATCGACATAAGGATTCGTTGCTAATGTATCTAGTCCGACATCATCCATAAAGCCCAAAAATGGTGTAATGCCAATTTCATCAAGGGCTAAGACTGCCGCAATATTGTAGGATGACCCTAATGCCTCTCGAATTGATACGGGTCCATGTTCCACTTGACCAAAATTAGATGGTGTATAACTTTCCAGACGTTGTGTGACAAAAGGCGTTTCTACATCCAAGAAAACCGTTGCCGCCGTGAAAGGATTGTCACGATTCGGATTCATGCCCAAAGCATAGGTAAAGGGCTTGAGGGTACTGCCCGGTTGACGAGGTGCAAGGGCGACATTGACCGCCCCATCAATGGTCTCGTCAAAATAATCAGGACTGCCCAACATCGTCAATACTTCGCCTGTGTAGGGGTCAATAGCGACAACCGCCGCATTGTTGGCATTGGCAGGTATACCCTCATTATTCGGTGGATAATTGAGGTAGTCTAATTGCAAATTGACAATTTCTTCGGCAGCCCGTTGCCAGTTCAAATCAACTGTGGTGATGACATCCAAGCCACCGCCATATAATTGGTCGGGATAATCACGCTCTAATTGTGTCCAAACCGCCATGACGAAATGCGGTGCTTCAATTGGGAAGCGCGTACTGCCGAATTGCAATTCATCTTGTCGAGCAGAATCGGCATCCGCTTGTGTCAGATAACCACGCGCCGTATCATCTCAATAAATAGGGGAAAGTTAAGCCATCTGCCATGAAGAATCAAGATCAAGTAGTTGAGCCTGAGCATGTATCAAGTCAGGAAGCGGCAGAATCTTCTTGAAGCCCGAAATACGATCAGCAAGATATTGGTG
>JAUZRW010000250.1 GCA_030950085.1 Anaerolineae bacterium
TATTCTTCAAGCGCAAGACAGCATTGACGGTGTTTTCGCCCATAATGATGGGATGATTCTGGGCGCAATCGAGGCGGCTAATGCTGCTGGACGTGAAGGCATCACCTTTGTTGGGTTTGATGCGATTGATGATGCTGTCGCAGCAGTTGGTGATGGGTCATTGGCGGCGACTGTTGCCCAACAACCTGCGCTGATTGGTCAGCTAGGTGTTGAAGCGGCAATCACTTTCCTTGGTGGGGGTGATGTCGCTGATAGTGTGCCAGTTGCTCTGTCACTGGTGACGGACGAATAAGCCTTAGATTGACTTTTAATATGGGGCAGTGTGGGTGACTGCATTGCCCCGTATTGTGTCTGCGGCAAAATAATCTACTGATTTTCGAGGCATACTTATATATCTTTCATTTGTACGGGAACATTTACATGATAAGCGACGACAGCCAAGCACTACTACAGCTACAGAATATCAATAAATCCTTCCCCGGTGTGCAGGCGCTTAAGGATGTGACGATGACTGTCTTACCCGGTGAGATTCATGGTCTGCTTGGTGAAAATGGTGCGGGTAAATCGACATTAATGAAAATACTTAACGGTGTCTATCAAGCCGACGCAGGCAGCATTATGTGGCAAGGACAAGCGATTGACCTTAACTCCCCGCAAGCAGCACAACAGAGTGGTATCAGCATGATTCATCAAGAATTAGCTTTGGTAGGTTATCTTGATGCGGGGAAAAATATCTTTCTCGGACGCGAACCTCACGGGATGATTCCCGGCACAATTAATTGGCGCAAGATGTATGCTGATGCTCGCCATATTTTAGAGGAACTCGGACTGACGATTGATGTCAAACGTCCGGTGCGTTTCTTCTCGATTGCACAGCGTCAGATGATTGAAGTGGCAAAAGCATTGTCCTTTGATGCGCGGCTTATTATTATGGATGAACCGACTTCATCACTGACAGACCGTGAAGTTGAAACGTTATTCTATCAAATGCGCTCATTACGCGAACAAGGCGTATCAATTATTTTTATCTCGCATCGACTGGAAGAAATCTTTGAGATTTGTGACCGTGTAACGGTACTTCGTGATGGTCAATGGGTTGCAACCAGCCCGATTGAAGAACTTGATAGGGATATTCTAATTAAGCACATGGTTGGGCGCGAAGTCAATCAGATTTATGAAAGACGTAGCAATCAAGCATCTGAGCATATCGTTCTTGAAGTACAGAACCTCAATCGGGGCGCTAGAGTAAAAGATATTAGCTTCCAATTGCGACAAGGCGAGATTCTTGGCATTGCGGGCTTGGTTGGCGCAGGGCGTACCGAAATGCTGGAAACGATTTTTGGTGTACATCCCGCGAAAAGTGGCACAATTGCAATCAATGGCAAGCCTGTCTCCATTCGCCGACCTGATCAGGCGATAAAACAGGGCATTGGCTTTGTGACAGAAGACCGTAAAGGACAAGGATTATTCCCTGTGATGACGGTTGCCGCCAATATTGCCATGACACGCCTCACCGAACTGGTGCGAACAGTGTTTGTGAACTGGCGGGAGGTCAATTCATTGGCAGAGGATTTCATCAAACGTTTGGATATTCGTACCCCTTCACCACAACAAAACGTGCGAAATCTCAGTGGTGGCAATCAACAGAAGGTCGTTATCTCGCGCTGGTTGACACTCAATCCGCGTGTATTGATTCTTGATGAACCGACTCGCGGTATTGATGTTGGTGCAAAGTCCGAAATTTACCGCTTGATACAACAACTTGCGGCTGATGGGGTCGGGATTATTATGGCATCAAGTGAATTGCCAGAGATTTTAGGTGTGAGTGACCGTGTGCTAGTGATGCACGAAGGGCGTTTTGCTGGCGAATTTGACCCCAAACAAGCCACACAAGATGATTTGATGGTCGCCGCAACAGGAACTTATCAGGAAGGTTGTCTGAAATGAGGTTAAATTCCCGTGACTTATCTTGGCAAGTCATCATTAGTGCTTTGCTACGACGCGGCATGGTATTGATTGTACTCGTTGCCTTGATGGTATATTTCACGAGCCAATCAGACCGTTTTTTACAGCAACGTAACCTTATCAATATTCTGGAGCAAAATGCCGCTCTGATTATCATCACGGTTGGCATGACACTGACCATGCTCATCGCCGGAATTGACCTCTCTGTGGGTTCAGTTGCTGCTCTGGCAGGTGCTATTTCTGCGGGATTAATTGTTAATAATGGGCTTCCTTTTGGGGTGAGTGTGGTGATTACGCTTGCTATGGGTTTTGGGATTGGTCTCATCAATGGTAGTCTGATTATATGGGGTAAATTGCCGCCTTTTATCGCAACACTCGCCATGCTGGGTATCGGGCGCGGTCTGACTTTAGTATATACCGAAGGTCGCCCAATTTCGCTCAATGGTGTAGAAGAATATACCTTCTACGGACGTGGTGATGTTGTACTACCCTTACTCGGCGAAATACCTGTATCGGTATTGGTAGCCTTGGCAGTCGTGATTATCTCCGGTGTAGTCCTTAGCACGACACGCTTTGGCTTGCATGTGTATGCCATTGGCGGCAATGAAGAAACAGCCCGTCTAGCAGGTGTTCCGGTGAATCGTGTTAAGATGATTGCTTATGGCAGTAGCGGCATGTTGGCAGCACTTGGCGGCATGTTACTAACCGCACGATTGTTCTCTGCACAACCGCAAGCGGCTGTTGGGCTAGAACTGGATGCGATTGCCGCAGCCGTCTTAGGAGGCGTTAGCCTCTTTGGTGGTGTGGGTAACGTGTTTGGTGCAGTAACTGGTGGGCTGTTAGTTGGTGTTCTCAGCAATGGTATGAATCTGTTGCGCCTAGCATCTTTCTTGCAGCAGATGATACAGGGTGTCGTCTTGGTATTGGCAGTCGCTGTTGATATGATTACCAAACGTGTGGAAGGACTTTGAGATGCGTAAAATTATGGGCGTTGGCAGCCTCGTGTATGGTGATACCTGTGCTGAGGCTCATTAATTGGAAAGGGCGTAAAAATGGCGTATCGACATCGACAATATTGAGCGAATTGATGTCACCATTTGTCGTAATAATGTCTAATGATACCCAGCCAATTTCAGAGGTATCCGGCACTTCAACCCGTAGCCAGCCACCGTCACTATAGAGACCATTAGCGGTAACGGTTGTGCGAAGTGGATATTGTTCAATCATATCAGCTTCAATATCAGGCAAAGTGCGAAGCGTTAGTAAACCAGTTGATTCAATCAAAATTGTTGGGCGCACAGGCACTTGATTAGTCAGTGTCACATCGCCGAATGCAATCACAGAGACATTGCGTCCGGGTTGCGTATTAATGAGCGAAAGTTGCAATTGCATCAAAGCAACCGCATACTCATCGTTGGTATCAACAATCAACTCGCCGATGCGACCAACTTTGAAATCCAACAGACACTCTATAACAGTGGTTTTTATCTCTACAATGCCAGATAGCAGATTTTGTACTTGATTTTTGTTGACAATAATTCAATTAACCAAAAATCTCGTACTCAAAAAATTGAAAATCTGTAGTCGAGTTCATTAAGTGGCATTGTCGAGCTACAAGAGGTCGGCGATGGGGAACTGGATACACAATACCAGATACTGATCGCCGCGGCAGGACACTACTACTCCAATCCTGATCACAGTGGCAAAGATGAGAGTATCTGGCAACTGGGTCCGAAGGCGCATGATGGCACGCGACAGGACGGAATCGCCCAGCAGACCATTCAGGCGCTGCGTCGTATCGGTATCCTGAATGAACTGAGCCAACTGAATCAGAGCCGGATTGTACGTTATCCAAGCGCTCAGATACTTCCCTGTCCCCGTCGTCCGATCAAAATTGTGGGTGTTTGGTTCAACTACTGGCGCTTTATCGCTGTGCAGCGCGGTTTAGCTGTTCCTGAACGGATGCAAGAAGTCGCAGATGAAGATGAACAATGGGCAAAAGAAGAAGTCGCCAAACGTGCTAACAGCAGCTTCCGTAATATGCCACTCCGCATTCAACATCAAGCTGGGCGCGCTATCGCCTACACAGCACAGGGCAATCTCTTTGGCTATATTGCTAAAGACAACACGCATGATGTCAGCGAAACGATCACGATTCATTTTTGCATCGCCAAAGATGGTAATTTGTTGACGGTCTTCCACTAAACGCGGAGGCGTGCGATACGCATTGTACGTCTCTAAACCCCGAATATCAGCATCCATTCCAATCCAACTGATTTCAATTCTTGCGGCTTGCATCAAGGGGGCTGCCGCCCCTTTGCCAGTCGAAATAGATTGAATCACAACAAAGGAATCAGTATCATGGAAAATTTATCAGCACTGGCACAAACGATTGTCAAGACGATGGAGCAGATGATGCGCGCTGGACACAGTCATGTGCCAGCGGAAAATCTCATCAAAGCCGTCCGCAAGCGCAAATCGGCGAATAACAGCCAACTGGCACAGGCGCTACAGGAGACACTGGATGTGCATGTTCTCGTGCAGACAACACTGCCCACAGGTGAAACTGTGATCTACCAGCCCCGTATGCTACAAATGGAGAAATCTGTTGCTAAACGCTTGAAGAGCATTGCCGCAAGCAAAGCCTCTTTATCGCCATCCAAGCTCAAAGCGACCCTCAAGCGTATCGCAAGCAGTTCCACACTCAGCGATGAACAATTCGCAGCAGTGCAAGGCAGTATTGCCAATAAACTGTCAGTCCTCACAGGAGGTCCTGGCACCGGCAAAACCACAACCTTGAAAGCAGTACTTGATCTGGCACAGCATATGTATTTGACCGTTGCACTCTGTGCGCCAACCGGACAAGCTGCGAAACGCTTGACACAACCCACTGGATGCGAGGCGACGACCATTCACCGCCTGTTACGTTATAACCCCGAAGAAAAAGACTTTGGCTATAACGCGGGGCATCGCTTGTCTGAAGATTTGATCGTCATTGATGAATCCTCCATGATTGACCTGTGGTTGCTTCATCATCTGCTACGAGCGGTAAAAGACTCGGCATGTCTGCTCTTTGTCGGGGATATTCATCAATTACCCAGTGTGGGTGCGGGTAATGTGTTACACGACATCATCCAAAGTGGTGTTGCCAGCGTTTTCAATCTGACTACCATCTTCCGGCAGGGTGAAGACAGTCACATTGTCACCAATGCACAGGCAATCAACACGGGTGAGATGCCCAATCTTAGCAACCAGAGTCAGGACTTCTTCATGTTCCGTGTGCCAACCGAACA
This sequence comes from Anaerolineae bacterium, assembly GCA_030950085.1. Taxonomy (GTDB): domain Bacteria; phylum Chloroflexota; class Anaerolineae; order Aggregatilineales; family Phototrophicaceae; genus JAUZRW01. Next base: position 5,259 of record JAUZRW010000250.1, read on the forward strand.
AATCGGGAAGATGGTGTCTGACATCGTTGCCAATCGTATCCCGGATAACTTCGGATATGCACCGGAAGACATTCAAGTATTGACACCGATGTACAAAGGCGTGGCGGGTGTCGATGACATCAACCAACGGTTGCAAGCACACCTCACTGACAGTTCGTGGTGTGTTCAATTGAAACAGGGTCGCTTCAAAGTCGGCGATCGGGTTGTTCAAACGAAGAATAACTATGATGACAATGTGATGAATGGGGAAGTCGGTCAGATTGCTTTCATCGACAAGAAAAAGAAGACCATCACCATTCAATTCGATGCCGAGCGCGTCGTCTATTCTTACAAGAAAATGTGGCAGATCAAACTGGCGTATGCCATCACCACTCATCGTTCGCAGGGTAGTGAATATGCGGCTGTGGTCTTACCGATTCACGAAGGCATGTCGCAGATGCTACAACGGAATTTACCCTACACGGCGATTACGCGGGCAAAGAAGCTGGTCGTGCTGGTGGGCAGTGATGAAGCGGTGCAACAAGCCATCCGCAATGTGAGTGCCACCGAACGCTGGACAGCACTCGCGTCTCGTATCGGTCAGCTATAACAAAGCCTAGGGCAGTGGGCAACCACTGTCCGATTTTCTTTTTTCTAAGCGCGGCTTCCTTGACACCTTAACTGTGAGGTGAGTTATTGGAGTTGTCATGCCAAATCTAGCCGAAATCAACCATAACATCTATGATGATTGCTACAATATCCACATCGAATGGAGGTGATATGCCAATTATTCAGGTGCTTATTTTTCGCGGGACTGGTGGCGTTCAGAATAAAAATCATTCTTATTATAGTGAGCAAGCTCTGGTTCGGGCTGGTCATGTTGGCGTGATGGGTGTCATTGAGGACAAGATTATTGGATTCCATCCTACAGCGGAAGCGGCTGAGGCAGTGGGTGGTGAAACAGCCTTGATAGATGCACTCATCAAGCATGAACCGCAGCCAGGATGTTTGCAAGATGACGATGTCTATTTTGAACGTGCTTATGAGCTTGTGCAAGAAACGAAAGGTCGTACCACTGTATTTACCTATAGTGTGGAGATATCCGACGAAACGCTTCATGATATACAATCATGGTACAATGATAAGAAAGAAGCACTCTATAATTTCCCAAAGAAGGATGGTCAGTTCGAAAAATGGGAAAGTAACTGTGCAATGTTTTGGGTTGAATGGTTTCGAATACCACTCCCAAAACGGACGGGAAGTATTCAATTGCTAACTGACTATATGAGAGATGAGGAGTATGAAACATGGCAACCAAACGAATCTTGAAATGGGAAGATATGCAATCTCATGAAGATTATCTTGAAGAGCGTCAGAGTTATACGGATGAGAAGGCACGTAAGCTCGGCTATCCAAGTGCTGAGGTTCTCCGCCTATCTGACCATCTGAGCCAAATCGCAGACGAGTGGCGAACAACTAAAGACAGTAAACTTGTCGTGGAATATCAGCAGACACTCTATAAAATGATCTTAAAGGGTTATGATGTCGATATTTTGCCTATTCAGGATCAACTCTCCACAGAATTAATGCCGGATCTTCCGCCCCCACCCGTTCGGGCTGCTATCCTTCAAGCATACGATAAACTTACAATCTAGATGAGCGCCTAGCTAATTGTTCCTTGAGCAAAACGAAAATACGGTGGGGGATTTTCTCCTCACCGTTACACCCAAAAGATTAGGGCAAAGCGACGTATGTCAGACAAAAGACGCATTCTAAAACCAGAAGATGAAATGTCACGCGAGGACTATCTGAAAGAACTTGCGGATTATACAGATGAAGATGCCCACATACTCGGCTATCCGAATGTACAAGTTCTACACCTTGAAGATCGTCTAGGTCAAATTGCAGGCAAATGGCGACGGACAAAAGATGCTAAACTGGTTTCTGAATATCGTGTAACACTGTATAACATGATCTTGAAGGGTTATGATGTAGATACCTCGACAATGCCACTTAATGAACTCGACTACAGATTTTCAATTTTTTGAGTACGAGATTTTTGGTTAATTGAATTATTGTCAACAAAAATCAAGTACAAAATCTGCTATCTGGCATTGTAGAGTTACGATGCTGCCGAAAGTGATTTCTTGCAAGTTATCGACATTGCGAATTTAGACGCTGTGATTACGGATTTACAAGACCCTGAACGTGACCCCGAAGCACCTGCCCCTGAATTTAACCGTGTTGCGATTGATGCTTATGCCCTCCTTGGTATTATCCACTCACAACGCGCTGTCGAAGCCTATGACGCTTATCTTTTCTTAGCCGGTGGACGTGCCGATTCACGCATTCAGAGTGCCGCAGGTGCATTAGAATCACGCTTTGAATTTGAATTACGATTCGATGATGGTTCATGGTTCTTGTCAGCCAATTTAGCGGATAGTTAAGCTGATGCGACGATTAATCATACTCGTTCTAGTCAATCTTGTGCTGCTGAGTAGTGTCTCATTGGCACAAACAGAATTGGTTTGTGAGGACATTGAACCCACAACCGATGGACTCGCGTATTATGTCGGCTTGGGCAATGGTTATTATTCGCAAGGCAATTTCAATACGGCGATTATCGTCTTTAGCTGTGCTTTGCAAGTCGATAATACCTATGCCCCTGCCTTAGTTGCGCGTGGTTTCGCTTATGCTGCACTCGGTAATCAAGCCAATGCCCTTGAAGATTACAATCAAGCAATCGAATTGGATGGCAATCTCATTTCAGCGTATGTCAATCGGGGTATTTTATACACCGAACAAGGACGTTTTGGTTTAGCACTGACGGATTTTGACCTTGTGATTGCCCTTGAACCTGAAAATTCTCGTGCATATAACAATCGCGGTGTGGCTCATGCTGCTGAAGGCGATTATGACCTTGCGATAGCTGATTTTGAAATGGCTATTGCTTTGGACGATAGTTATGCTGCACCTTATGCCTCTTTAGGGGTCGTTTATAGTGCCTTAGCTGTCGAACAATATGCCGCCTATCGTGACTTAGCCGGAGATGGCTCGCGCTTACCCGCAGGTGATGCTGACCTCGTGATTGAATCGCTTACGCTAGAACGCGAAACTGGCACATTCAATACATGGTTAGCCTTACAAACACCATCCCAATGAGGTGACACAATGCGCCGACTAATTTTACTCATCGTGATGCTCTGCTTGCTACTGATGACATCACAAGCACAAGAGGGACAAGGACTTATCCGACAAGGGGTCATTAACATCGCCCGTCATGGTCAAAGTAGGCTTATCTCAACTTTTTCTATCCCTACATCATGGACTTATGATGATAGTTTACCCAATGTCGTATTTAATCCTGATGAAGCCGAGCGCTTACTCGAAGACGCAGGTTGGGTGCAAGTTGCTAGACGCTCGATTCGTGAATGTGTCAATTGTGGCACTGCCCGCGATGGTACACGCTTGAGTTTATCGCTCGGTTATTTTGAAGGTCGCGCCTATAATGCGGTTGAAGCAATTGTAATTCAGCAACAACTGAGGCGAATCGGCATTGATATATCAATCTATCCAACGACTCTTAGCGACGTATCCGACCAACGCTTCGATATGTATACGACGAATTGGGGCGATAATTATCCAAGCACATTGAATCTGGAATTAGCGGTTACTCCCGAAGCAGATGTACTCAACAGCAATAGAGTTTGGAACATCACATCATATAACAATTCTGATGTAACGCGGCTTATCCACGAAGCACAAACTGTCGCAGGTTGTGATTTAGGTGAACGTCAAGCTATTTACAGCGAGGTCGAACGCATCTTGCAAGACGACTTGCCCTATATTTGGCTTCACTCAAATACAGTGACTCATGCTTACAATGCCGATATTCAAAATATTAGCATTCAAATCAATGATGCACTCTGGAATTTAGATGATTGGTGGGTCTTCGATGCGCCATAAAAAAATACTACTCACAAGTCTAGTTTTGTTCTTGATGATTCTTCCTACCTTCGGGCAATCGACAATGGAAACACCCGTAGCCGAAGCGACAGAAGTTGTCGCGGCAATCGAGGTCGAACGCGGCGTAATTGAGGTCGAAAGTGCCTTCATTCGTGTTTTACCAGACCGCCAATCAGAAGCGGTAGCATCGGTTTTTGAGCGTGATATATTAGAAATCATCGGACGTAATCTTGATGGTCTATGGTTTGAAGTGCGCCGCCCTAATCGCCTGTTTAGGCTTGGTTGGATTAGTGCGAAACTAATTGATATTGATTTTCCGCCTGAAACCTTGCCCATGACGGATTTCACAACAGGTCTTGTTGGAACAACTCCCATTCCTGAAGACCATCTCGCAATCTACCTGACGGCTGAGGCAAATCTGCGAGTCGAACCTTTGTTATCTGCGGATATAGTGGCTGTTGTGGCTTTGGGTGCAATTTTGCCCGCAATAGGACGCGATGCAACAGGCGGCTGGCTCTATGTCAATTATCGTGGCACAGAAGGCTGGCTTAATAGTACGGTTTTTCGTCGCCTCGCTAACATCTTGGATTTGCCCGATCTTACTTTTGTTGAAGAAAATGTAGCCCAATTGGATGCGTTTATCATCCCACCTGATATTCAATTGGGACAATTACAAGCCTTCCGCAATTTTGTGGCTGCCAGCAAAAGTGTTGCCGCGAGTCCTGTGCCACTTTGGGAAAATGTGCTGCTTGGTGAGGTGATGCCTTGTGAACCGCCCGATTTCGTACAGGAGTATCTCATTACGGCGGCTGATGTGCAACAATTACCCGAATTGAACCGTTATGCGCCGCGATACAATCAAGGCGTGATTCTGCTGAATGAAGCAATTAATCCATTGTATGAATGTGGCGTATTGCAAAATGAGGTGGTACTTGAAGCCCGTAACGATGCAATTAACGCCAATATCATCATGGGAGCGGCTTTAGGACAACTTGATTTCCTTGAAAACCTAATCCGTGATACCAACAACCTCGACCCACTCACTACTGCAACTGAATCGCCATAAGCCCCTTTCGGGGTTTCACCGCGCCTCACACAAAACTGCACTGTGAGACAGGCGTAAGAGCGTTATCCCAAATGGTTTGTTAAACAAATCTTAACTATCAGGGCGGCTGAAATAGTCGCCCATAAAATTTCCAAAACATCATCACGTCATCTTATGACTTATGACCTACCCGAAGCACAATACTTCTTGGAGTAAATATAATGTACCGTCCCCAGCATATTGGAATTTAGTCATCTTCATCATCTTCATGAATCGACCCTGCCCTGTCGAAGGCAGTTTCGGGTTTCTCGAATGCCCCACCTGTCTGTAAAAGGCAAATCTGCTGCCATCTAAAGCGCGATTCACTGACTGTCCAATAGGGAGCAACGCGCCATGTATACGTACCAGCTTGATTCGGTAAACGGTCAAGTCGAATTTCGACAGCCCCTGTTTCACTATCAAATGGTGTACGGAAACCATCTGGTGCAATGACAATCACACTGTAAATGCTTGCGCCTTGTAAGGTTGGATAAGTGACTGTAATGACCTCATCGCCTGCGAAGAAATCGCCCGATTGGGTAAATTCACCAGCCCACTGTGAACAGACTTCACTCGATAAATCAAAGCCCTCTGGCACGCGTCCATTGCGGTCACGCGGCAATAAACGCCCGACTGGTGGAATGGAATTAAAGGAGGTACTGGTACGAACAAGACGCGCATAAATCCAAGCACCTGAATCCAATTGTAGCCATTGACGACCATCCCAACGGCTGATGAAATCGCCAGAGCGCCCCGTAATGACAATCGAGGCATTGAGAGGTAAGCTCCCAATCAGGTCATAGGCAAAATCTGGTCCTACACGCACAATCGAATTATTGACAGTTACAATACCATAAATCGTATCAATCTCTTGTGCTTGTGACACACTAATAAATAGTACAAACAACAAAGCAAACACGCTTGTACGCATATTGTTCTCCAATCATCCTACTTATCAAACTCTATAGCTTTAGGATACCGCAAATTAGAGGATATCGGCTCGATAATACCTGACGCTTACCCCACCTTTGCTCTGTTATTGGGGGGTTTTGTATACTCCCCAGAAAATACCTAGTTGAAATAGCTATTCTTCACTGAGATAACGGTAGAGAGCGGCTTTTGAAATACCATAATCTGCTTAACTCTCTAAGTTTTTGGGGTGTGTTTAAGAGCTGTGTCACGAGAGACAACTTTTTGTGCCTAATGCAATCACAGAGCATCTATCTTGAATGTATTGAGAAGCGGTTTTGTGTCGAAATGGTCACATAGTCGCTTGCGTAACTCGCTTGATGTCAGTTCACCATTGTGTTCAATCGGATTGAGCCAAGGACTTTTTGTCGGTAAACAATACACAATTAAACGCGGTTCATCACAGGCTTTGGCAGCATGATTATAGTCACGCAGCCATCTGCGGATGTCTTTGCTTTTATGCCAAGTTGCATTATCCCAGATAATGACCAAGACGCGCTTGTTTTCTTGTCTAGCAAGTGATAATAAACCAATGGCAAAGAGCCACGTTTGTAAGCTGTAGGGTTGCCCGAAACTAAAGGAGAGCGAGACCTGCTGCGTATCCTGCCGTCCTGTTCCAAAACAGGCTTAAAGTAAACAATGGTTAAAATTTTACAGTCGCGTAAATATAACGAACTTTTTCACAAGCGCAGTATCCGTGCGACGATTAAATCGAGCGTATCCATTTTAGCAACCGTCAATTCTGGATCAGGAATTTCAACGCCAAATTCATCTTCGATATAGACACCCAATGTCACTAATGCCAGTGAATCCATAAATCCACCTGTGATAATACCCTCGTCATCAGTCAAGGGGTACGACTGGTCATGAACGAATTCTGTCAAAATGAATTGGCGAACTTTTTCGCGGATTTCAGCTTGTGTCAGCATATTATCTCTTTCAATCTTGTTCAGTTTGAGTAGATGTAGCGTTGCGGGTCTTGCTTGTGCTAATCCATTGCTTAACAATTAATGATGGCATGGCTTGAACTACGCATTAAAACTCGATAGTGTCAAAATGCCAATTTTTGAATAACACTTCATAACATGGTATCATCTTATTTGTGTGTTTGCAGGGACACTTCCCACTATAAAATTTTGGCGCGGCAATCAGTGGGTTCACCTCTAACCTAACCATTGCATGTCCAATTGAATTGCCCGATACCCTAAAAATGTGGAATAATATGTTGTGTGGATAATTTTGGGAGAATATTATCAATGGAAAATTTCGCTGTAGGAAAACCTACCCCTCTACTCGATGGTCAAGCTAAAGTAAGCGGACAAACACGCTATGTTGGCGACTTAAAAATGAGAGGCATGTTGCACGCCCGTTTGGTCGTCAGTGTTTATGCCCATGCTAACGTCAAACGAATTGATACATCAGAAGCGTTAGCTGTTTCAGGAGTCCATTCGGTCATCACAGCGGCTGACTTACCCTATGTCACACCGTCATCACGCAATAAACTGATGTTAGCGCGTGACCGTGTGCTATTTGTGGGTCATCCAATTGCGGTGGTCTTAGCAGAAACCGAAGCTGCGGCGGCTGATGCGGCTGAAAAGGTGCATATAGATTATGAACCGCTTGCGGCAGTGGTAACAATGGATGAGGCGATGGCTGAGGATGCCCCGATTATCTGGCCCACTGGTGTCCCCTCTGGCGCAGGTGATGAAGGGGCGCATGGTGCAGATGTTGGTGGTGATGAAAAAGGTACCGATAAGAAAACACATAGCAATATTGCGGATGTCGCACAATCTAGTCGCGGCGATGTCGAAAAGGCATTGGCTGAGGCTGATTTGATATTGGAACATACTTATACGACTCCGATGGTGCATCAAAGCTCGATTGAAACTCAGGGCGTTATGGCACAACCCGACTCCATCACAGGCGGCGTAACCATGTGGGTTAGCACACAAACCCCATTTGGCATCCGTAACGATGTTGCTGGTGTCATTGGTGTACCCGAATCCGACGTTCGGGTTCATGCTGCTCCAGTTGGCGGTGCTTTTGGCGCTAAATTCGGACTCTATGAACCACTCGTCGCACTGCTCGCAAAAGCAGTCGGGCGTACAGTACGCCTCATCTTGACCCGTAATGAAGAACTCTTGACAACGAATCCAGCACCGCCGATGCGCGTGGACGCTAAAATCGGCTTAAAAACTGATGGCACATTGACGGCAATAGATATTCATGTGACATTGGATTCAGGGATTTATCCTAGTGGATTAGGCAGTTTTTCAGCTTATATGATGACGAGTTTCTACCCTGTCTCGAACTACCGAACTATTGCGACCAACGTTGTGACTAATAAACAATCCGATGGTGCGTATCGTGCGCCAACTGCCCCAACTGTGATTTTTGTGCTGGATACTCTATTAGATGAAGCAGCAGAAAAACTCGGTATCAACCCACTTGAATTAAAGATGAAAAACTGTGCCAAGCCGGGTGATTTGCTGGCAAATGATAAACCATGGCCAAAAATGGGGATGCAGGAAACGATTGAACAAGTTAAGGCACATCCACTTTGGCAAAAACGCAATAATGGCAAAGCAAAAGGACATGGCATTGGCATGGCAGTCGGCGGATGGATGGGGGGTATTGAACCGGGTGCCGCTGTATGTAAGTTGAATCGAGATGGCATTTTACAAGTCCAAACCGGTTCGGCAGACCTCACAGGCGTACACACGGTATTTGGTCAACTCGCAGCAGAAGCCTTTGGTATCGCACCAGATAAAGTTCGCGTTGTGTATAGTGATACAGACAGTGCGCCCTATGCAGGTGGTGTTGGTGGTAGTAAAACCCTCTACACAATGGGTTCGGCAGTTGTTCGTGCCGCACAAGAGGCTCGCAAACAAGTATTGGAAATTGCGGCGGAAGAATTTGAGGCTGCGGTAGACGACCTCGAAATCGTAGATGGCAAAGTTCAAGTTAAGGGTGTCCCAGAAAAAACAATTGAACTCGGTGCAATTGCATCTAAGGCAATGACATTTGGGGGTAAGTATCCGCCGATTCATGCCAATGGACGACAGGCGATTACAGCCCAATCACCGGGATTCGCGGCTCAAATTGCCGAAGTTGCTGTTGATGAGGAAACGGGTGAAGTCCGAGTGGTGAATCTAGTCATCATCCAAGATGTCGGCAAGGCAATTAATCCTCTGATTGTCGAAGGTCAGATACAAGGCGGCGCAGTTCAAGGTATCGGTTGGGCATTATATGAGCAGATGCACTATGACGAAAGCGGTCAATTGTTATCGGGGTCATGGATGGATTATACTGTCCCAGATGCCGTTCAAGCCGCACCATTAGAAACTATCCTCATTGAGATTCCATCGGATGCTGGACCCTTTGGCGCAAAAGGTGTCGGCGAACCGCCCGTGATTCCAACTGCCGCCGCGATTGCCAACGCGATTGCAGACGCAACGGGGGCGCGTTTGACTGATTTACCTATGACAGCGCCACGAGTTTTGCAAGCCCTCACAGACAAGTCGTCTTAAAATCAAATGAGAGTGCAAACAAAGGCTTTGCACTCTATGTTATGCCAAACTAACGAACTTGATAAAACAACTTTTAGAAACCTTATAGTGATACGAGACTCTATTATGACCAAAAATTCTTCTTTAAGAACCCATTATCGCACTTGTAATTTGTGCGAGGCAATGTGTGGTATCGAAATCAAAGTGCGCGGCGATGAGGTTTTGTCGATTCGCGGTGATGAAAATGACCCATTCAGTCAAGGTCACATTTGTCCGAAAGCAACAGCCCTCCAAGATATCTACAACGACCCCGATAGACTCAAGCACCCTGTTCGACGCACAGAAAATGGCTGGGAAGAAATTTCTTGGCAAACAGCCTTCAATGAAGTTGAAACGAACTTAAAGGCTATCCAAGCGAAGTATGGCAATCATGCAGTAGGTATCTATCTCGGCAACCCGAACGTTCATAATCTAGGTAGTATCTTATTCGGCTCATCCTTTATTCGTAGTCTCCGCACCAAAAATCGATTCTCTGCAACATCAGTTGACCAACTGCCACACCACTTTGCGGCATACTTCATGTTTGGTCATCAATTATTACTCCCTATCCCCGATATTGACCGTACACACTTCATGTTGATGTTTGGTGCGAATCCCTTGCAATCTAATGGTAGCCTGATGACAGCACCGGGAGTCGAAAAACGACTCAAGGCAATACAGGCGCGAGGCGGCAAAGTTGTTGTCATTGACCCACGCCAAACTCGTACCGCTAAACTCGCTGACCAGCATCTTTTCATCAAGCCCAGCATGGATGCCCTGCTTATGCTGGCAATGGTCTATACCCTGTTTGACGAAAATCTGGTCAACATGGGCAAGTTAGAATCCTTCACAGACGGCGTAGCACAAGTGCAATCGGCTGTCGCTGATTTCGCACCCGAAGACCTTGCCGAGACAATTGGTATCGAAGCTGAGATGATTCGACAAGTCACACGCGACTTCGCACAAGCAGAATCAGCAGTTTGTTATGGGCGGATGGGTGTTTCGACACAAGAATTTGGCGGGTTATGTCACTGGCTCATCAATACAATAAACATTCTCACTGGCAACCTTGATTCACTTGGCGGTGCAATGTTCACGCTTCCGGCAGTTGATATTGTGGATATCACCACAAAGACTAGACAGGTTGGGAGTTATGGTCGTTGGCAATCACGAGTCAGTGGTCGGCCTGAGTTTAGTGGCGAACTGCCTGTTAGCATCTTAGGGGAAGAGTTATTGACCGAAGGTGACGGTCAACTACGGGCGATGGTCACAGTTGCCGGAAATCCGATATTATCGACTCCCAATGGACAGCAACTCGATGAAGGATTTGCTAATCTCGAATTTATGGTCGCGGTGGATATCTACATTAACGAAACAACACGCCATGCCAATATCATTCTGCCACCCACAACCGGACTAGAGACCGAACATTATGATATCAGTTTTCATGCTCTAGCAGTTCGCAACACAACAAAATTCTCCGAAATCTTGTTTGAACCCGAATCTGATACGATGACCGATTGGGAAATATTGCGCGAATTACGCTTACGCATGGAAAAAGGCACAAAACGCGAAGGCAGTCGTGATTATTTCACACGTTTTAGCCCATCTCGTTTGATTGACTTGGCGATACGCTATGGTCCCTATGGCAATCGCGGCATGAAACCTGTCTCTGGCGAGGGGATTAAACTCAAAGATTTGCGCGATAATCCACATGGCATTGATTTGGGCGCACTTGTGCCTGTCTTACCGCAGCGACTCGTGACTCAGGGCAAGCGGATTCAACTCGCGCCGGAAATTATCCTCAACGATATATCGCGTGTGCATCAACACTTGCAAGATTCACAAATGGCACAAGCGAATGGCTATGATTTACAACTGATTGGGCGTAGACACATTCGCAGCAATAATTCATGGATGCACAATAGCGAACGGCTTGTACGTGGGAAGAATCGTTGCACAGTCATGATGCACCCCGACGATGCCGAGTCGCATGGTTTCGCCGATGGTCAGGCAGTCTGTGTTCGTTCACAGGTCGGTCAAGTTGAAATCCCTGTCGAAATTACCGATACGATTATGCGCGGCGTTGTCAGCATCCCACATGGTTGGGGTCATAACCGTACTGGTGTGAAATTATCTGTTGCCCAAGAATACGCCGGAGTCAGCCTGAATGACCTAACAGACGACAAACGACTGGATGTTCTCACAGGTAATGCCGCTTTTAGTGGTGTACCCGTTGCTATCGAGGCGTTATGATTCGGTGGCAAACCTTACTTGCTTTAATAAGCCTTGTGGCGTTGCGCCTCCTCTTAGCCGGATGGTTCGCCACTATGACTCCCTTGTGGGAATACTTCGATGAGGTCAATCATTATTACGTCGCACAGTATCGCGGCGGCATTGATGATACACTTCCACAAAATGATTGGGCTGAACAATACCAAATATTTAACCAGTTCAATCAACCGCCCCTTTATCATTTTTTTGTGGGTCGGTTGATTCGTCCATTCAGCCAAGCTATTCCCACGCCTATCGGTAATCCGCCCCCCTTTTGCCTTAATCCGCAGCCGAATAATTTTTACATTCACAACCTTGATGCAGAAACACCTTTCGCACAACCGTATCGTGGCATTTGGTTAGCGCGTTCCATCACCATTCTGGTAGGCGCAATTTCAGTGATTGGCGTATGGTTTGCCGCACGCTTGCTGTGGTCTCAATTTCCAAATCGTGCGTGGATAGCGACTCTGCTCTATGCGCTTTTTAGCCCTGCCATCGCGTTGAGTACATGGTTCAATAATGATGCCCCTCTGATGTTGATTGGTGTACTCGCTCTCATTCTCTTGGCACAAGCATTAAAGTCTGGGTTTTCGTGGCGTGCCTTGGCGAGTCTCATTGTTATCTTCATCATAGGAATCGGCATCAAAATCAACACAATTGCCCTAGCACCAGCCCTATTTTTTGTCGTCTTAGAACGCTGGATTTTCCGCAGTAAACAAGGACGCATCCGTCGCTTAACCTTGATGATACTAGGGATAATATTGCTAGGGGTGATATTTGCAGGTGTCAATGTTGCTATCTGTGGACAAAGCATGTGCCGCACTCATCGCGCTCTCACACTAGAAAATTTCACTGTTCTCACAAACCCTTTCATCAACCAATATACCCTACCGAGTCTGCAACAATTACTAGAAACTCTAGGCGCACCATCAGCCAACCCTGCTTATTCTTCCCCCGATTGGATAGTTACGGTGGTATGGATTGTGCTAGGTGTCGGTATGGTGAGTATCGGATTATCGGCATGGGAATCACCCGATGACCGCAAAGCTCTAATACTATTATTTGTGATAAGTTTCAGCGCATTAGGATTAGGGCTTTTGCGCGTGTGGTGGTTAGGGATTGCCTTTCTACCAGCTCGTTATCTTGCGCTTGCCTTCCCTGCCCTGATACTAATCATTGCAGCCGGTTATGATTTTCTCCGCTTACGTCTTCATTGGTTGATGAGTCTGCTACCTGCGCTCATTTTTTTAGCAGCCAACGTGATAGCCATCCAGTATAGTTATGCTCCTTTATGGCAAATGCCGGAAAAATTGCCTCAAGTCCCAGAGAACATCACTCTAAGCGATATGCAGTTTGAAAATGGACTCAATGTTGTGGGTTTTTCAGTGGATGAAGACATCATTAACCTCTATTTATCAACGAACGAAGTACTACAAGATTCATTGGCACTAGAGGTCACGATGCTTGATGGTGGTGGGCAAATTTTGTCGCATTGTGAACTACTCGCAGGAAGTCCGCTCTGGTCTACGTCGAACTGGCGAGTCAATGAAATTGTCGTTCAGCCCGTTTTGCTGCCTGAGCTAAGTAGCGTATTGGATACAATGTATGTTAGAATACGACTTATAGCACTCCAAAATGATGTCTTTGTAGACACAATTCCAGATTACGAAAATGAGATATTGACCCTATCCGATAGCAATTGGATTGTTATTTCACCCGATAATGTCAGCAATTAGGTGTTGGGGATTGGTACTAACACATTAAATTAATCAAATTTTTGTTGTCTTACAGCAAAATTACACTATAATAGGTGTAGTTCTCATCAAACATTGGAAAATCTGAGGATGTTAGGTCGCGGAAGTGTCGTGAAGTCGGCAAAATGGCTGCTGATAGTCGTGGTCTTGTTGCTGTTGACGGTGTTACAAACGCAGGCGGATGTGGTGGATGCCCAGCCGTTGTATTTGTATTACTTCGAGACCGATGATGTGCTGCTGGCAAGTGGTGAGAGTCAGGCGTATCAATTTGCGACCTTTGCCGAAGATGGCACAGTACGAATAGTGGTTTATGGCTTAGACCGCTTAGTACGCCCCGAAGTAACCTTGTACAATAGCGAGGGCGACCTCGTTGCTACAGGGCGGTCAAACCCCTATTTTTTCATCACGGTCACGGCAACGCCGAGCGATGTACCTGTTGAAAGCACTGCCGAAGCAACACCTCAACCGACCACTGAACCCGTCGCCACCGAAGCGACACCTGACCCCGTTGCTACTGAGGCGAGCCCTAAAGCCACCCCCGTCCCCGAAACCACGGCTGAAAGTTAACTTACCTGAAACGATTTATCGTAAGATTATTTAATTGCCTTCATTGAAACTAGGAATTATCATCATGTCCCTTCGTTTAGCCTTCACAGGAACAGGTACAATCGCCCACATACATGCTCTCGCTGTAGAAGAAATAGAGGAAGCAGAGATTGTGGCGATAGTGAATCACAGTCCGGCATCTGCCAACCATTTTGCTGAACGTTACAAAATCACACGCAAATATGAGAAAATAGCCCCATTAATCCACGAGGGCGGTATTGATGCGCTGATTATCAACACCCCTAATTACCTCCATGCGTCACAGGCAATTGCCGCCCTAGAAGCTGGGATTCATGTGATGGTCGAGAAACCCATGGCAATGACAGTCGAAGAGGCACAAAATATAATCGCCGCCAGCGAAAAATCGGGCGCACGCTTGATGGTCGCCCACTGTTGGCGTTTTGATGAAGAAGTGCAATGGCTTCGTGACCAACTCAGAGAAGGCAAACTTGGTGCGATAATCCGCACAAAAGGTTATGGCATACATACATTATGGGGACCAGAGGGTTGGTTCACACAGAAAAGATTATCCGGTGGCGGCGCATTGGCAGATATGGGCATCCATGCCATTGACACGACGCGATACTTGTTACATGACCCCAAACCTGTCCGTGTTTTTGCCCGTGTCGGCACATATTACGGCAGTTATGATGTTGATGATACCGCAATGGTGATGATTGATTGGGATAATGGCGTGACATCATTTATAGAGTCCGGATGGTGGCAACCGCATAGTGGACGTGCTGAAGCATCTACTGAACTCTATGGCACAGAAGGTTATGCTCAAGTATTCCCGACGCACCTTAAAATTGTTGATGAAAGTCGCCGCCGTGTAGCGATTGTTGAATCGGGCTTTTCACAAGAGGCTGATAAACCGCCCTCACAAAAGATGTATAATGCACAAATGGCTTACTTCGTGAAGGCGATTCAGCATGGCTTGAAACCTGTTCCCGGCGGACAAGAAGGCTTAGTCAATCTACAAATTATTGAAGCCGCTTATGAAAGCAGCCGTAGCGGACAACTTGTGACATTATAGAATCTTAATGTCGTATCGTGTTGTCCGATATCAACTATCATTCGTCTGCTTCCAGTTCTAATGCCTTCTCTAGCAAGCCTTCGATATCTTGCCGATATTCCGCTTCACACGATGCTGCGATACGTTGTAATTCTGGTACAAACTGAGTGCTAAGTGCTTCATCGTATTCTAGTGCATTGTACAAAGTAGCAAGCGGCTCAGAGAGGTCACAATCTGCTCCATTGTCCAGCAATCGAAGGTGGATATGACGCATTTTCTTATACAATTTGCGAATACGACTCATCTGCTTAATACTCACCTAGAGCAATCGCCTGTGCTTCAATAGTCAATTCTTCTACCAAGTCAGAGTCAAAATTGTTTGTCAAAATGACGACAACAATATCCTCATCTGGTAGATAGACCATGTTGGATTGAAAACCACTGGTTGAACCATCATGCCCAACTTGCATCCCAAATTCGCCTTCATCGTAACCCATGCCAAGACCATATGCCCCACCTGCCCCATCGTCAACAGTATCCAGCATTTCTTCAAGCATTGCCTCTGATAGCAGTGTGTCTCGCAAGCCGGGTAAAAACTTTGCTAAATCTTCGGCATTACAGATGACTCCACCATCTGCCATACCCACACCATCATTATAGTCTGTTACATCGTCCCAATTGTCGTTGTCGTCCTGTGTATACCCACGCACGATACCTTGAGCGAATCGCTCTGGTGTTTCGAGGAAGCAACTATCCATGCCTAAAGGTTGGAAAATCCGCGTTTCCAGATTATCGGCTAAAGAGATGCCTGTCACGTCCTCGATTATCATCTGTGCAAGATTATAATTGCTGTTGCTATAGTAATAGTCAGTACCGGACGCAAAATAAGACTCTTCGCCATAAATTGTTTCTATCGTCTCGGCGGCTGTCCATGCTCGGTTGGGATTGGCATTGGTGGCATCATCGAAGATATCGCTCTCCGTGTAATTAAAAATACCACTGGTCATCTGTAGCATTTGCCGAACTGTTGCTTCATCTGCATTTTCGACATTTGCGACGACTGCATCAGGTAAATACTCTGCGATGAGGTCATCTAAACCTATTTCATCA